>CAZAAO010000074.1:0-1519 GCA_964483435.1 uncultured Candidatus Saccharibacteria bacterium | reverse complement strand
AGGGTCACAAAATATCTTTAAACTTTATTTAATCGGATTGTATCTAACGACAGCTTAACCTCTATTTCATGCTGTCTGTATATACTTTTATTTGGAATGTATAAGAACGCGAATTTTAGAAATACGAAGCATAAGGAAAGGGAAGTGTAATGAGAGTTCTTGCAATGCAGCTGTTTTTTGTCACCTTGTTTTTTGCACAGTCGAACAGGGTTGCTAATGGTTCCTTTGAAACGGTCGATCCATATTTTCCTACGCGTGCCGCAAATTGGACACCGGCGTGGGATGGATACGAGAGAGTGCCCCTCGCTGTAGGTGGATGGGACAGGAGCTACGCTTTGCAGCTCAGTGGGCCGCCGACGAGCCTTCTCGGAGCTGTTCAGAGGATATATTTTTATCAACCTGTTCACGTGCCAATCCTTATCACAGCTCGGATCAAGTTTGAAAACATAGACAACATTCAAACCGACAATCTGGGAGCTTCCTTTGACTGTCGAGTCAAATTTATGAGCTTGTCGGAAAGCCAACTCTCGTATTGCCCAACAACCTATAAAACCAAAAACGTTGGAAGCTCTGGTTGGACATACATAGGCGTCAATACGGCTCACTTGGTAAATGGCTCGCTGCCGATCGAGTGGCTAGAGCTACGTCTTCGGCGAGGCGCAGTCGCCGGCACTGCATGGTTTGATGATGTTCATGTGTCAGAATACCAAGTAGGTAATTTCGAAGGATCAGTGACAATGATGTTTGACGATGGCTATATCGATCACTATGAAGCCTTTCTCAATATGAGATTGATGAAGATTGTGGGGGTAGAGGCGGCTGTGGTCAATTATCTCAAATCTGACGATCCTACATACATGAGGGTCTCGCACTTGAAGGAGATGGCTCAAAATCAATGGGAAGTCGTTTCTCACTCTGTTAGCCATCGTGATATGACGACTTTGTCACCGGTGGAGATGGAAGATGAATACTACTGGAGCAAGAAGTTTTTTGTGGAAAACGGCTTTGCAGTAAAATCATTTGCTTTACCCTTTGGAGCTTACAATGCGCGAGTGCTTGGTATAGCTAAAGAGCGGGCGTATTTCACATCGGTGCGAAAAACTGAAAAGCATTTTAACCCAATGGGCACTTTCCCATACGATGTGAAGATTCAGGAAGTCAACACTAACACGACCGTTTCAGAGGTGAGCTCTTGGATAGATCAGGCGCGAAGTAGCAAAGTCTGGTTAATTCTGCTCTTTCACAAAATTAGGACACCTTGCCCAGATTATTACTGTACGGATAAGGAAACATTTGGTGGCATCCTGTCCGCGGTTGCGAGCTCTGCTCTTCCGGTCGTTACTTATGAGCAAGGTTTGAATTTGGTGAGATCTCCACACTAGAATTCTCTTGCTTCATGTCTAAGTAGCAGCCATTTGGTGCCCTACATTCCATATGGAGTGTAGGGCATTCTTAAAATATTAGCCCCCGGAGCCACATGGCTCCGGGGGAGAATTTACCTGCGGCCGGATCTATTATG
>CAZAAO010000073.1:0-1550 GCA_964483435.1 uncultured Candidatus Saccharibacteria bacterium | reverse complement strand
ATAATAAAAACAGAAAACCGGCAGAGGCGCGATTTCCTGCGCCTTGCCGGCTATTATTTGAGACTATTGAGATACGTCGCCAATGGTATAATAAGAGGGACTAAATGATCCCCCGTCTTGGCCCCCGCCTGGATGCGAGCAATCTCCACCGCGACATGGTACCATTGAAAATCCGTCAACCGGATCCCTGGCTTTATCATTTCCACCAACACCATCGCGCACTGGGATTTATGCGCGGACAATAGAATTTTGGCACTTTTTTTAGCAGGTTTGTTCATAAGCACACTCTGCTTATATATTAACATATATATGTCAATTTGTAAAGTAGATTTTGGGCCTAAAATTAAGTATTATTTTGGAGCTACCCCAGCACTATTTTTGCTTTTTCACATCGTTGAAAGCAATTATATTTAGCTTTGTGAGGTACTTATCGGCAACATGCTCGGTCTTAAGGTTTGGCCTATTCGGCCACGCATGTTGCTAAATTTAATTATCAGCAAAAATAATGCGGGGTGACGTTTTTTATAGTCGCTTCGCTCGTTAAAAAACGTCATGCTTGAATATAACGAAATAACAGTCGGAAAGTTCATCATCTTTGATGAGGAGCCGTGGGAAGTGATCGACTCTCATGTATTCCGCAAACAGCAGCGCAAGCCGGTAAACGCTACCAAGCTCAAAAACATGATCACCGGCCGCGTGACCGAATACTCTTTCCATCAGTCCGAAAAAGCTGAAGAAGCCGAGATCGAAAACAAAGACATCCAGTTTATTTACGAAAGCAAAGGTGAATATTGGTTCCACGAGGTAGGCAACCCTGGCAAACGATTTGCACTCACCAAAGACCAAGTCGGCAATCCTGGTAAGTTTTTGAAGAAAGACACAGTAGCCAAGGCTATGGTTTTTGACGAGAAGATCATCGGGGTCAAGCTTCCAATCAAGATGGAGCTCAAAGTGGTAGAGGCGCCACCCGGCACCAAAGGCAACACCGCTCAAGGCGGCTCGAAGCAAGTCAAAGTAGAGACCGGCGCATACGTCAACACCCCCCTTTTCATCAATGAAGGTGAGATCATCCGAGTAAATACCGAGACCGGCGAATACGTCGAGCGAGCGTAGGCGAGCGAGATGTCGAAAGTAGCAACTTTCGACGTTAAAAAATTAGGCGAGCGAAATCCTAACAAAAAATCCCCTTACGGGGATTTTTTGTTATCTACTTATATATGGAAGAAGTCCCATGAAGCGAGCGCGCTTTACAGCGAGAGCGAGCTTGCGCTGATACTCTTTGGAAACATGAGTTCGACGAGTACCGAGGATTCTGCCATGAGGATTTAGAAACTTCTTGAGAAGCTCTGTGTCCTTATAGTCTATGTGGTGGATGCCATTCTGTTTGAAATAGCATTGTGCTTTTGTTGTCATAAATTTAGTTTATTCTCACTTCCTCCCCTCTCCTTTGCAAGGAGAGGGGTCGGGGGTGAGGTAGATTTTTAATTGTTAGAACGGTATGTCGTCTGCATTGATCTCCTCTTCTGGGTATTCTATCGCAGGAGCTTCGT
>CAZAAO010000072.1:0-1583 GCA_964483435.1 uncultured Candidatus Saccharibacteria bacterium | reverse complement strand
ACTCTAAGCGACACCGAGACGTATTTTGAAGTAGGCCTAAGGGTAAGTGATAAACGCTGGAAGGGCCTCCGGGTGCGGCTTCGAAGTGGTAAGGCACTTAACGAAAACAAAACTCAGATCAAAATCTATTTCAAAGATCCCGACCCAAAAACATATTTGCCAAATCAGTTTACTTTGCAAGAAAAAAACATTTTGACGTTCAATATTCAGCCGGACGAGGGTATCTCACTTCTTTTTTGGTTTAAGGTGCCGGGCTTTGAAAGCAAGATCGAGCCACGCAAGCTACATTTCAAATACGCGGACGGCGCTAGCACTATACCTGACGCTTACGAGAGAGTGCTCTACGACTGCATGATGGGGGATCAAACTCTCTTCCCGTCTACCAAGGAAATAATGCACCAATGGAAAATAATAGAAAATCTTCAAACACAATTCAAAAAGCTTACACTCGAGAGCTACAAGCAAAATACGGATCCAAATAAATTTAAAAATTAGGAGAGAGCTTCCTCGACTATCTTTTTGACAAGTGCTCCATCTGCCTGACCTGCGATCTCTTTCATCACTGCACCCATGAATACACCCATTTTGGATTTGTCAGCCTGCATCTCGTCCTTTTTGCGCATTACTATCTCGCGAATCTGATCCTCAGACATTTGAGGAGGGAGGAATTCTTCTAGTACCTTGAGCTCTGCCTTCTCATTGTCACTTAGGTCGCTGCGCCCAGCCTTATCAAACTGATCGATCGAGTCTTTGCGCTGCTTTACTAAGCGTTTTATTACAGTTTGAGCTTCTGCGTCGCTAAGCTTGTCCTGAGGGGTACGGCCGAGGGTGACAGCTTCATTGGTAAAAGTAGCAAGTACTCCACGGAGAGTAGTGAGTCTCACTTGGTCTTTGGCTCTTAGAGCGTCCTTGATTTGGGACTGAATATTTTCATGCATGTGATTTGGCGAAATCATGTCGCGCGCTACGTCGATTAAAGCGCGACCAATTTTAATCTAATATGCGTCCATATTAGCAAATACTTCTTAACACCTCAAACTATTGTACTCTGCTTTAATTTGCTGTAATCTTTTTTTGGAGGTGAAATGATAGAAGTTGATCCTATCATTCTTAGGTACCTGAGTTCCTGCCGAAATGGCAAATTTTCAAACAGGCACGTTAGTTTTTCCCACCCAGCTCACGAAAAAACGGTCGCCGCAGTCGTCGAATACAACCGTCGAACAAACAACACATAGCGGTTTCTTGATCTAAAAACAGCAATCACCATGATCGAAAATGGAAGCTTGCCTGATCGCGTGACACTTCTTCTATGCACTGGTACGGTAATAGAGCATGAAGGTAAGAAAATCGTTCCATGTATCGTCAAAAACCAAAACGGTCACGGGCCTACTTATCACGTTGGGTTTAGACGTGAAGATCAGACAGTGGGTCGTGGTTATGCAGTCGGTGTGTTCCAATAGGAGGCAGATGTAGTACTACTGCCTCCTTCTTTGTACCTAAAGAGAGGAAATTTTGATAATATTATGCCATGCAATACATCATCCTAGCGCTTTTGGTTTTGATACTTTTGGCAATTATTTTCG
>CAZAAO010000071.1:0-1747 GCA_964483435.1 uncultured Candidatus Saccharibacteria bacterium | reverse complement strand
TCCGCTTCGCCGTGGCGCATTACAAAATATTTGTTGCCGCTTTTTTTGGCATATTTTTTGAGATCTGCGATACTTCCTGCAACTATACGCTTACCATTCTTACCTTCCCATATAGGAAGCGGCGTACCCCAATATCTCTCGCGTGAAATAGCCCAGTCTTTGATCTCGCGAAGCCATTCTCCAAAACGACCCTCCTTTATATGAGCCGGCTCCCAATTTATATTTTCATTTTCTTTGACGAGCTCGTCCCGAAGCTCTGACATCCTTATGTACCAAGAGTCGCGCGCGTAGTATATGAGTGGAGTCTTACATCGCCAACAGTGAGGGTATGAGTGCTCGTATTTTTCTTTTTTAAACAAAAGTCCTCGATGCGCCAAATCTTTGATGATATCGACTGCCACTTCTTCATCCTTTACAAATCTTCCAGAAAGGAAATCCATCCCCTCTTTGAAATGCCCGTCCTCCTGTACGAGGTGATATTTAGGTAGACCTACTTTTGTGCCGAGCACGAAGTCGTCCTGACCATACATCACAGCAGTATGTACGACACCAGTACCATCTTCGGTAGTTACAAAATCTGCTGCGTATATTTTGTACGCGTTTTCAAGTTTTGCTTTTTCTGACTCCGAAAGCTGCTCCTTTAAAAACGGATAGAGAGGTTTATACTCCTGTCCCAAAAGATCTTTGCCTTTGAGCTCTTCTACTATCTCCATCCCTTCTCCGAGTACGCTTAGTCGCTCTTTGGCTAGCACAAGTAGATCATTGCCTGATTTTACTTTTACATATTCGATTTTTTCTCCTACGGCGAGACCGACGTTCCCGGGAAGGGTCCAAGGTGTAGTCGTCCAAGCAAGGATGTATGTCCCTGGCTCGTTTTTCAATTCAAATTTTACATAGACTGAAAGATCCTTTACATCTTCATAACCTTGCGCAAGTTCATGCGACGAAAGAGCTGTGCCACAGCGCGGACACCAAGGTACGACTTTGTAGTCTTTATACAAAAGCCCTTTCTCTTCTACTCTCTTCAAAATATTCCAAACTGACTCTATATATGAATTGTTGAAAGTATAATATGCCTTGCTTAGATCTACCGAGTAGCCGATACGGTCGGTAAACTTTTCCCAATCAGAAATGTACTCGTGCACGCTCGCCTTGCACTCTGCGTTGAAAGCTTCTATGCCGTACTTCTCGATATCTTTTTTGGAAGTAAGGCCAAGCTTCTTTTCTATCTGAAGCTCGACTGGGAGACCATGCGTATCCCACCCTGCTCTGCGAGGCACATGAAATCCTTGCATCGTCTTGAAACGAGGAATCACGTCTTTGAACGCACGAGACTCGAGGTGATGAAGTGCAGGCTTCGCATTTGCAGTCGGAGGGCCTTCATAAAAAACGTACTCACCTTTTGGACTTTCTTTTGAAAGAGATTTTTCGAAAATCTTGTTCTCGCGCCAAAAATCAAGAATCTGCTCTTCTCTCTCGGCGTATTTTGATTTTGGGAATTTCTTTTCTTCCATATAGCGATATCGCTATATTACTCGAAATTTAGCCATTTTTCAAAAGCTGTAGGACTGATTCAAATTCAAGAGGTAATGGAGACTCGATATTTATATAGATACCATTAGGAAGTTCGAGGTTTATGGATTTGGCATGGAGAGCCAGTCGATCGAAGCCAAGGCATGTATCCTTATTGCAAGGGTGGCTGCCGCCGTACAATTTGTCACAAACGATTGGGTGACTTATGGCTTTC
>CAZAAO010000070.1:0-1811 GCA_964483435.1 uncultured Candidatus Saccharibacteria bacterium | reverse complement strand
ACTGTTTTTGCCCGATAGGGCGGGTGAGGGGCCCTCTTTAATTAAACCTATTCATCGCAGCTACGTAGCCTTCGCTCACAATACATTCGAGCGCATCGTTTACAGTTTTAAATATTTTTTTGAGCTCGTCTTTTTCAGATGGTTTGAATTTGCCAAGGATGAAATCAAGCACCTTTTCCTCCCCCATCGGCTTTTTAGCAGCACCTTTTGCTGTCGCAGGTGAAATACCAACTCGCACTCTGACAAACTGCTTTGTCTTGAGTACTTTAGCTACTGACTCAAGTCCCCTGTGTCCGCCGGTGCCTTTGTTATAAGAGACTTTGATCACACCGAGTGGCAGGTCTAGATCGTCGTAGACGACAACGACATTTTCCAATCCTTTCTTTGCGCCCTTCGCGAGTGGCTTTACAAACGCGGCGACTGACGCACCCGACTTGTTCATAAATGTATCCGGCAAAATCAGAGTCACCTTCTCCTTATCTAGGGTGCCCACCGCTACCTCGGCGTTAGATTTTTTGTGATACGCAAAGCCATCCGCGTCTATTTTTTTGACAAATGACTCGAGTGCCATTCGGCCTGTATTGTGGCGGGTGTCTTTGTATTCTTCGCCTGGATTGCCTAGTCCTATGAGATAATTCATAAATTTAAGATTAAACCATCAAAAACTTGTGTCAAACGGCATTGTTGTATAAAATGTCTTCAATTCAGCCCATAATTATGGAAAACGACTCTAGCCAGGAACCAAAAACACAAGAGAAGGAGCCGTCCTCCATCCTCTCTTTCCTTATATATGTAGCCTGCGCGCTCCTCGTGGTGGTGCCCTTTCGCATCTTTATAGCTCAGCCATATATAGTGAACGGCACCTCAATGTACCCGACTTTTCATGATGCTGATTATCTGATAGTTGACCAGCTTTCAAAAAGATTTGAGACACCGCTCCGTGGCGCAGTTATAATTATTGAAAATCCAAAATATCCAAAAGAAAATACAAAGTACTTTATAAAAAGGCTTATCGGATTTCCAAACGAAACGGTCAAGATAGTAGACGGCAAAGTCTCGATAATTTCGACCGAGCATCCAGATGGACTTTTTCTTGATGAACCCTATGTAAAGTATCCAAAGGTAGAAAACTTTGAACGCAAACTTGGCAATGACGAATATTTTGTAATGGGCGACAATCGTGCAGGAAGTTCGGATTCGCGCATCTGGGGACCGATTCATAAGAGTGCTTTAGTCGGAACGCCACTTATAAGACTTTTACCAATTAAATCAATCGATTTTGCTCCAGGCAAAGCAGAACTCGCAAAATAACCGTATGGAAAACGCAACGCTTGTCGATAAAAAACTCAGGTCTTATCTCGCACCTGTAACTATTGCAAAGTTTTATGGTTTTTGTCCTACAGTGTCCCCTAGTATAATCAAGCTCGATTTGGAAGGTACAAAAGGCTACGACGAAGCGGTCTGCCCGCACGAATTTGCAGCGATCATCCGCAATTACACAGAGACTCGTCAAAACATACTTCCCCAGCCAATCCTCGAATGGATGGATCGGCCTTTCCCAGGAAGCGGTGAGCGCAAACGTCCAATGCGTTTGGAAGGATCGCTTCTCTCTATTGGTTCGACCAAGCCAATTTGTGAATGCCTCTCGATAGAAGCGGCCCTTTCTCTCCTCGCATCGCTCGGCTACAAGGATCTTGAAGTGCGCCTCAATTCGATTGGCGACAAAGACTCGGCACAAGACTTTGAAAAAAAGACCCTCAACTATCTCAAAAAGAGCATGGCAACTTTCCCGCCGGACCTACGTAACGAGC
>CAZAAO010000069.1:0-1944 GCA_964483435.1 uncultured Candidatus Saccharibacteria bacterium | reverse complement strand
CACATTTTGAGACAAAGCGAGGAGTTGAAAATTGAAAATTTAAAATTGCAGATTGGAAAAACCAAACACAAAGACAACCCGAAGTTTGCGGACGAAATGTTCTTCAAAAAGTTTTTCGATATGATTATCGAGCGTATTCACCGATGGGGTGAAGTGTCAGAGTGGCTCGAGGCAGGGGAGTACGACTACCTCTTCGAAAAGCCGGCATACGAAAAAGAGCTTTTGATCTGGAAAAAATCGGATGCAGAAAAAACAAAAACTCATTTACAAAAAATTTCTGAGATTATTGCTCTTAGTGGCGATATAAACTCCGTTTGGGATCAGATTTTCAAATACGCAGAAGAGCAGGGGAAAGGGGACGTACTTTGGCCGCTCCGCACTGCCCTATCTGGGAGACACGAATCACCTGACCCACGCACACTACTCAATCTTTTGGGCACAGAAGAGTCTTTGGCAAGAGTCAGACAGGCTTCGGAAATGCTATAATTATAATTCTGCCGCGGTCTATGGCGGAGAGTGCTTTTGTGTATGAATAAAGAATTTTTTAAAAAAATATTCATAGCTGGACTCCTTGTAGCCGTATCTGCTCCTTCTTTGGTGCAAAGCGCCACAGTTGGCCAACTTCAAGACAATATCGATAATCACACCCAAAAAATCAAACAGCTTGATGAGGAAATAAAAAAATACCAGACCCAAGTTGAAGCAGTAGGTAACGAAGCAAAGACTCTCCAATCAGCGATCAAGGAGCTCGATCTAAACCAAAAAAAGATAAGTACCGAGATCAAAAAGACTGAGGTCAACATTCAAAAAACGGAGCTTACAATCGAGCAGCTTGGTGGACAAATCGGTGATATCCAAGAAAAGATTGGTGCCAATACTCAAGCTATTGCAAAGACAATGGCCTCGATGCAGATCCAGGATGATGAATCAATTATCGAGAGTTTTTTGTCCGGCAAAAGCCTCTCGGATGTTTTGGACGAATACCAATCCATCACCGAATTCCAAACAAAAATCCGCGAACAGTCGGCTGAGCTCGATCTTCACAAAAGTGATCTGTCAGTCAAAAAGACAAATACTGAGGCAGAAAAAGCCAAGCTTCAATCTCTGCGATCCGAACTCGGCGATCAAAACAAAATCCTAAACAACAACAAGAAAGAGAAAAACACTCTGCTAGCTTCTACAAAAAACAAAGAGTCAGAATACAAAAAGATATTGGCAGATAAGCAGGCTCAAAAGGAACAGTTTGAAAAGGAGCTTTTTGATTACGAATCTCAGCTAAAGCGCGCGATCGACCCAAAGAGCTTCCCAAGCGCAAAGAAGGGTATAATCGCGTACCCACTCGATAACGTGTTTGTGACGCAGGCCTTCGGTCGAACAGTAGATGCAAAGAGACTTTATGTATCGGGCACCCACAACGGCGTCGACTTCAGGGCTACCAGAGGGACACCAGTGAAAGCTGTGCTCGACGGAGTAGTTGAAGGTATAGGCAACACAGACGAGCAGAGAGGCTGCTACTCATACGGCAAATGGGTCCTTATAAAACACTCAAACGGTCTCACTAGTCTTTATGCACACCTCGATCTCATCAAGGCAGTACCCGGCTCACAAGTATCTGAAGGTGAAATCATCGGATACAGCGGTCAGACTGGATATGCCACGGGGCCGCATTTGCACCTTACGCTTTTGGCAAGCCAAGGAGTCACTATCCAGCAGTATTCATCGAGTAAAAATTGCAAAAATACAAAAATTCCAATCGCAAGTCCAAATGCCTATCTCGACCCAATGCAATATTTTTAAAATTAAACTAATGAAAAATTTCAAAAGCAACCAACGAGGCGGTGCGATAAAGACGATCATCTTCGTGGTTGCGGCGCTTGTACTACTCAAGTATCTTTATCAGTTTGATGTGATTGGAGACCTCTCTCAAGGCAAGTTCAAATACGT
>CAZAAO010000068.1:0-2076 GCA_964483435.1 uncultured Candidatus Saccharibacteria bacterium | reverse complement strand
AGTCATCTTTGGTCACCACCACCTCTTCTGAGAGTGTGATGTTGAAAAGGTTAGCGACTAATCGTCGCATCTTTATAAAGATCTTCATTCGAACCTCCTCATACAAAGTACACTCCTATTTGTATGTGTCAATATTGAAATAAAAACCAAATCAATTAGCTTTAAACGCTAGAGGTGTATTATGAAAATTGGGAAGTTTATTGTTTTGGAAGGTCTCGATGGTTGTGGCAAAACTACGATCATTAATCGTCTCAAAATCGAGAGACCGGAGTACGTATTTACCCGTGAGCCTGGCGGTTCGCCGTTCGGTGAAAAAATAAGAGCGGCGTTGGTCCACCCAGAATCTGCGAATGTTCCTCCAAAACCGTTTCTTCTGGGCTTCATGTCTTCTCGTTGCTCAAATTTCGAGGAGGTAATCATCCCAGCGGTAAGGAGTGGAAAGACGGTCATCTCTGACAGATTTGACGCATCGACGTATGCGTTTCAGCTCTACGGGCAACAAAATCACTCTCTCGAGGATTTATTTTGGTATATCCGAGAAGAGATCATCCGGACGGAGGAAGGACGGGTCGAGCGCCCCAACTATATCTATCTTCGGCTCACTCCGGAAGTGGCGGCGAGCAGACGTCATGAAAGAAAGAACGTTGCAGGAGGCGCAAATCACTTCGATTTGCAAACTTCTGAATATCACACTCGAGTCTTTAAAGGCTACGAAGCTTTTTTTGGGGAAATTAAGAATCTCTCATCCCAGACGATTTCGCCATCTGAAAACCCTGTTGTGGTGGTTGATGCGTCTTCAACACCTGACGCGGTATACGATCAGGTTTTAGGTGCGATTGAAAAGCTTGTGTCTCTGCCCGCTGCCTCCTAGGGAGGCGGCGGGTTCCTTTTTTTATATAAAAATATATACTGGTGGCTATGAAAGACGCTAAAGTTAAAAAGCTCATAGAAGCCGAGAGGAAGCGGCAAAAGAGCGTGATCAATCTGATCGCGTCTGAAAACTACACCTCAAAGGATGTGCTTGAAGCTTTAGGCAGCGAACTGACTAACAAATATGCCGAAGGATATCCCGGAGGAAGGTATTATGGAGGCAACGAAATCATCGACCAGGTAGAAAATCTTTGCAAACAAAGAGCTCTAAAACTTTTTAATCTCAAAAACGATTGGAGAGTAAACGTACAAGCTCTCTCTGGCTCGCCAGCAAACTTGGCAGTGTACGTAGCACTCGTGAAGCCTGGATCTACGATCATGGGTATGTCGCTCGATCATGGCGGACACCTCACTCATGGGCACAAAGTATCAGTGACGGGCAAGCTTTGGAAGCAAGTAGCTTATGGTGTCGACAAAGAGACTGAGCTGATGGATTATGATGAAGTAAGGCGCATCGCTCAAAAAGAAAAACCAGAAACAATTGTCGCAGGGTACACTGCATACTCGCGCGCTATTGATTGGAAAAAGTTTAGAGAGATAATAGACAGCATCAAGCACTCTGAAGCAGGGAAGAAGACATACCTCTTGGCAGATGTGTCGCATACTGCAGGGCTTATCGCAGCAGGCGTGGTGGATTCGCCATTTCCATACGCTGATGTCGTGACTATGACGACGCACAAGACTTTGCGCGGACCACGCGCAGCTCTCATCTTTTCGAAAAATACCGTGTACGCTAAAAGCGCAAAAGGAGAAGACAAACCGATTGGAGAGCTTTTAGACAAAGCGGTTTTCCCCGGACTTCAAGGTGGGCCTCATATGAACGCTATCGCGGCGGCAGCTGTCGCTCTCGAAGAAGCTTCGAAGCTAGCGTTCAAAAAATACGCACAGCAGGTTTTGAAAAATACCAAAGCGATGGCAAACGAGTTTCAGAAGCTTGGTTGGCGAGTGGTCTCGGGCGGCACAGACACACATCTCTTTTTGATTGATACGATGTCTCAGGGTGTGTCAGGAAAAAACGCAGGCGATATCTTGGAAAAAAATGGAATAGTTGTAAACAAAAACACGATTCCATACGACACGCGTTCGCCACAGGACCCTTCGGGTATTCGTATCGGCACAGCAGCAGAGACTACCCGCGGTAAGAAA
>CAZAAO010000067.1:0-2085 GCA_964483435.1 uncultured Candidatus Saccharibacteria bacterium | reverse complement strand
AAGATGCCAATACTGCAGAAATAAATCCAAAATCAAAACACATCATTATCGATATTATGCCCGAGCAAAAGAAGCTTATCGCAAAAGGGGAGATGGGAGGTACGATGCGACTCGGCTCCTACCCAGCACTTCTCAAACAGGGCACCATAGCACGCGGAGCATACAAGCAAGAAGTGGTGCGCGAGAGGCATCGACATCGCTACGAAGTCAATCCTGAATACATAGAACAGATCGAAAAAGCAGGCCTCGTATTCTCGGGCATCTCGCCGGACGGCAAGCTCATGGAAATTGCAGAATTACCAAAATCTGTGCACCCCTTTTTCCTCGGGACACAATTCCATCCAGAATTCTTGGCTCGACCTTTGAGTCCCCATCCGCTCTTTAGCGAGTTTATCGCAGCGGCAATCGACCGCAAAAAGAAATCAAAATAAATACTACTGCGTTGGCTCGATCAGGAAAGTGAAGCTGTAGTCAGAAGGTTTGAGCTCGACTGTGCTTTTCTTGCTAGATGGGGAAGCACTTTTGAGTGTGATTTTGTGGCCGTCGTAAACTTCGCTTTGACCGATTTCAAAAATTCGAGATGTCGCTCCGAGAGATGAGCCTATCTCTACTTTTACACGGAGCCTTCCTGCTTGGATGCACTGTACGTCTGTAGGGCAGCGGCTATCTTCCACTATCTCACTTGGTTTGAGAGTGATACCAAAAGCACTTATCGCTTGATCGATTTTTGCTTTCAGTTCGGACACATTTTCGTCTTGCTCGGTTTTTACTGTGACAGGAGAAGCTTGTGTCTTCAAATATTTGTAAGCCCCAAAAAGAGCGGCGAGGATGATGATTAAAACAATTATTTTTTTCATAAATATTTTTTTAAGTGTGATCTGAGTTTATCACAGACCACATTGGTGTCCTAATAAAAAAGCCGGCTACAAACTACGTAGCCGGCAAGGAAAGGAGCAAACGCATGCGACTCACTGAATGAGCATTATCCACGATTATTTATATCATCTCGTGTTCAGAGGTCAAGCTTACTATTTCTTCTGTACCGCGAAGTACACTGGTGTCGTCGAGCTTATAGGGTCTTTTAGTGTCACTCCGCAGAGATAGACTTTAGAACCGGTCAGGATCGGCTTGTCTTCAAGGGCAATAACCTGGACGACAAACATCTTCATTTGTTTGTCGCTGTCGAGGAAGACAGTGACGGTGCGGACTTTTTTGTCGGCAATGTCTACTCGCGCCCGCTCATCTCCTTCTACTACTGTGGCCACGCCAGCCTCGAAAGGCTTCAGAGTGTCTAAAAGTGTTTTTGATTCGTCGATGAAGCTCTTGTTTGTGAATATCGCATAACCTGCGAAGATCAAAAGAGCTACTTTCGCCAAGCTAATGATGGATACCTTCATGCCACCTCCCGCAAAAACATTACCATGTTTATTTAAAAAAGAAATATATTCAGATTATATAACCTTGATAATTATTGTAAAATAACAATATTTATGGTAAAATCAGCCCGGAAAGGAGGTTCACATGTGGTGGTACACCAGGTGTGACAAATGTAAGGATAGACTAAGAATGTATGTCGCGGAAGAAGACATCGGCCGCCAGGTGAAAGCTTTTTGTACTCGCTCGGGATGCAAGGGCGTAGCGACTTTTACCAAGATCGGGCACCCTGAGAAGTCAGGCGAGGTATTGATACCCGGCGAAAAGACGGATCGACCGCTCGACTTTCCGGCCGATGAGAGGGAGGCGATGGAGATCGTGAAAAAGGTACTCGAGAGAGTGGTCAATCGCGACCCAGATTTCCGCCGGGCGAAATATTTCCTGCAAAGTATAATGCGCAACATGATCCTCTCATTTGCGACGTATGCTGATGATGTGGGAGAAAATGAGGTGCCATCTACGCCTGCTCCGAAAGTAAACGAAAAAGGCGAGGTGGAGATCGGGGAGTTGTCCAAAGAGGATCTGGACATACTCAAAGAACTTAAAATAAAGTTTTGATCGGTGTCATCATGTGGCGGTCCCGTCTGGGACCGCTATTTATTCTCTTCAGAGAGGAAAACTCCGGGCTTCAGCCCGAGGCTTTCAGCATGG
>CAZAAO010000066.1:0-2154 GCA_964483435.1 uncultured Candidatus Saccharibacteria bacterium | reverse complement strand
TAGCCTTATTTTGTGATATATTTCGATTGTTATGATAATCAGCTATCAGGGAGCACAATCCTTTAAAGTGCAGTTTGGCGATACAGTATTAGCGTTTGACCCGATATCAAAAGCTTCCAAAATGAAAGCAGGAAGCTTTGGTGCAGATATCGCTCTCATAAGCGTAAATCATCACGATATGAACGGTCATGAGCAAGCAAGTCGTGGTGAAAAAGAAGCCTTTGTGATCAAAGGTCCTGGCGAATACGAAGTCAAAGGTATTTTCGTGAAAGGAGTGCCTTCAGTTTCAAACTATGGCGGAGAAGAAAAAATTAATACAATCTACAGCGTTCATCTGGAAAATATGAACATCTGCTTCCTTGGAGCCCTCTCAAACCCGACTCTTTCAAGTGATGCACTCGAAGCGATAGACAATGTAGACATACTCTTCGTACCGGTAGGTGGAGAAGGCGTACTTTCACCTTCGGATGCATACAAGTGCGCTGTTTCTCTCGAACCTTCGATCATCATACCGATGAACTACGACGAAAAAACTCTCAAAGCTTTTTTGAAAGAAGCGGGTCAGGACGGAGTCAAGTCAATCGAAAAACTAACTATCAAGAAAAAAGATTTGGAAGGTAAAGAAGGCGAAATTGTAGTACTTGATGTACAATAAGTACATAAATTAATTTAATGCTATGCGAAAATTTATAGAAAACATTCGCAGCAAACCAGAGTCTGATCGTAGGCGAGCGGCTCTTGGCGCTTCTCTTCTTGTCACTACGATTATTTTTGCGACTTGGGTAGGGACAAAGGGTTGGATCAACTTTGGAACCACCGAAAATAAAATGCAAACAGCACAGGTGATAGATGCAAAGTCGGCGATTTCTCCTTTTGATTCATCCAAGCGCACGATTGAAGAAGTGGGTAGTGGGATCGAGTCAGCTTATGAAGATTTCAAAGAATCAGTCTCTCGGGTGCTAGTCCCATTTGTGACGGGAATCGAGATATACGAAAGAAAGTAATACAAAAAATGGCTCTGTGGAGCCATTTTTTGTATTATATAGAAACATTTTTTACAACAGGTCAAATGGTAATTTGGCTCATTTTTTGCTATAATTTGGGAACAAAATTTTAACTTACATATGGCAAAGCAAAACAAAAAAGACGAGAACGACCACAAGGATGAGCAGATTTCTACCCACACCGGAGTGGTGTCGCGCTCGATTGTTTCCGAAATGAAAAAATCTTTCATCGACTATGCGATGTCGGTGATCACAGATCGCGCGCTTCCTGATGTACGCGACGGTATGAAGCCGGTGCACCGCCGCATTCTCTTTGCGATGCACGAAATGGGTCTCACTTCTAGTGCTAAGACTCGCAAGAGCGCCGCAGTAGTGGGTGAAGTGCTTGGTAACTTCCATCCTCACGGTGATACAGCGGTGTACGAATCCATGGTCAAGATGGCGCAGACTTTTTCGATGCGCTATCCGCTCATTATCGGTCAAGGTAACTTCGGTTCGATCGACGGTGATGCTGCTGCGGCGATGCGTTATACCGAAGCCAAGATGAGCAAGATGGCTGGCGAAATGCTTCGCGATATTAACAAGGACACGATAGATTTCCGCCCAAACTACGACGGCACTCGCAAAGAGCCGACTGTCTTACCAGCGGGTGTGCCCCAGCTGCTCCTTAACGGTACTTTGGGTATTGCGGTGGGTATGGCGACGAACATCCCTCCTCACAATCTTCGTGAGGTGATAGATGCTTGCGCCTACATGATAGACAATAAGGACGCTACTACCGAAGACCTTTTGCAGTTTATCCAAGGTCCGGATTTTCCAACTGCCGGAATTATTTTCAATCAAAAAGAAATTCAGCACGCGTATACTACAGGCCGCGGAGGTATTGTTTGTCGCGGTGTGGCTGAGATTGTAGATGGCAAGAGCGGATCTCAAATCCTTATCACCTCTCTTCCTTATCGCGTCAACAAAGCTGAGCTTCAGGTCAAGATCGCAGAGCTTGTCCGAGACAAAAAGATCGAAGGTATCAAAGGCATACGCGATGAGTCAACGGATGATATCCGCGTCGTTATCGACCTCAAAGGAGGAGCCCATCCACAAAAAGTTTTGAACTATCTCTACAAGCATACTCAGCTCGAAGAGACTTTCCATG
>CAZAAO010000065.1:0-2192 GCA_964483435.1 uncultured Candidatus Saccharibacteria bacterium | reverse complement strand
CTCAACTATCTCAAAAAGAGCATGGCAACTTTCCCGCCGGACCTACGTAACGAGCTCAAAAAAGACCACTTTGCCTTGATCAAAAGTCAAAAAGAAGAATGGCTTCCTTTTAGAGGCTGCTCTCCAAAACCTCTCGATTTCCTTACGGAAGTTAGTCGACTCCACTTCAAAGAGATTTTGGAATTTTTGGAGATTAGAAATATTCCTTATTCAATTAATGATTCACTCATTGTCGATCCTAAATTTGCTTCCGAAGCGGTGATCGCTATCGTCACCAAAGACGGCGAAGAAGTCGCTCGCGGTATAAGAGTAAACAGGCTTGCTAAAAAGCTCGGTCACAAAAAAGAAGTCCCTCTCTTTAAACTCGACATTAGCGTCAAACTTAAAAAAGCTGTCAAGGAAGTGAAGGACAAGTCCGAAAAGCCAAGATTTTATCTCATCCAGTTTGGCCCCGAGGCCAAGCTCAAGAGCTTCCTCGTACTTCACGAGCTTTATCGCGCGCAAGTGCCACTCATCCACTCTATAGTCAAAGACAAGCTTGGTAGCCAAATCGGCGTCGCTGAAAGCTCGGGTATTCCTTATATTATCCTCCTAGGTCAAAAAGAAGCGCTCGAAAACTCAGTAGTTTTGCGCAATGCCTTCACCCGTGCTCAAGAAATAGTGCCTATTTCACAACTTGCCGACAAAGTAAAAAGCTTATAAATATGGCGCTTGCCCCACAAAATATGATGTGTTAGAATCTTACCACTATGGCAATTAACGTAGAAATCACAAAGAACGGCAGCGAGAACAACCTAAGCATCATTAGGCGCTTCACTAAGCGTGTCCAGGGTGCAGGTATTTTGCCTCGACTTCGAGGTATCCGATACAGCTCTCGCAAGCTTTCCGAATACGTCAAAAAGAAGAAAACATTGAAGCGCCTCGCAGAGCAAAAGAAAACTCAGGAACTTCAGAAACTCGGAAAAATGCCAATCAAAATGCGCTAAAAACCTCGACCTCTCGAGGTTTTTAGATATAAAAGATGAAAAACATTTATTCCAAAGATACAATCTCACTCTCCACTACACTTTCCAAAATCGACAGCGACGTATCGAGGCTTTATAAAACTGATTTTGAAGTTTTGAAGGACAAAGTTCTGGGCAAAGAATACGATCTTTCGATCGCGATTATCGGTGACAAAAAAAGTAAGAGGCTGAACAAAGCTTACCGCGACAAATCTTACGCGCCCGACGTCCTCTCCTTCCCAGTGTCTAAAACATCGGGAGAAATTTTTTTGAATCCGAAAGTTGCAAGACAAAAATCAGGGAGTTTCGACATGACTCCACTAAAATACTTGATCTACTTAGTTATCCACGGAATGTTACATTTGAAGGGTATGGATCACGGTGCTAAAATGGAAGCTACAGAAAAGCAATTGCTCGAAAAGTACTTTTCTTAATTTTTCGTCCGTATCATTGCGCGCCTATAAGGCAATCAGTTTTACTTTTTTATATTTATGAGTTCTCGCATTACAGCTGGCATAGACGTAGGCACTTATGAAGTGCGTGTAGTTGTAGCGGAACATGATGGTGGCAATTCTCCATTCAACGTGATAGGCACGGGCAAAGCCGAGTCCAAAGGCTTGCGCCACGGCTATATTATCAATACAAGCGATGTGGCTCAGAGTGTCGAGTCCGCCTTGAAGCAGGCAGAAAAAGCTTCTGGCCAAAGGATCAAACGCGCTTTCCTTTCTATAGGAGGTGTGGGGCTCGCTGGTATCAATTCTGCCGGCTCCACTATCGTCGCGCGCGCCGATCAAAAGATCACAGATGCTGATATTGAGCAAGCTATGGCCGCCGCAGAAGAGTCTATCCCTCCTGCCCTTCTCCAAAATCGCAAGATTATTTACTCGATCCCGACTCTCTGGAAAATAGACGGCAAACAAGTCTTCGGCCGAGTCGAAGGTCTCAAAGGAGTAAAGCTTGAAGCCAAAGTACTTTTCGTCACTTGCATCGAGCCTCACCTCGACGATCTCGTAGAAGCAGTCGAACGCACTGGCGTAGAAGTAGTAGATGTAGTTGCTTCTCCTATTGCAGCAAGTTTCGTTACTCTTTCAAAGAGCCAAAAGATTGCTGGCTGCGTATTAGCAAACATTGGTGCAGAGACTGTCTCAATAGTCGTATTTGAAAACAATATCCCTGTCTCACTTGAAG
>CAZAAO010000064.1:0-2265 GCA_964483435.1 uncultured Candidatus Saccharibacteria bacterium | reverse complement strand
TTAACAAAATTATTTTTTCCAAAAATATCATCCAATAATATCTTCACATAATGAACCGCGTGCCAGTCTAAATGTACATAAATTGATCCTTTATCCGAAAGAAGTTCTCGCATCAGTGCCAGTCGGGGGTACAACATTTTCAAATAAGAGACGGTACCCTCTTTCCAGGTATCTGCGTAGGCAAATTGTTCGATTACGGTGGGCTTTTGTTCCAAGTCTGCCCCTGGAAGTGTCACTTTTGTTCGCTAGTCCGCCTTAGAATCAAAAGGGGGATCTATGTAGATCAAATCTATCTTTCCGCGCATTGAAGGAAGTCCTGACCCCGAATCTCCAGATAGAAGAGCTTGCATGGCTAAAAGATTGTCTCCATAAATAAGTCTGTTTATCCACCCTTTTTCTCTTATTCCTGACACTTCACCCTTGAAAAGACCTGACGTATCTTTGGCTGGCAATACAAATTCACTGGTTTGTAAGCCTAGCCTATTTTGACCAGAGATACGCTCAAGTATTTCTTCGACCTCCTTTCGTCCTTCTGCCACAATCTTTGGCAGCTCCTCAATGAGTGATTTCTTCATAGATACCCAAACTCTACCATTTCCAGTCCTATTTTTGAAGCTTTGTTCATCTCTTAAAATTACTTTCTACCCATTAGTCCACCAGGATCCGATACTCGATATTATTAATTTGACGAAGCCAATTACAATGAGGATTATTCCAACTCCCTGCCACTCGCCTCTGAGTAATAGCAAACCTACTATTATAAATGCCAGACCCCAGAGACTCTTCTTTTTCCACTTTTTGCTTGTCCTTTCAACTTCCACTATCTCTACCTTTTGTGGTGGATTTTTTAACGGATTTCCGCAATGTGGGCAGGTTTGAGCGTTTTCTGATACATCACTTTGACACTCGCTACATTTAATTAAAGCCATATTAAGAAGGAGAACTAACTAATATGAGATAACTATAATATAGGAAATGAGTGATATCAATTGAGCAATTTAGCTGCAAAGTACAATTTTGAATTTCCAAAAGTCTATTACTTTTTCCAAATTTATTCAAACAAAACGCCGGTCGCGTGAGCGACCGGCAGTATGAGAACTTGTACAGATTAACGCAGTCTTGAATCGACTGCGATCCCTGCATTTATGACCGCGTCTACAAAGTCTCGGCTGGCCTTCGGTGTGTTCAGAAAGCCCATCTTGATGAAGCCACCTTCGTACACGCGTTTGACAGTCTTTTCCTTTGGTGTCGTCCCGTCTTTTCGACGGAACGCCGCGTAGCGGAATGTCTCACCGTCAAATCCCATCCTTGAAAAATATGTGAGACAGACCTTTCCCCCCTCGAGAGGGTTTGATAGCAGCTCGGCGATATGCGTCGCCTCAGCCTGGTTGAAAGGTGTATCAAATGGTCGGCACATTTCGAGTGTGCAGATTTGAAGCTTTCGAATTTCCTCTACTGTCATTTTTTTGGTCTCCTATAATATTATCACATTTACTGCCAAAATTGCAAGTCCAAAAGTCTATTACTTTTTCCAAATTTATTCAAACAAAAGGGCGCGACGGGTTATCCTGTCGCGCCCAAAGTCTCTCCCCTGCTCTGCATCAGCACCGCGACGGTGCTCCGATGTCCATAGTCGCAGAGTAAAATTTTGTCACCGAATCGCCCAAACTGATTTGGAGTATCGAGCTCTTGGCGATGCAGAGCAATGAAATCCAAACCCTCTATGTCTTGGCGCGTTACCGCGCTGCCTCTTCGCTGCACCACGATCAGACCTCCAAAGAGGCTGAGAGTGATAGGTGCTACGCGAGGATCAAAGGTGGTACGGTAGTAGCTACACTCGTTTTGGTTTGCGAGCAATCCATAAAGGATGTCAGAGCGTGCCGCATCCCAAAATCTCTCGCCGTACTTCTTCCGAAATCTTTTGCGCTGGTACGATGAGAATATCATCGCAATCAGCCGAAGTAAAAATCGCAAAATCCGAATCTTTGATAGCTTTATCGCGTGATCCTCCGTGAGGATCACGATGCGAGTCGAACCGGTTTTGACTTTCATCCGGCTCCTTTCCAATCAAGATATTAATATAATCTTTGGTCAAGTCAAATTTTTACTCGCCTCTGCGAGCGGCGTCGATAGCTGCGACGTCGATCTTTTTCATTTTCATCATTGCGTCGAAGGCGCGCTTAGCCTCATCTCCTCCAGTCGCGAGAGCTTCGGTAAGTGTGCGAGGTGTGATCTGCCACGAGAGGCCCCACTTGTCCTTGCACC
>CAZAAO010000063.1:0-2347 GCA_964483435.1 uncultured Candidatus Saccharibacteria bacterium | reverse complement strand
AGTCGCCACTTTATAAATTTCGCATCGAAAATAAAAACTTGCCAGTGATAGGCGAGGGGAGTCATTTTGCAAAGATAATGTTTGTAGGCGAAGCACCGGGGAGAAATGAAGCAAAGACTGGCCGACCGTTTTGCGGAGCGGCAGGCAAGATCCTTGACTGGCTACTTCAAGGAGCAGGTATAAAACGAGAAGAAGTGTACGTCACAAATATAGTAAAAGACCGCCCACCGCAAAACAGAGATCCTCTACCCGAGGAAATTGAAATATACGGACCATTTCTAGACCGCCAGATCGAGATCATACAGCCACAGGTGATAGCGACTCTGGGACGTTATGCTATGGGTTATATTATGAATAAGTTTGACCTCCCACTCGAGCTTGAGCCTATCGGTAAAGCTCACGGCAAAATTTATGAAGCGACTACAAACTACGGCAAGATCAAAATAATCCCTCTCTACCACCCAGCCGTCGCCGTCTACAACTCTCACACCAAAGACATCCTCGCCAAAGACTTCGAGCTTTTGAAAAATACCTAACAAAAAAGAGGCCCGCCGAAGCGGGTCCTTACCTAGATAGAGCGCCTAGAAGTTGCGCTTTTTGATCATGTGAGCCAAGAAAGCGACGGAGCTTCCGACATAGCTGCAGAACATAAATTTTGTAAATGGTATGTCTCCACCAAAAACGAAAACTGAAACAACCCCGCCAACAATCAGGAACATAACGGCTTCAGCGCCGTACATGAACCCAAAGACTAGAGGTGCGATTAGTGCGGCGCCGATTAGCTTCACAATCCTCTCTACCAAAAAAAACGCCTCGGCAGATGCAAAAATCGCATTAGCAAACAAGTTTTCCAAAAATCTCATTTCATCTCCCAGGAGTAAAATACCTCATTCGTGAGATAAATCAAGGGACATGTAATAGGTCTAGAGTGATAGAATTTTTCTAAACCTCTCCTCGTCGTTGTACTTGCCGACAATGGCAAGATTTAGATTTTGATTTTTGAGAAGAGTTTTTGCGAGCCTCTGCAAATCTGCCGCGGTCACTTTTTCGATTTCCTTCTCCATCTCTTTTGGAGATTTGATGTCTTGTTTAAAAATTTCTTGGAAACCATAAAAATCTGCCAAGCTATCTGAAGACTCTAGTCCCAAGTATAAATTGCCGATATGATAATCCTTCGCCTTTCTAAGCTCTGCTTCACCAACCTTTTCATCACGAATTTTCTTGAGCTCACCAAGGATTGCAGAGATGGCTTCCTCTACACGATTTGAGTCTACACCAGCTGAAACGCCGAGCACACCATGATCAGTATACAAGTCCGACCATGCGCGAGCGTAGTAACAGATGCCAAGCTCCTCTCTCATCTTTTGGAACAACCTAGAGCTCATACCACTACCAAGCACTGTACTTAGCACCTTGAGTGCTGCTCCGCGTTTGTCATACATGTCAAAAGCTCTGACACCTAGAATCAAATGAGTTTGATCTGTTTCCTTAAACTTGATCTTCACCTGAGGCGCTTTCTGGACTTCTACAACCTTCTTTTTATTTTTATTTTTTGAGGTAGGTATGTCTTTGAAATATCTTTCTATCTTTTTGAAGATCTCCGGAGCATTTACATTCCCGGCTACCACAATCGTAGTCGCACTCGCCACATAATGATCACGTCTATAATTTACAAAATCATCTCGGTTAAATTTTTTTATATTTTCTTTAGGACCAGCGATAGACCAACCAGCTGGTTGATCACCATAGAGAAGCTCCGCCCAAACATCATAAACGATGCGGTGAGGCATATCTTCATACATATTGATTTCCTCAATTATCACCCCTTTCTCCCTTTCTAAATCGTCAGCTGGAAAAGTTGGATTCAAATACATATCGGATATCAAGTCCAAAAGCTTGTCCGTATGTTTAGGGTGTGCTTTACCCCAGTACCCAGTAACTTCCTGGCCAGTAAAAGCATTGTTTTGCGCTCCAATCGAGTCAAACTCAAGAGAAATATTTGAAGACTTTGGTCGCTTCAAAGTACCCTTAAAACACATGTGTTCCAAAAAGTGAGAAAGTCCATTTTGCTCCTTTGTCTCATATTTCGAACCCGCCTCAACAAGACTCATTACCGTGACAGAAGGAGCATCTTCCATAGGCACAACAATCATTCTCAAACCATTTTTTAGTACTTTTTTCTTATATTTCATAGTTTTTTGTTATTTAGTTCACTTACTATATAAAGAGCGAGAGCTTAAATCAAATTTGGAAAATATCCAGTTTATTGTAGAATCAAGCGCATGAGGACAAATGAGATCAGGAAAAAGTATTTAGAGTATTTTGCAAATAGGGGACACGCCGTGAT
>CAZAAO010000062.1:0-2388 GCA_964483435.1 uncultured Candidatus Saccharibacteria bacterium | reverse complement strand
GCTTCTGCTACTGGCGTGACTGAGCCGCCGTTTTCGTGAAGGCGAGCGCGGATTTTGGCGAGGATTTCGTCAGAGAGTTTTTTATCTTGTTTTAGGAATTGACGAGTAGCGTCATACCCGCGTCCGAGGGGGAGGTCTCCGTATTTATAAGATGCACCAGATTTGCTAATGAGCCCCATGCGCTCGCCGAGCGCTAACATTTCTCCTTCTTTGGAAATACCTTCGTTGTACATGAGATCAAACTCTGTCTGACGGAAAGGTGCGGCGACTTTGTTTTTGACTACTTTGACGCGGTGTCGGCCACCCATCACTTCTTCTCCTTTTTTGATCTGAGCGATGCGGCGGATGTCGAGTCGTACTGATGTATAAAACTTGAGCGCCTTACCACCTGGAGTAGTCTCTGGGTTGCCGAACATGACTCCGATTTGCATACGGATCTGGTTGATGAAGATCACTATGGTCTTGGATTTTGCTACGATCGCGGTGAGCTTGCGAAGAGCTTGGGACATGAGGCGAGCTTGTTTGCCCACGTGCATTGCACCCATTTCACCTTCGATTTCGTCCTTTGGTGTAAGTGCTGCCACAGAGTCGATGACGATCACATCGAGTTTGCCCGACCTTACGAGCGACTCGACTATCTCGAGCGCTTGTTCTCCCGTATCTGGCTGAGAGATGAGAAGCTCGTCGATCTTTACTCCGATGCGCTTTGCGTACTCAGGATCGAGCGAGTGCTCGGCGTCGATAAACGCGCAAACACCTTCCATCTTTTGTGCTTCGGCGATCACATGGAGTGATAGTGTAGTCTTACCCGAAGACTCAGGTCCAAATATTTCGATGATGCGTCCGCGTGGCATACCACCTACTCCAAGCGCAGCATCCAGTCCGAGTGAACCTGTAGGCACGACGCCTACGTCTACCCGAGGGGCTTCGCCGAGAGTCATGATGCTGTCATCTCCAAATTTGGTTTTGATTTCCCTGATAGCGTCGAGTACTTTCGATCCGACCTTGTTTTCCGAATCCTTCTTTTCTGTCTTTGATGCTTTTTTCGCCATGTTACTTTCGTTATGTATTAATTTATTCAGTGTTAATCTTTCTGCTTTTTAATTTTTATCTTTGGAAATCATACTTATGTCTGTCGTCGTGCTTTGGTGATTATCGTTATAATAAATTTTTATTTCTTTGACCGTGTCTTGCTTGAATCTGTCTTTGGCGTATATGCGGATCGTATTGTAGCCAGGGGAGAGGAGGAGCTTTTCTTCAAAGATACCAGCGGTGTCGATCGCAATTGGTTTTTCGTTGAGTGAAAGGAAAGTGATATTTTTGGCTACACCCTTGATCGAGATTGGGTTGGTGCGCATCTCTACTCCGCTAGTCGGCTCAAATACCTCTATCTGCGGGCCTTCTATGAGTTTGCGAGCATTGAATACTCCGTAGACGATAAGAAGCAGTACCGCGACAGAAGCCACTACTTTTTTCACATTAAATCCTTCGTTGTAGTTATATGTTGTCATTTTCGGTTTCTTCTTCGGCTGAGTCACTCATCGTGCCGTGTTCGGACTTGATCAAGACCTCGCGAGGTTTGGCACCTTCGCCGGGACCGATCACGTTCTTTTCTTCTAGTATATCAATAAGTCGGGCGGCACGCGCGTAGCCGATGCGCAATTTGCGCTGGAGGAATGAAGTAGAAGCTTTGCCAGCTTGGATCACTGTGTCGCGAGCTTCTTCGTACATATCGTCGTCTACATCGTCGTCTCCCATCGAGGAAGAATCAAAGATTGAATTTTTTTGAGTTTCGCCTTCGAGATTGATCTCGCTTGGGATATCATCCTCGCTTTGCTTTGCGAGATACTCAGCTACTTTTTTGAGCTCGGTCTCAGATATATAAGGGGACTGTAGGCGCACAGGCTTTGACATTTCTCCCGAAAGATAAAGCATATCTCCGGCACCAAGAAGCTTTTCGGCACCGCTTGCGTCGAGGATCGTGCGCGAGTCAAACTGCGAAGCTACTTGAAGTGCGATACGAGCTGGGATGTTTGCTTTGATGAGACCGGTGATGACGTTGACGCTCGGTCTCTGGGTTGAGAGGATGAGGTGGATACCAACAGCACGGCTCATCTGGGCTAATCGGACGATCGCCGACTCAAGCTCGCGAGGGTAAGCCTGCATGATATCAGCCAACTCATCGATGATCACTACTATATATGGCATAGGCTCTGGTACGTGTACGGTATCTCCGCCTTTTGCAGCTTTAGCGTTTTCCATCGCAGGAGCCAAAATGTTTTTGTGATATGACTCAATATCTCGAACTTTGTTTTTTTCCAATATGTCGTAGCGGCGATCCATCTCTTTGGCTGCCCACTTGAGAGACATGATCGCTTTTTTGGCCTC
>CAZAAO010000061.1:0-2489 GCA_964483435.1 uncultured Candidatus Saccharibacteria bacterium | reverse complement strand
ATCAGATCTGCCAAAGCGGAATGCGTGTATCACGACGGAACAATGGGCACCAGGCTCACAGGTCGGACTTATCCAGAAATGTGGAGCTACGACGTGTGGATGCCGAAAGTGTCCTAGTAGCAAGACATCAACCATCAAGTGCTGCATCTGAAATGGTGCGGCACTTTTCTTGTGTATTGAAAAGCATCAAAAAAAGCTATTGCATAATTTCCCAAACAAAAACCCCGCAACAACGCAGACTCGGGGTCTTTGTTGATGCGGAGTGTCTCTCATCACCACGTGTAGTAGAACCTGGGATCCGTGGCAGGCGAGTATCGATCCCCTGGGTACTTGTCTTCATTCCGGAGAATTGCACCGCTTTTGCTGAGTTCAAACTGCATGTGACTCGCATTGGCGGTATATCCGTGATCGGTCGGAGTGATCTCGTTGAATGCGTACGAGATGTGCCGACCCGCTTCGTCCAAGACATACATAGCCACGTCGCGCTTGCCGAGAAGAGCCCCGTCAGAAAGGAGCCCAATCTGGTCGTAGCCCTCAAGCGAAGCAGGCATGTCCTTTTCGTTGAGGACAAACCAGAACTGACCCATTCGGCCGATCTTGGTGCCGTCTCCCAGTGTCTGGTACTCCTGCAAGATCGGCTTAATGCCAATCTGCTGGTTCACCTGGATAGCGTTGGCTTCCAGGTAGTTGATTCGCATCCTCAAATTGTGCGAATTGCAGATCGAATCAACCGCAAACAGAAAGAGGACGAAAATCAGAGCATTCTTCATTGGTACTTCTCCTTGTTGGTGAGGTATTTCAAACTACGTGTCAGAATTGAAACGTAGGAACAGTCTTGCCACTACTTTAGCACCTTTTTGGCTAGATGTCAAGCTAGTAAGAAGTTCTATTTTGCCCATATTTCTGTTATTATTCCTCATATATTTAATAAAACAGTCCGGCGAAACCGGCGCGACGAAAAAACAAAACTATGGAAAGAACTTTAGTGAGAGAACTCAAAAATCATATCGGCAAAGAAGTGCTACTCAAAGGCTGGGTGGATATTCGTCGTGATCATGGCAAGCTCATTTTCATAGACATGCGCGACGCGTCTGGAAAAGTGCAAATGGTTGCGCTTCCAAATCACACAGAAGCACACGCTCTCGCAAACACAGTGCGCACAGAATGGGTCATTGAAGTCAAAGGAAAAGTAAATCCTCGCCCAGAAAAAATGGTAAAAGCAGGCGAGCTCAACGGAGAGCTTGAAATAGAAATCCTCGACATGAAAGTGCTCAACGAAGCACAAACACCTCCTTTTGACGTAGGCTCTGACGGTCGCGACATCAACGAAGAGACTCGTCTCAAATATCGCTACCTTGATTTACGCCGACCGAGAATGCAAGCAAATATTCGCAATCGCCACAAAGCGATACAGTTTGTGCGCGAGTTTTACACACGTGAAGGTTTTACAGAAGTCGAGACACCATATCTGACCAAGTCTACACCGGAGGGTTCTCGCGACTACATTGTGCCTTCTCGCCTAGATCAAGGTAAATTTTACGCGCTTCCACAATCTCCTCAGCAATACAAACAGCTCCTCATGTCCGCTGGCTTTGAAAGATATTTTCAGATTGCGCGATGTTTCCGCGACGAAGACACACGAGGCGACAGACAGCCTGAGTTTACACAAATAGATATTGAAATGAGTTTTGCTGTGCAAGAAGACGTGATGGCAATGAATGAAAAAATGATCACCGAGCTTGTACAAAAGCTTTATCCAGAGAAAAAAATCACAGCGCTTCCTTTTCCACGACTTTCATACAAAGAAGCTATGGAAAAGTACGGCAATGACAAGCCAGACTTGCGCGCGGACAAAAATGATCCAAATGAGCTCGCATTTTGCTGGGTTATAGACTTCCCATTTTTTGAAAAGACAGATGAGGGTGGCTGGACATTTACTCACAATCCTTTTTCTGCGCCAAAGCCTGAGTACGTGCCAGATTTACTCGCAAAGAAAAATATAGAAGGCATCGTCGCTGCGCAGTATGACATGGTGCTCAATGGCTTTGAAATAGGTGGCGGAGGAATACGCAACCACACTCCTGCAATGCTTCGCGCTGTGTTTGAAATAATGGGATATGAGGCGGAGAGAATAGAGAAAAACTTTGGTCATATGTTAGAGGCTTTTGCTTCTGGTACACCACCACATGGAGGTCTGGCTTTCGGCTTTGATAGATTGATTATGCTCCTACAAAACGAGCCAAATATTCGCGAGGTCATAGCTTTTGCCAAAACAGGCGAAGGTCGCGATCCAATGATGCAATCTCCAGCCGAGGTGGCTGGGGCGCAACTCAAGGAGTTGGGGATTAAGGTGGTGGGGGAGAAGTAAATATGTCTAAAAACAAAGAATCTGGAGATAAGGGGGAGATCGATGTGGTAGCAAAAGTACCTTGTCCAAACTGTGGTAAAAAATTGATGGTTTTGCCACCAAACTATCCTTTATATGATGT
>CAZAAO010000060.1:0-2504 GCA_964483435.1 uncultured Candidatus Saccharibacteria bacterium | reverse complement strand
ATCTTTATCAGTTTGATGTGATTGGAGACCTCTCTCAAGGCAAGTTCAAATACGTCCTCGACAAATTTTACGCATTTGGTCAGGCCGGTTGGTCTAAGTGGAATTACATACTCGTCAAAGTCTGGGAATTTGCCAAAAACCTATTTTGGAACATCTTAAACAAGATCAAGTAAGACTTAATTTTTTGTTGGCGACCCGAGGGAAGGTGAGATATAAAAAATAGAATAATAAATAAAAAATATTTTTCAGCCGAAAAAATTTTACCACCAACAGGGAAGTGGTCAGAAGACGCGCGCTATACAGCGCTTTATATTTTGATATCTATATTACCCAAAAGATATATTGTGCGACGTTCTCTATCCAGACTGCCTTGGCTCAAATCTTCAATTAAAAAAATAAAAAGCTTCCTCCCCTACACGTAGGTACAGGAGGAAGCTCGGACGCGCCAGAATATTTTATTTTATTTTGAGTGCACTTTTTATCACCTGGCGTATCTCCCCTAAGCTTTCGTAGAATAGCGATGGGTGAGAGTCGAGTGATAACACTCGATCACAAAGAAACCGGCATTTGCGATCGGGGAGAGTCTTACTCACCCACCTGATCCAAAGCCTTTCTGTAGACGTCTCACCTGAGCATACTAGACTCAAGACGAACCCATGCGCGTCATCTGTGACTTTGAGTTCAGAGATCACGCTCATAGGCTCACTCAGACGCCTCGTGGTCAAGCTCGGCACGAGCCTCTGTGGGTCGCGCGGCCAAAAAATCTCGGGCGCCAAAAATTTTATCGATTTTTGCGGTTCGGCACTTTTGACCACCTCCGCTATTATTTCGGTGCCCAGTGTTTCGTACGGATCACGGCCCGCTCGACAGGCGTCTTCTAATGTACTAAGTAGGTCTTTGTTTGTGTCCACCACCCTACCCTCCTTTATATATTATGCAATATAATTATGAATTTTCAATGATTATGCCTCCCCTGCCCTTGCTTGCATATGCAGCAACACAAAACCCCGTCCGCAAAGGCGGACGGGGTTTTGCTAAGTTTATTTTAGAGCAAGTTCGACATGAGCCGCGTAAGCTGTCGTCTTCTTCCAACATGGGGCGCTAGCGCTCCAAGGGCGAAGACCGTACTTTTCGTAAAGGTATCTACCATAAGCGGTGTTACCTTCCAAAGTATCGATGTCGTATCCTAGCTCCATTGCATCATCCTCGTGGTAGTGAGCATTGATCTGCATCACACCTTTATCGAGGTTGTTTTCCACTCCTCTGAGGACGTTGCCATCTTTGTCGTACTGGCGGAAACGTGATTCACATTTCGCCACTTCGGCAAGTACCGGAACATCAGAGAAGTATGATCGTACGTATTCCTCAACGGTAATACTTTTAGCATTGACCTTCTTTGAAGAAGGCATGGTCTCTCTTATCTCTGGAGCCTTATCTATTGTTACTGAAGGAGCAGAAGAATTGAGTCCTACAACACCTGAGGCGATCATAAATACACCCAAAGCAGTAGCCTGCAAAATAAGCCGATTGTTTAATTTTAATGCTCTACCCTAGCGAATTGTCTTACCGCGAGCTAAAGAGAGCCCAGGGGTCTTTCAAGTATTCTCAGAACAGAACCAAAGTATTTGTCTGAGCTTAAAAGACCGCTCTGATTGTCAAAATAAGGGTTACCCCCTATTTAACGCAAAATCCAGCTTTCACTGGATTACTAGTATTATAGCACCTTTGGGGTCAAAAAGTCAAGCTTTTTAGCATCAAAAACAAACAAAATACGGCCTTGTTGAGCCGTATTATGCTAAATTCCTGATTGGCTAAAATTGCCTAAAATTCTTTAAAATTAGGGTCTACAGCAAAATTGGCATAAACCGTCCTTGAGCTACTCATAACTACAGTACATGTCCCCTTTCCGGAGCACGCTCCACCCCACCCTGTGAATATTCGCCCCTGAGCTGGAGTGGCTGTGAGTGTCACACTCGTGTTTTGTACAAAGCTTGCATTGCATGTGGCGCCACAATTAATACCTGAAGGTGCGCTTGTCACTGTCCCCTGCCCTGATCGGATGACATTCAATGTGAAGTTTGCGGCTGGCTGTACGGTCACCGTCACGGAGTCAGACGAGTTTGGCCCACTTGGCACACAGTCAAGAGTATAAGTTCGGGTATTTGTAAGATTGCCCGAAGACTGGCTTCCTGAGGTGCCGATCCAACCAGTAGGCGTCACCGAACAAGACGAAGCATTGCTTGAAGTCCAAGAGATAGTCGAGGCAGAATTGTAAGGTATAGTAAGTGGGTTTGCATTTATATCAGCCGTTGCTGATTGTGCGGAGACCGTGATATTGCCCAAAGTGTTTGCTTGTGCACATACATTTGAAGAAGTATTAGGAGTATTTATACAAGCTACTGAGTAAGTACCACCTACAGTACCCGCAGTACAATTGAAGTTTGCAGTCGTTCGGCTGTTGTTGCCACTATCCCAACTCGAGAACGCACAGGTGGCACCACCGC
>CAZAAO010000059.1:0-2514 GCA_964483435.1 uncultured Candidatus Saccharibacteria bacterium | reverse complement strand
GTGTATGCCGGATCAAAATAAATCACATCCTTAAAACGCTCCGGTGGAATATTTGCAAGTACATTTTGGATATCGGAACCATGTGGGTCGATCATACAGAGTCCGTTGCCCTGCTTTATATCTTGGATGATCATGTTTTTGAGTAGTGTCGACTTACCTGTACCCGTCTGACCGATGGCATAAAAGTGTCGCAAGCGATCCTCAGCGGCAAAGTAAGCACTAGTCTCCATATTGCGATGCCGATTGACCCCAAGTAGCACACCTGATTTTCCCATCTCAAAAGGAGCGGCGGCTGTTGTCGCTCGCGTCTGACGAAGCATCTCTCCTGCGCCAAGCTCGCTAGTATGGAAATGCAAGAAGGAAGAAACCTCTTTAATATTCAATGGTATAAACTTATCACTATCGTAAGTCCTAAATGCAAAGTCGCGAGTAAGTTTGCGAAGTTCACCCTTCTCAACCTTTACCCACTTGAAAGAGTTGCCCAGAGTGTTTTCAAACTGATTGAAGCTTGATTTTATATTCTCAAGTATTTCTTCTGCGGACTCTTTGGTGTGTGAGGAAGCAAGGATTCGCACATTGCATCTTGCTATAGGTGATGAAATCTTTTGCCTTATCATCTCGATAACATTTGGATCGACGTCTTCCTTCTTTTCTACCTCTCCATCTTTCTTTTTGGTCGAAGAATTGAAAATTGATTTGAATGTTTTTGCAAAGTCGCCTACGACCGTCTCTGGTAGATCGATAGCTTCCTTTAAGGGTGTACCTTTCATTATTCGCTTTAGTGCACCTTCGTATTTTTTGACATAAGCATCCCCTTGTGGAGCCCACACCAGCTGGATAGCAGCACCTTCGCCTTCTTTATCCACTTTTGAAAACGAACCAAGGATAGCGTTTAGAGGGTCGTGATCAAATTGGTCGTAAGTTTTGATTGGGAAAATTGGATTTTTGTTTGAAGTAGCATAGGCTCCCACCGTATGCCCTGTTTCGTTGAAGATATTGTAGTCGTCTGGGACTTCATTGATTTTTGCATGCGGAAAAACAGAAAGTATATGCTTTTCAAAAAGAGATTTTTTGCTAGTGGGCGCCGCCACATAAAACACTACCTCTTCCGAAAAGTTTGCATTGGCTATCTCGAGCGCCATCCAGAGGTCATTATTTTTTGAATATATAGACTGGAGACCCGAATAAAATTGCTCCATGCTTGAGATCACTTCTTTGAGCGATTTTGTTTGCTCGGCTCGCCCTTCCTCGGGGATAAGTATTTCAAAAAGACACATAGAGAGACTTTTGCCAATCTTCTCTTCCAGTTTGAACCCAGGAAGAGTAAAACCTTCTTTCAAATATTCTGCGATGTATCGATGAAAGTCGTCGGTGATGTGAAAATTGTTCATTTTTTCAACTACCGATAGTGCGTTTTTTACACCTTTTTCCTTGGCAAGCTTTACTAGCTCTGATATCTGCACATCATGAGTCTCGGGAGAAAGTTTTGTTAGAATTGTTTCCACTTCGTGTGGAGAAATACTAAAATCCTTATTCATCACTTGAGCGTTGCCGTAAGTTTTGTACTCAGCCAAAGTTTCGCGAGCGGGAGCAAGCTCGTCTTTTTTTATGTTTAGAGCTTCGAGAGCTTTCTCTTTCTCTTCGATCACTTTGCGCAAATGCTCCATTTCTTCTTCGCGCGTTTTGAAAGGAGTTTGCGGGAGATTGAATCTCGTTTCCATACACAATATGATATTACAAAAAACAAACACCCGCTATGTACAAGTAGCGGATGTTTGTTGATTTAATGTAACTCGATTACAGATTACATTACGAAATTTACATTTGAGGAGCTGATGGCTTCTTTGCAGCAACCAAGATTGCAGAAAGACCAACAAGTACGTAGACGATTCGCGAGATGATCGCTGTCTGTCCACCGAAAAGCTCACCGATATCCCAGCCAAATAGTCCGACGAGAAGCCAGTTGAGGCCGCCGATGACCAATAGCCAAAATGCGATTTTGCTCATTGATTTAAGTTTATTATGGTTGATAAAACGACCACTTTATGACTTTATTATACGCGAGTGAAGTGGAAATGAAATAAAGATTGTGAATAAGTAAGTACCTTTTTCGTTTGCAATTTTTTTTGAGAGTGCTTCAATAAAATGCAGGAGGTATGATGCCTAATAGCTACAAGATTGAGCTAGGCACACTTATAAAAGATAGGCGATCGGAACGCCACTTAGATCGCACGGATCTCGCCGAAATCGCAGACATCCACGCGAGGAAGCTCATCTCGATCGAGCATGGCAACTTTGGCCACAAAGAAAAGGGGTTGATCTTATACCTATTCAGCCTTCTTCCTTTGAATACCGAAGAGAGAGCGTGGGTCAACTCGTCTATGAGACAGATCTTTTCTCGTCGTGTGAAAGTGGATGCACACAGGCTCAAGCTGACACGTGTTCGAGTTGGGCGCAATCATAATAGATCCGGCCGCAGGTAAATTCTCCCCCGGAGCCATGTGGCTCCGGGGG
>CAZAAO010000058.1:0-2656 GCA_964483435.1 uncultured Candidatus Saccharibacteria bacterium | reverse complement strand
GTGCAAAAAAGAGCACTCTTTACATTGTTGATGAAGTGTGTTAAACATGCGGAAGCCCCAGAGGGCTGATCTTTGAATCGGAGGATGCTATGCGCACAGCGCGTTTTTTGTTTTTGCTTTTAGTACTCGCGTTGGCCGCGAGTGCCGGATTGGTTGAATTCGTAGTGGATTTCGACTCGCACGGCGAAACCCGCACGATGTATGTGAGCGGAGAAAATTTAGAATTTACCCTAACCTCCTGCACAACACTTTGTGGTTTTAACTTCACAACGCCGCAGGCAAGTCAGAAGGTGTGGGTCGAATTTGCAAATGACTTCGACCCCCATAACGCGTACTACTGGCAGGACCCGTCGGCACCATACCAGTGGCACCTGATCACATCGGGACCGTACCTCGACAATCCTGTGTCGTTTAACCCGAGCAAGCTCTTCAGTATTGTGACTAGCTCAAACGCCGGTTTTTATGACACTGCGATGGATCCTGGGCATTACCGACTCTCGAGAGTCGAGTACCCCGACTCGGGAGCTCGCCCAGACCTTACGCCCGATCCCACGCCCGAGCCGGCTACGTTCGCGCTCATGGGCGGCGGAATCTTCGCGATCGCGATCTGGCGCCGGAGGCGCCAGACGTTTCTTTGAGCCTCATTGGGCTCAACTTACATAAGGCTTTGTCCACAGTCTGAACGCTGCGGCAGGGCCTTTCTTTTTTTTAATATTCTGCTATATTTCATTTTTAGTAGTACCTACACCCCAACCTAAGGAGCTAAAGTGTCTGAAGTTTTTTCTCTAGCAAAGGAAGCCACACGGGCAGGACACCCTATAGCGGTTCACGCTCCAGGAGTGACAAGTAAGCACGACCGAAACAAGGTCCGTGACGCCGCTGCCGAACTCGCAGCCCCAACGCAGACTCGCGTTACTTGCTTATGGAGCACTCCACTGTTCGGTACGCCAGCACTCATCGCGACACCGCACGATAAGGGAGTTCATTTCGAGTACGGAATCTACCACTAGACCGGCGCGTCCACCCAGAAGCCGCTCTGGATAAATCCCGAGCGGCTTTGCTTTTGGACATCTTGCTCTTGCAATTACGAATAATGGGTGTATAAATAAATGCAGATGGTGCGAGGTAGGCATTCCATGTAAAGGACCTTAGGTCATGCCTATCCAAAAAAAGCAGCTCCCGCTGCAGCCGAATTACATAGTTTGCAAGTGTGGTGGAAAAAACCACCCTCGTGACAACAGAAAGAATTGTTTTGTTTGTCACCAGCCATTAGGAGGTATTGGAGGTGACTCTCAGATGAGCTCGGCGTCGATTCCGCCGCAGCCTGATTTGACTAAATTCCAATCGGTACCACTACCGCGAGCGGTCATGTAGACTGTTCTCTCTATGGGCCACGCCGTCGCGCGTGGCTTTCTCTTTTGTGAGGATATCGGATATTTGCATTTTTTTGATAAGAGTGGTACAATAAAAAAGGACAGAATCTGGCCAAAGGAGGTAAACTAATGGCCAAGGCAAAATCGAATGGGAAGCAGAAACTATCTGCGTCCCATTATGAGAAGATTCTCAGAGAGCTCGAAAAGGAGCTCGCATCGCAAGTCAGTGGAGGTATCAAGGCAGCCGAAAAGCTACCTGATCCTATGGACTTCCAACTCGCTCTAAATGATGCAAATCTAGAAGTTGCAAGCCGGACTATAAACTATCAAAAGTTAGTGAAAGTTCGGCAAGCACTCGAGCGCGTGAAGGACGGAACCTTTGGTAGCTGTGAAGACTGCGAAGAAAAAATTGGAGAACACCGGCTGCGAGCCGTCCCGTGGGCGCTTCGCTGCGTAAGATGCCAGGAGATCGAGGACAAGAAGCCGCAAGAAGAGGAGGTCGCGGCTTAAAGTAAAAGAGAGGAAGGGCAGGGCCCCGGGACGAGAGTCCCGGGGCCTATTTTTGATTATATTTGTAATTACTTCATTAAGAGTATCTCTTTTTGCTGTGATATAATCGGGGTATGTCAATAAATGAAGTAAAAATTTCAGAAGAAGAAGCACTCGAACGAGCGACGACCCTCTCACCTTTTGTCTCCGAGCTAAAGGAAAAGCAAAACAACTTCGACACTCCGCAAGGATTTTTGGCTTCCGTTTTTAACCCGAGTCTTTTGAGTGACGTAGAAGAAAAGTTATCAGCGCAGAAAAGCTCAAAATATTTTTTCATATTTGGCATCGGCGGCTCTGACTTGTCTTCAAAAGCAATCTGGCAAGCTCTTACCAAAAACAGGACAGATATTTACCCACACGTATTTTTTATTGAATCTCTCGAAAACAGAGAGGTGGAGGAGTTTCAAAATATATTTGGCGATATCAGTAGTAAATCAGATATTTCTCTTGTCGTAATAAGTAAATCAGGCAAGACACCAGAGACTCTAGAGAGCTTTGAGACTCTCTTTGATATGGCGTCTGAAAGATTTGGCGAGCCTGTATCTGATCGAGTAGTCGCTATCGCAAGCGAGGACTCAATGCTACACGCGATTGCAACTACGCGAAATTTTGTTTTCATACCGTGGAGCGGAAATGTAGGAGGCCGATATAGTGCATTTACAAGTGCGCATATAACTGTGCTCACTCTTTTAGGTATCGACACGAGCTCCTTTTTGGAAGGTGCGAAAAATGCA
>CAZAAO010000057.1:0-2665 GCA_964483435.1 uncultured Candidatus Saccharibacteria bacterium | reverse complement strand
GCGTACCTGATTTCCATGTATTTCGCTTCCATGCTGCCCGCTGTATGCACGAGCACTCCGCCAGTTTTTGAAGCGTTGAGATCGGTCGCACCATTTGCCTCTGTGTCACCTCCCGCACCATCATCGGCAATAGAGGTGTAAATCACAGGCATTTGTTTGGTACCCAAAGCGAGAAGCTTGCCGTACACGTCTATACTCCCACCCTTTAGCACAGTGCCCGGCTCGAGAGTAAGAGTATCTCCATTGCTTACAGAAATATTTGGGATCACATATATCGTAGTCGAAGAGAGAGTTTGATTCCCTTTCGTTACTCCCGAGAGATACACACCCGCATACTTACCCCCGCTCCACGTGATTTGTGACACACTGTGCGGTATACCAAGCTCGATTGAAATGTTGTTTTTGTTGTTGAAAAATCCTGTACCATCTATTTGGATGTTGCTCAAGTTTCCAAAAGCCATGAGAGCGTCGTAGGTACTCTCTCTCACTTCCCCACCCTGTATTCTAAGCTCTCCCCCTTCGGCATAAACACCCTGAGTGTTTTGCAATAGATTGGTATCACTCAATACCGTCTTGCCTCCCTTGGTCCGCAAAGCGTAAATAGATTTTGAAATCGTAGAGCTTGAGACAGAAACTTCTCCTCCGAGATTTGTGATCGCCGGCCCGGTACTGTCACCAAATATTTCATAACCAGAATACTTTATATTTGCACGTTGTATATCTCCAGATGAACCATCTCTAAAAATAATCCCGGCAAAGCGTCCGCTCTGACCAGGGAAAGTATAGACTCCGTTGTCTTCTTGCGCAGTGATCAAAACTCCGCTCACACTTCCTTGTATCTTGAGAGTGCCGTATACATCGATCTTTCTTCCAGAAGCGATACGCACCTCTGTGCCATCCTCGATAGTGAGAGTCGCCCCGCTCGCGACTGTAATATTGCCGTTCAAAAAATAAGGACCGCTATCCTTGGACCAAGAAGTATCCGACGAAATCGTCGTTGCCGAAAGATCGACTTGGGCAGCGGCCCAAAGAGGTGCTTGCGTAAAAAGGAGCGGGATTGTCAAAAGAAGAACAAGCTTCTTCATTAACTTTGATCTTACAATAATTTTATATAAAAAAATAGTCGGGCGCCGCGCGAACGCAGCACCCGACTTCACTACCCGACCAGAGCTATTGTACGATATCGGTCGTGTCCCCAGAAAGACCAAGCTGTGCTAACCGGATCGCCGGGGCTCCAATATCGACGGCGATTGTCACAGTTCCAACAACCACCTGTTCAACCTTGCCCCCCACAGACCTCGGCATCAGTTTTTCTACGATGAGGGAAGCTGAACCCTGCACCAAAGTCGGCGGAACCACCCCGACTATCAACGTTGAGGACGGCGCCGCTCCGAAGAACGGAAGTAGCAGCGTATGGGCGAGTTGCAAAGGCGCCAACGTCTCTCCAGTCGATGACTGGGTAATGCGTACGCGACAGCCGCCGAGTTCGGATGTAAGCGGGTCCGACAATGTCCGGTTCACTCCCACAATCGCGATAGCTGTCGGCAGGCCACATAGTGGCTGAGCTGACGAGATCGTAAACACACCCCCCGGACGAAGGACTGCCGGATTGGACGTCTGCCCCAAGGTCGCAATAAAGGACCCTAGAAGCAGAAAAACAAAAAGGAAAGTCAGAGACTTCATTTTTTCAAGCTCCTTTTGGCCCGCGACGGGGCCTGAGTTTTTTGAAAGTTAAAGAACTGAACGATCACAACTTAGCACATATCAAAATACTTGTCAAGTACTCCTTTTGACAATTTTGTTACATAATATATCTGGTTAGTAAACCCGTCTGAGAAAGGAGGTGATCACAAGTGAGCCAATATACGGACAAAGACGCCGCTAAAGAAACCAATTCAACTGGGAGCGAGACCGCAGCGGCGTGGCATCAAGCAAGAGACGATTCCGGTGCCCGTGAGAGTAAGGATACTTTTGATAAGGCGCCTTCTTGGGCCAAGGACGATCTCAAATGCGGCGTGTCACTCTTCCCCAAAGGGAAGAAGTGACCTTCCCCCCGGGCAGACAAATCCGCTTTGTCTGCCCCAACCCTTGATATAATGAAAAAAAATAATTTTTTAAACAAATTATGTAGAGTGACGTACGAGGACGCGCATTATTCGTATGACGATATCGATATAAATAAATTTGTCATTCCCCCACCTGTTGTTACTATTGGCAAAGTACGAAGAATTACAGATCAACTAATTGACCTTTCGCCGGTTCAAAACGAAAGTAAAAGCCTTAGAGGAATAATAATTCCTATCCGAGCAGTGAAAGAAATAATTTCGCTTAAAGTAAATGAGTAACGTTGCTCAAATATATTGGTTGGATGTAATGAGCTACTATGATGGCGACTTTCATGCACCTACGAAAGTCTACACCGAAGGAGAGATCATAAAGGAGGATAGTTACTTTATTATAGTAAAGAATCCAGAAACAATTTTATTTTCCGAATCGGGCACCCATAACCATCCCATAGAAAAGCCCAAGTACTACTACATTCCAAAGTCTCTAATCACAGAAATTAAAAGATTTTAGACAAGCAAAAGCCGCTCGAGAGCGGCTTTTGCTTTTATTCTCTTCAGAGAGGAAAACTCCGGGCTTCAGCCCGAGGCTTTCAGCATGG
>CAZAAO010000056.1:0-2683 GCA_964483435.1 uncultured Candidatus Saccharibacteria bacterium | reverse complement strand
GCGTTTTTTGCATATATGGTAATACCGCGCTCTTTTTCGAGTGCGTTTGAGTCCATGCTTACCTCAGCTCCGGAGGCGCCGCATTGGTGGAGGATGGCATCGGTCAAAGTGGTCTTACCGTGGTCCACGTGGGCTATGATGGCTATGTTTCGTATTTCTTTCATTATTAATAAAAAAGTCCCGCGGGCGAGACTTTTTTATAATACATTATTTTTGGCCTATGTCGAGCGTTTAAGCAGCTTCTTCGTCAGCGTCTGAAGTATCACCCTCATCCTCTTCGTCGTCATCGTCTTCTTCCGAATCTGTATCGTCCCCCTCACCTTCCTCTGCATCTGCTCCTGTGTCTTCCTCATCGTCACCAGACTCCTCTAAAGCATCGTTTACTTCTTCTGCGTTTTCAAATTGAGCATCGTCTTCGAGTGTATCTAGTACGGCAATCACTTCTTCTGGTGCACTATTTGTTTGTGCTGCTTCCATGAGCTCTGTTTTAGAAGCAGGATATTTGACGCCCTTAAGATACTTTAGAACATCCATCGGACTTGAATTATTTTCCATAATTTTAGATTAAAGACTTTTAAAACTTTCGTTACTCAATAATATATGAGCATTTGTTAAGTGAAGATGAATTTGGTGGAGCTAAAATGTGCGACTGTCATATGCCCAATGTAGCAAGGCTTGTCGCTGTTTCCTGTGACAGGAGAAATCCCCAACTCTACAATTTTTTTTGATCTGCGCGATATGGCGCTTCATGGCAAGCCAGCGTTTGATTTGGCGATCATCTTCCTCGGGTATGCGCCTACCTAAGTAATACTTACAGTACCATTCGAACCAGCCATGAGGATCTTTGTCGTAGATCCAGCCGTTTTTCTTCCATACAGAATACGGTTGACTCGCTTCAACTCCAAAGAAGTTTAGCTCCCCGTGCTTTTCATGATCGGGTGAAAGAGCCACGCCACTCCACCAATCTTTGGGAATGAATCTCGGCTTCAAATTTTTTACAAATATGAAGTAAGCTCCACCAAAGATTCCCATCTTGAGCATTTGCTTTGGTGTCAGGTCTGGTTTGAACCGCGGATCATACTGCTTTCTCATGCCGATATTATATCGGCAGCAGTGGTGTTAAGGAAGCAAATCTGTTTATTGTACGCGTCCCTCAAGTATGCCGTTCACAGTAGTGGAACCTCCGGCGTTTGTATTTGCAGTGTCTACTTCAGTATCTGTTTTTACGTTGGCATGAGCTTCGATAATCGCATCTATGAGTCGAGCTTTGAGCACGGCTTCAGTGGTGCCATTTGTCATCACATTTGCAAACTGACTTTGAATAGTGCCGTCCACTTGTGCGCGAATGTCTCCCAGTCCTCTTACCATTGCGCTCCACCAAGGGAAGGTGGTCTCTGTTTTTAGTTTACCGTCGGACCCCGCTTCAACTATAGTTTTAGAATTCACTTCAACATTGATAACCCCAAAGAGTTTGCCCGGGTGTTTGTACTCGACGGCAACTCCGTTTTCGATATCTGTATCAATCTCGGCAACTTTCTTGTCAGTTGAAATTGTATTCTTTTGGTAAACATTCAAGTCTTCCTCTGTTGTGACCTGTGCAGGAAGAAGTATCTCAATACCTGAAGAGTTTGTCTCGAGAAGTGCTGTGCCATTAGATGAAGAAGAGCTTGCGCTCGACCCTTCTTCGCTCTCCACTGATGTTGTCGAGTTTACTCCTGCATTTACATTTGCGTTTGTAGTGCTAGAAGCATTTACATTTACTCCCGCGTCTACTTTTGTGGTCTGACCGACAGTAAGTGCAAAGGATGCAAGTGGTAGTGAAAACATCGCTACACCCGCAACGAGTGCCTTGTAAAGATGTTTGTTTTTCATATATATATTTTTAACTAATAACAATTTCAAAGATACCACTCGATCATGAACACTGGATGAAAAGATAAAGAGTTACCCCTTTTGTTCCTTCATGCGACCATTTTCTCCCAGTTCTTTGAGGGTTGATTCAGCATTTACTTCTTCGGCCAAGTTGAGTTCGGCTACCTCTGCTACATCATTTTGACCAAGCTCTCGAGCTATTTTAATTAGCATTTCGTATTCGTGCATTTCCATCTTCTCAACGCCTCGACCGTCACCAATTATGGCCATGTCTTTTAGTTCGGGTTCAGATATTGCTTTCATTCCCACTTCTGCATCTAGGATATGTCCGCGAATTGCTTCTGATTTCATCTTTTTTGCCTTTTGATTCATACGGACAAAAAGATCCTCGAGGCGAGAGACTTGGTTGCCAGTTTCTTTGAGATGATTGTCTAGTGCTCTTTTCAAGCTCTCGCTTTGAGCATTTTTTATCATCTTAGGTATTGCCTTTACCAACTGGAGCTCAATATCGTAAATCCTTTGAAGCTTCATTAGCAAAATTTCTTCTCGTGGATTCGTGTCGTTATTTTTCGATTGTGGCATGTTGTTGATGTTATAAATAAATGCAAATAAAAGCGTCTCGCTTGACGCTTCTTATGTTACGGATTCACCGTGAACCTCGAGTGAATGATTAGCTCGACTTACAAGTCTGACCGTCTCTCTTTATCTCAAATCTGTGAGAGGTGCTTTTATAGCTGTTATTCTTGAAAACGACTTCTACTCCCATGCCTGTAGATACTTCGGGAGTCCAATATTGATCAAATATAAAATT
>CAZAAO010000055.1:0-2767 GCA_964483435.1 uncultured Candidatus Saccharibacteria bacterium | reverse complement strand
CTACTCCCATGCCTGTAGATACTTCGGGAGTCCAATATTGATCAAATATAAAATTTCCTAGAGAGTAATAAACTTCACTCGCACCTATTTTTTCTTCTTCCAAAATCACGTGTGGATGTGCTCCGATAACTAGTGAGGCTCCATTTTTTACAAAAGTTCGTGCGAATTCTTTCATTTTGGGAGTCGCTCCGCTGTACTCTTCTCCCCAATGTGCGAAAACTATTACTCTCTGGCCTGCTTCGGACTCTCTTTTTATTTCTTTACTCACCTCTTCTACGCTTTGTCCTCCAAACTGATTGTAACCAATGAAAGAAAATTTAATCCCACCAATTTCTTTGCGTAGGACTTTCTCATCGCCTCTGATTCCTCCAAAATATTCTACGTTTGTGCTAGACAAAGCTTTTTGAGTACTTTTTATGCCATCTCTTCCAAAATTATTTATATGGTTATTGCCAAGGCTGACCATCCGGATGTTATTCTCTTGAAGAAGTTTTGCGGTAACTTCTGGGAAGGTGAAAATATAATTTTGAGGACTGCCTACTTCACTTCCTAGACTAACAGAGTCGTTTGCTGTGATCGGTCCCTCCAAATTGCCTACCACGCTATCAAAACTATTTAGATAATCATGTACGCAGCTAAATACAAAGTCACCTCCCTTTTTGTCCATTACTGTTCTAATCTGTCGATCAAAAAACATATCACCTACGAAAAGTATACGCGCTTCTCTATCATTTTTGGTTGTTTTGAAAAAAAGAAATCCTGACAAAATTAATACAACCACTACAAAAATGGCAAGGTATTTTGGGTGAGAGTGCTTCTTTCTCATCAGTCTATTATACCAAGTTGTTCTCCTTTTTATTTAGCTCTATTTCTGCCCTGTGGGCAAGATCCAAAAATTTAGCAATCTCAGTGAGGTGCATTGTTCGAGGTTGGTGATCCTTTATACAAAAGACACCAACGGGTAATGTACTTTCGTAGCTTAGAAGAGCTTTACCGGCGTAAAATCTGATGGGCCGTGTTTGCCTTACCACATATGGATTATCAGAAAATGTGGGATCCTTTAGAGTATCTTCTATTATCAATATGTCTTCGTGGTGAAGAGCGTGTCCGCAAAAGGAAATATTGCGAGGACCTTCGCGCTCCTCGATCCCTTGTGCGGATTTATACCACTCTCTATCCTTATCGAGTATTGAGATAGTTGAAATTGGTACCTTAAAAAAATCTATAGCCTCTTTGGTGATAAGCTCAAATCTTTCCTCGATCGCTGTATCGAGGATTTTTAGATTAAATACTGCGCAAAGCCTGTCGGCTTCGTTTGGGAGTATTGGTGCTGTTTGCATAAATAACTTAATTAATAATCAAGCTATTCAATGATAGTCTCCATTGCGACGAATAATTTAATTTCTCCGGATGAATCAAATACCGGAGTGATGCGTAAGGTGGCGTCATAGATTGAACCGTCCTTCCTTTTATTTTTTATTTTCACACAGACGGGAATTTTTTTGTTTTTTATATTGTCCCAAAGACTCTCATAAAACTCTCTTGGCATCTGGTTGCCCCAGAGGGATGGTTTTTGGCCGATTGCTTCTTCGGAGGTGTACTGAGTCACCTTTTCGAGTGCATCATTTACATACAAAATAACTCCATCGGGATCGGTGATTATCACCTGATCCTGCATGTTTTGAAAAATAGAATTAATAGTGCTGCATCGCGGGCACTTTATTTCAACGACACTTTTGACGTAGTCTGCTTTGGCAAGTAGTTTGCCACATGTTGAACACCTCATATCATCGAGGTTGCTCAGGGCATCTACGGTGGCTAGCGTCATTAATATAGGAGTCTCCAGGACTTCGTATCGCTATTATGACACAAAAGGTGAGCGCCTTCTATTAGGGATTATGTGGAAAACTCTGGTAGAGGACTTGTGGATCTGAGGTTTGGATTTACTGCCGCGCAAGATTTACAACATACAACTTTTTTGGAAGGTCTTGTGCTGTCATCACTCCAAATATCTTCACACACTGTTTGACATGAAAAGCATCTACCCACCACTTCCCTTTTGGGATCATCAATAACAGGAGTTGTCATCCTGTTATCAAAAACAAAAAGCGTGCCTTTAAAATGCTTGCCCGGATACTTTTGCATGTATGTGTGGATGCCATCTTTGAGTTGGTACAAATCCTTAAAGCCCACTCGATTTAAAAGGCATGTTGCCTTTTCACAGCGTATGCCTCCGGTGCAAACAGCTACCACCTTTTTGTTTTTTAGACCCTCCAGCTCTTGAAGTTTTTCGGGCAGATCTCTAAAGTTGTCTAGTTTTGGATTGACTGTCTTGTCAAAATATCCAACTTGAATCTCATAATCATTGCGCAAGTCAAGCACTACAAAGTCTTCTTCTTTTTCATACATCTTTTGAAAATCATCCGCCGTCAATTCTTTGGCGGTTTCGTTTTGTACGTCAAAATCTGCTTGACCCAGTGTGACCACTTCCTTTCTGACTTTGATGGAAAGTTTAGTGAACGCTCGGCCTGTGCCTTCACTTTGTTTAAATACAATGTCTTTGAAGCGCGCATCGCTATGCAGGGTATCCATGTATTCCTTCACTTGAGACTCTGTGCCTTCAAAGGTCGCGTTTATCCCTTCTTCTGCTATAAGCATCCTTCCTTTAAGTTCGATTTTGGACGCGAGATTGTACTGCTCGTCTCTAAATGATTTTGGATCTTCTACTTTAAAAAATTTATAAAATAGAAGTACTACAAATTTTTCA
>CAZAAO010000054.1:0-2992 GCA_964483435.1 uncultured Candidatus Saccharibacteria bacterium | reverse complement strand
TAGAGAAGTGAGTTTGCGTTTTGCCGCCTCAATGTCTATACCTTCGCACCACGCGTGTTCTGGAAGTTTGAAGTTGATCTCTGCGTCGCGCCGGATCGTCGCGAGCGCTTTGCTAAACATTGCTTCTTCTTCACCGTTTTTGAGTAGCTCGACGATTCGCGGACGTACTACTTCTAAAACTCTCTTTTCATCTTTCTTCAAAGTCTTATAAATATTTTCAATGGTGCCGAAATTGACGATGAGCTCAGTCGCCGTCTTCTCCCCTATGCCTTGGATACCAATGATATTGTCCGAAGGGTCGCCGCGAAGTCCTTTGTAATCTGGCAAAAGCTCCGGACCAAAACCAAACCTCTCCTTCACCGCCTCTTCGCTATAAAGAATAGTGTCGTTAATGCCTTTTTTAAGTGTATACACCTGCACCTTTTCGTCATCGACAAGCTGGAGCGTATCCATATCCCCGGAGGCGATGATTATGTCTACATCTTCCTTCTTCAAATGCTCAGTGATGGTGCCGAGCATATCATCAGCCTCAAATCCTTCTTTGGAATAGATCGGGATATTCAAAGCTTCGCAAAGCTCCTTGGAACTTTCGAGTTGAGCGACGAGAGCGTCGTCCGTCTTCGCACGACCCGATTTGTACCCCTCGTACACTTCGTGTCTGTAAGTAGGCTTTGGAAGATCGTAACAAGCGACGATATAATCAGGCTTCAAATCAGAAATAATCTTGAGCACCATGGTCACAAGTCCATAAAGAGCGCCGGTGGGCTCGCCTTTGCTTGTAGCAAAATCTGGCAGCGCGTGATACGCGCGGTGCAAAATAGCATGCGCGTCGAGAAGCACTAGTCTTTTGTTTCTTTTTTCTTTTTTTTGTTTTTCCTTAGTCATTAGAACAATTAGGTTAATTAGGGAAATTTACCCGTATCTTCCTCGTGGTCTCACCTTGATGCTCAAAATCTATTCGCAAATAATCCTTCAAAATATCTTCCATCCTCTCTGGCCATTCGATGCAAATAATATTTGTCGGATCTTGTGTCATTTCATTCCAACCAAGCTTCAAGAGATCTTCTCCTCTTTCGAGTCTGTATGCGTCGATGTGATACAAATTCTTAAATCCTAAATCATTAATCTCAAATCTTTTTAATATTACAAATGTAGGGCTCTGAACTGTGTCTTTGACACCCAACGCCTCAGCAAATGATTTCATAAAAGTAGTCTTACCGGCACCTAGGTCACCATGAAGACCGATTATAAGAGCGCCAGTGCGGCTAACAATCTCTTTATTTTGGATTTTTTTGACCAAATCGAAGGCAAAACTCCTGGTTTCTTCTGGATTTTGGGAGATTATTTCCATAGGGCGATTTTACCATATTGAGTATGAAAAAGGCCCCTCGGTCTCGCTTGCGCGAGCCCTCGGGGCCTTGAGAAATGTCACCAACCTCCCCATCCGCGTGGTATCTCCCACACTTGACCATACCGCCTCCCCCCGACCCACACGGACAAAAGCCGAGTTTCGGACGCAAGCACGTCCCCGGGGTTGCAGGCATTTTGTTTTGGGTGTGGAGGACAGAGGCCTTTAAGTGTAATGGCAACATCGCGGCCAAAATAGGCCGCAAAACCTTGTGTCACCACCCCGAATGGCTTGATATACATTTGTTCACCGGTATCACTTCTGACAGCTTCCCCATCTATATACACACCCACCATAAGAGCCGACTGGTTATCGATAGTGAGGCGAAGTGAGTCCGCCGGCCCGACGACGGAACCAACGGTGGAGAGCCACCCTCCACCTGATCGATGCGTGGTGGCGCAGCCGGACAGAAGACCGAAAACCGCCGTCGCCAGGACGGCAAAAAAACTTACACTCTTTTTCATGGAACTGTTCCCTTCTGATCGTATTATATCACAATTTGGTATTAAAATCAAGTGAAATTGAGGGCTCTATTTATACATAACTCACCCACTTCGCTTTGCTCAGCCCCTTCGGGAAAGCAGGGGAAATACAAAAAATACTCATAAGTATGTTTATAGGATTGTTATATTTTAATTCCCCCTCTCCTTTACAAGGAGAGGGGGCTAGGGGGTGAGGTAGTTTTAAGAAATAAGAATGCGTTATGCTACAATATTTGTATGTCAGTTCAATTCAATGAAGATAAGCAGAACCAAAGACTAGAAGACCTTCGCGAACAAGAAGAAGAAGGACTTGCTGAAGTCATGTCTCAGAAATACGGTCTTCCTTATATTGATCTTTCCGTCTCCCCTGTAAACATCGACGCATTGCGCGTAGTAAAAGAAGCAGATGCCCGCGAAGCAGAAATCGCGCCTTTCAATTTGGTAAACAAAAAAGTTTATTTGGGTATCATTTCACCTAATAATGAAAAGACGGTGGACGCCATCGCGGCGCTCCGTGACCGTGGATACACCGTCACTCCGTTCATGGTCTCACACCAAAGTTTGCAAAAAGTATGGGCAAGATACAAAGACCTCTCCTACTCGCTCGAGACCAAAGGTGGCGCACTTGATATAGCCAACGAAGAGATCCAAGACCTTCTCAAAGAAGTCCGCACCGCAGAGGATATAAAAAAATCTATCGAGCAAGTTATCTCCCAAAAAAAGAGTTATCGCATTTCTCGCATTCTTGAGATCATCCTCGCGGGAGCGATAGTGGTCAACGCTTCTGATGTGCACATCGAGCCAGAGGAGTCTTACGTAAGACTCCGTTACCGCCTCGACGGTGTACTTCAGGATATTTTGGAGTTCGATCATGCTACGTACAACCTTCTCGTCTCTCGTATCAAACTTATTTCAAACCTCAAGCTCAATGTAAAGGAAAAGGCTCAGGACGGCCGTTTTACGATCAAGATCCACGACACCGAGATCGAGGTGCGTACTTCCCTTCTCCCGGGCGGATATGGCGAGTCGGTCGTGCTTCGTGTGCTCAACCCAAATGCTATTTCCGTATCTCTCGATGAGCTTGGTATAGACAAGCGACTCC
>CAZAAO010000053.1:0-3334 GCA_964483435.1 uncultured Candidatus Saccharibacteria bacterium | reverse complement strand
CATTGGATTCTGATTTAATTATCCTCCGAAGAGAATTTTTGTCAAACCATAACCTCTCGATAAGGGTTCAACGCGTCCAATATGTCTTTCTCAGATAAAATTGTGCCGCGACAAGGATGTTTGAGGAGGACGCTATCCTCTTCCACGTGCCCATGGAACATATATGAATCCATCCCTCGAACGGTCTCAAATGAAATGCTCACGTCAAAAACATGTTCGGGACCTAGAGCAAACAGAACCGGCGGAAGAGAAATTTTTACCTTGATTGTTTTAAGTTCCATACCGTCCCACTTTGACAAGACGCGGTAAACAACGGAGAGAAGCTTAAGTTGAGCCTCGTTCATATCATCGCGAGACCAAATCGCATGCTTCGTGTCTACAAAAAACATATTTTCCCTTTCTTTACGAAAATCCGAAAATACCTTATCATTGAAATACAAAATAGTCAATGGAATCACAGGCGCGTAAAAAAGTATACGTTGGACTCTCTGGCGGAGTAGACTCCGCTGTTTCGGCTGCGCTTTTGAAATCTCAAGGTTTTGAAGTGCATGGAGTTTTTATAAAAGCTTGGACCCCAGAAGGCTATCCCTGCACTTGGAAAGAAGACAGGAGGAGCGCGATGCGAGTTGCCGCAGTACTTGATATTCCATTTCACACCTTAAACCTCGAGAAAGAATACAAACGAGACGTAGTCGACTACATGATCCGTGAATACAAAGAGGGTCGCACCCCAAACCCAGACGTAATGTGCAACAAAGAGATCAAATTTGGAGCATTTTTGAATTGGGCAAGAGAGCAAGGTGCGGACTTCGTAGCTACAGGACACTATGCCGAGCTTTCAAAAGAAAAATACGGAAGCGAGGTCCTGAGGGAATCGAAGGACTCATCCAAAGACCAGTCATACTTCCTCTGGGCAATCAAAAAAGAAGATTTGCCTCAAATTATTTTTCCTATTGGCCACCTGCAAAAAAGCGAGGTGCGCAAACTTGCAGAAAAGTTTGACCTTCCGCAAGCTACTCGCAAAGACAGCCAAGGTCTTTGCTTCTTGGGTCAGATCGACATGAAAGAATTTTTGAAAGAGTTTGCGGATACTCAAGAGGGTAACGTGCTGAACTTGAAAGGTGAAGTCGTAGGTACACACGACGGAGCGATACTTTATACTCTCGGAGAAAGGCACGGATTTCGCGTATCAAACAAAACTACTGACAACAAGCCGCTCTATGTAGTACGCAAAGATATAAATGCCAATACGATCACTGTCGCCCACGAGGATAAGGTCGCTCTCGCTACTGCAAATGATAAAAAAGAATTCCCCCTCACCGACACAAACTTTTATACCGACCTTACGAAAATTGAAAACCTCACTTGTAGATACAGATACCGCCAAGAAAAAATCCCTTGCAAAGTGGAAGAGGTGGGCGGGTTCAAACTCTTATTTAGTGAGGCGCAGCCCACGGCCGCAAGCGGTCAATCAGTCGTATTTTATTTACCTGCCGAAGAGGCAAGTGGAGGAGACTTGTGTCTTGGCGGAGCAGTACTTGCCTAATCTATGCCCAAAACGCCTTCCGTAGCCAGAGAAGGGGAGTTGTGAAATAATCTAGCTATGCACGACACAATACTTATCACCAAAGCAACGGGTGAACGCGAGGCATTTGACCCGCAGAAACTACGCAATTCATTACAAAAAGCCAAAGCTTCCGAACTAATCGTCGACAAAATACTTAGCCACATAGAGCTAGAGCTCAAAGACGGCATGAGCACCAAGGAGATTTATCACCACGCCTTTGACTTGCTTGCGAGAGAGCAGAAGCCAGCTGCTGTACGCTACTCACTTCGCAAGGCACTCATTGAAATGGGCCCAACTGGCTTTCCTTTTGAAAAATTGATAGCTGAAATTTTGCGCGCGAAAGGCTTTGAGACGACGACCGAGTTTAGCGCGCAAGGCAAGTGCGTCGAGCACGAGATCGACGTCACCGCGTGGAATGAAAACAAGCTCATCATGATCGAGGCTAAATTTCACAATGTATTTGGACTCAAATCGGATTTAAAAACTGTACTTTACGTAGACTCTCGCTGGGATGACGTGCGCGATCAGGAGTTTGAATTTGGGCACAAGCGCAAACTCGACGAAGGTTGGCTCGTCACCAATACCAAGTTTACCGACCAGGCGATTAAGTATGCCAAATGCCGCAATATGAAGCTCGTTGGCTGGGGCTATCCGAGTGAGGGCAATCTACAGGACATGATTGAGGACACAGGTCTTCACCCAATCACCGTACTTCAATCTATAAACCATGCCCAAAAGAAAGAGCTCATGGAGCTAGGAGTGATCCACATAAAACAGATCAAAGAAAATCCGGACGTCGCCGAGCAGGTGATCCCAAGCAAAGAAAAGTTTGCTGATGTGATGGAAGAAATTAATTTCCTATTGAGCTAAAGTGGCCTACTACAAGAAAAAACTTTATGATCCGAAAGCAAAAGAAGCTTTCAGAGTAAGCCGGTCAAAGATTGATCTTTTTTTGGAGTGCCAGCGATGCTTTTACCTCGACAGACGTATCGGCGTCTCCAGGCCGCAAGGATTCCCATTCAACCTAAACAGCGCGGTGGATATACTTCTAAAAAAAGAGTTTGACCTCCACCGCAAACAACACACGCCTCATCCACTCATGGAGAGCTACGGGGTAGACGCTGTACCACTCGAACACGAGATGATGGACACCTGGCGCGACACGTTCAAAGGCGTCGAATATTTTCACACACCTACCAATTTCGTCGTCTTCGGTGGCGTAGATGACGTCTGGCAAAATCCTGATGGCGAGCTCATCGTCGTCGACTACAAGGCTACCAGCAAAGATGGCGAAGTAGGGCTCGATGCCGAGTGGCAAGATGGCTACAAGAGGCAAATGGAAGTGTACCAGTGGCTCCTCTCCCAAAACGGATACAAGGTAAGCAAAACTGGGTACTTCGTCTACGCCAATGGTCAACGAGACAGGGAAGCCTTTGACGGCAAACTCGAGTTTGATATCAAACTCATCCCTTACGAAGGCAAGCCAGACTGGATCGACGACACGCTTGAGGATATGAAAAAGTGCCTAGATGGAGAGCTTCCACGTTCGAGTCCTAATTGTGAGTATTGTAATTTTGTAAAAGACAGGATCGCTGCGGAGAAATAACCCCTCCCTGACCCTCCCCTTATATTAAGTGGAGGGAAAAATAAAAAACATATTTCTCTGAGGCCAGACTTTTCTCAGAGAATATCCCGCTCCTAATATGCAAAATAAAAGAGTGGGCAAGATTTGACTTGCCCACTCGAGAATGAGATCACTGGTACCGC
>CAZAAO010000052.1:0-3553 GCA_964483435.1 uncultured Candidatus Saccharibacteria bacterium | reverse complement strand
TTTTGGATCTTCTACTTTAAAAAATTTATAAAATAGAAGTACTACAAATTTTTCACTGTTTATCATTTTATGCTTCTATCTTTTTAAACAAACGGATTGCGACAAGTAGAGCTGCAGCTGTAAAGACGCATAGCACAAGTATATCTGTGCCAAATCCAAAATGGTAAGTGTTGAGGAGAGATCCACGAAGTGCGTCCATTGCGTAAGAAACTGGATTGAGGCGCACGAAAATGGCGAGACCCTTTGGAAGACCTTCTATTGGGAAGAGCGCACCAGATAGGAAAAAGAGTGGCATCATGATGAAGTTCATAATGATTGGGAACGCTTGCATGTCTCGCATCCTGGTCGCAATCGCTGTACCAAGTGAAGTGAAGAGTGTCGCCATAAGTATCATGACAAAGATAGCGAGTGGCACATGAGCAAATGAGGCAGGATTAAATCCTATGATGAGGCTGATTATAAAGACGAGCAATCCTTGGAAGAGTGCAATAGTTGCCCCGCCTAATGTGCGACCAAATACGATCGAAAATCTAGACACAGGCGCCACGAGAGTCTCTTTGAGGAAACCAAATTGCCTATCCCAAATCACTTCTATACCTGCGAACATGGCTGAAAAAATGATAGCCATGCCGATGATGCCGGGAGCTAAGAAGTCTATATAGTTGCCTCCTCCAGCTGCGCTAAATATGCCGCCAAATCCAAATCCGAATGCAAGCAAAAACAAAACCGGTTGGCCCAAAGAGCCTATGATGCGAGATTTTGATCTCAAATATTTTTTAATTTGTCTTAACCAAAGTACGTATATTGCCATATGTTTTGTATTATCTTCTGCCTCCCCAAATTCGCGCGCCTTGTCTTAGGGCGTCGAGGTTGTTTGCGCCTTCGTCACGAATCTCATGTCCGGTGATCTTGATAAATGCATCCTCAAGCGAACTGGTGTCCGTCTTTTTCGTTATTTCTTCTGGACTACCTGATTCGATGATTTTGCCATGGTCAATGATTGCGATGCGTTCTGCCATTCGTGAAGCTTCTTCCATATAATGAGTAGTGAAAAATACAGTCATGCCTTTATTTTCGTTTAGATCTTTGATGTAGCTCCACATATGATTGCGAGTCTGAGGATCGAGACCAAGCGTAGGCTCGTCCAAAAACAAAACTTGGGGCTCATGTACGAGAGACCGAGCGATTTCGAGTCGGCGCTTCATACCTCCGGAAAATTCTCTCACAATATTTTTTTTGCGATCGCTTAGGTCGACTAGCGCGAGGAGCTTGTCGATTTTTGGACCGCGTTCTGCTTTTGGTACGCCATAGAGCATGGCGTGAAGTTCCATGTTTTCTCCTGCGGTCAAGTCATCGTCGAGGCTCGGATCTTGAAATACTATACCAATAGCTCTTCTTACTTGGTCTGAGTCGGTCGTTGGATCAAACCCTGCGACTCTTATATCTCCGCTTGTGGGTTCTAGTAGAGTAGTGAGCATTTTGATCGTCGTCGACTTCCCCGCCCCATTGGGACCGAGAAATGCAAAAATTTCACCCTTTTTTACATCAAACGAAATATTGTTTACCGCCTCAAATTCGCCAAATTTCTTTACTAAATTTTTTACAGAAAGTATGTTCTCCATAATTAGGAGCATATTATAGCATATGAGCACTTTGTGCCTCTTCAAAAAGGCCAAATTTTGATGTAAAATCGCGACATGCGCAGCGTTTATATCAAAGAAGGGCCAGTTGTATTTCTCAAAAGTGTGTTGCTAATGGAACTTGTGGCGGGCCTCTTGTTATTTGGAGCTTCTTTCCTCGAAAACTACGAAATGCTCTACCGCACTGCCAAATTGGATGACTATTTGAGATACGACACTTTTATAATGCTCGCGTTTTCTTTTTTCCAATTGTCCTACTTGCTCTTCCTCTTTCTCAATTGGTACTTTTCATATTTTGAAATCAAGGACGATGAAATAATTCGCAAGTCGGGCATTATCTTTCATACACGCACCTCTTTCCCTCTCAAAAACATAGTATCGGTCGGCACATTTCAATCTCCGATTGATCGTATCATTAGTCATGCCACTTTAAATTTGGAAAACAAAAACGGTCACATACTAAAGCTTAGAAATATTCCAAACTATCAGGAGTATCTAGCCATCTTAAAAAGATCGATAAAAAATATCGACGGTGATCAAAAAAATATATTAGACCTCTTGCGCTCAGGTGAAAATTCCGGAGTTGAATTTAAAGAGACACTCCGTATTGACACACGCAACAATTCTGTCAGCAAAGAAATCGAGCGTGCCGCTCTCAAAACTATAGTCGGATTTATGAACTCTGACGGTGGTGAGCTGCTTATCGGAGTTAATGATAAAGCAAATGTAATAGGTATAGATCGAGATCTAAACTCTCTGCCAAAGAAAAATACCGACGGCTTTGAAAACCATCTCAACTCTCTTGTGCGCGAATCGATTGGCGTAAATGCGGCCAAAAATCTTCAAGTTCACTTTCAAAAATTGGAAAATAAATACGTTTGCCTTATAAACATACATCCGACGCACCGTCCTGTTTATCTAAAGAGCGGAGATAAAGAAGAGTTTTTTGTGCGTGTAGGCAACTCTACCCGCTCTCTTTCGTTAAGCGAGACAGAAGAATACATAAAATCTAGATTCAACTAGACTGATCGAGCTTCTACTGTCTTTTGTGGTGCGATAAAAAATATCGCCAATGTTGCAAATGAAAGGCCGAAGTCTCTAATGCCAATTGCAGAAAATCCCATTTCAAATGCGATCACAAAAAGGTGTAGGGCTAGTACAAGAGCTACGTATCTGCTAAGTATACCGAGGGCTAAAAGAGACCCGAGTACCACTTCGAGTAGTCCGTTGCCGAGCACAATAAACGCAGGCGGCATGTGTAAAATATTTACTGCCCAGACTGGTACGATACCCACCCACGCGAGAGAATTGAAGAGCTGAGAAAATCCAAACCAGAGGAAAACGCCGGCCAGAGCCAAACGGAGAATTTCAAATCCAATTATTTGATTGCGATTCATATTATTTTGCTACGCCAATTTTAAATCCTGCTAAGATGCTTGCGATTTTTGAGCTGCCGCCGTGTTGGCCATTAAAGCTTGCTGATCCATCGACGCCGCAGATACTAAGTATCGCTCTCTCGCCGCCGGGATGCTGTGGTACCCAGCTCGTAAGGTCGTAAACGCTCCCGTTTATGATTGACCAGCAGCTCGTCTTTGAGTTGTGCGAAGATACGTCCGTGCTTGTGTAAGTTTTGAGAGTCACACCTGTAGTGTCCGGTGTGGTTTTTGCGGGCACCGCTGTAGATCCGCCGCCCTCGTCCTCATCCTCGCCTTCTCCCCAAGAGCTTGATTTTGAAGTATTTGAAGCTCCGTTGCTTGTACCGTTTTGACTTACGGTGTTTGTACTAGGCACTTTGATATCGTTATCTTTTTGAGAATATACGAATCCTCCGATGCCTAAAATAAGAATAATTCCGATAATTAAAGTTATATTTTTTGTACTCATTTTATTTGGTTATCAATCCAATACTTTTT
>CAZAAO010000051.1:0-3569 GCA_964483435.1 uncultured Candidatus Saccharibacteria bacterium | reverse complement strand
TCAAGGTCAAAGGTAAAAACTTCGATCAACAGACTCTCGATAAATTTTTGATTTCACTAGACAGTACTCCTAACAAGGCAAAGTTCGGAGCAAATGCGATCCTTGCTGTCTCGATGGCTTTTGCCAAGGCGAGTGCTGCATCGCTCAAAATGTCTCAATACAAATATTTTGGCAAATTGAGCAAGACAAAAGGTTTCGTGCTTCCAGTGCCTCTTATGAATATTTTGAACGGTGGAGCACACGCAAAAGGATCGACCGACATTCAGGAGTTTATGATAGTGCCTCATGGAGCAAAGAGCTTCCGAGAAGCACTCCGCTTTGGAGCAGAAGTATTTCACGCTTTGAAGAAAATTTTGAGTGAGAGAAATCTCTCCACCACAGTAGGAGACGAGGGGGGCTTTGCACCAAAGCTTGGTCAAAACAGTATGGCGCTAGACCTAGTAGTCGAGGCGATAGAAAAGGCAGGGTACAAGCCAGGCAAAGATATAAGTATTGCACTTGATGTCGCTTCTACGGAGCTTTTCAAAGGTGGTAAGTACGAGCTAGCTATTGAAGGCAAGACTCTCACAAGCAGCGAGATGATCAGCATGTACGAAGAATGGATTAAAAAATATCCGATCATCTCGATCGAAGACGGACTCGCAGAAGACGATTGGGCGGGGTATCAAGAATTCACAAAGAGACTTGGAAAGAAAATCCAAATCGTGGGCGATGATCTATTTGTCACAAACATTGAAAGACTTCAAAAGGGTATCAACGAAAAAGCGGCAAACTCTATCCTTATAAAGCTCAACCAGATCGGCACCGTAAGTGAGACTATTGACGCGATCAGTATGGCAAACAAGGCCGGATTTACTTCTATAGTCTCTCACCGTTCTGGCGAGACAGAGGATGTGACAATCGCTCAGTTTGTAGTGGGTCTCGCGACTGGACAGATCAAAACAGGTTCACTCTGCCGCACAGACCGCACGGCAAAATACAACGAACTTCTTCGTATCGAAGAAGAGCTCGGCAAAAAGGCGGTGTTCGCAGGAAAAAAAGCATTTAATTAGTTTAGTAGTTTAAAGAATAGTCATCGCGAAAAATAGCTTCCTCCGTTCGATACAGAAATTTTGTGTTCAAAATTTCCTTATCCTCGCGCCAGCCGCGCTGCGGAATCTCACTCCGGAACTATTTTTCGCGATATGACATTAAATTGATATGGCGAAATTATTTTTAGTTAGACATGGCAAATCAGAGTGGAACAAACTAGGCCTTTGGACTGGCTGGACTGACGTCGAGCTTGTAGACGAAGGTTTTGAGGAGGCAGCTCGCGCAGGTGAAGCTCTGAAGGACGAAGAGATACATTCGGCCCACACTTCAGTCCTTAAACGCACTCATCAGACATTTGAGAAGATAAAAGAAGTAGCAGGCAAAAATGACCTTACACACACTCCGCACGAAGCTCTCAACGAGAGACACTACGGAGTTCATACTGGTAAAAATAAGTGGCAGGTCAAAAAAGAGGTGGGCGAAGAAGAATTTCAAAACATCCGACGCGGATGGGACCATCATATACCTGAAGGTGAGACACTAAAAGATGTGCACGCTCGAGTAGTGCCATACTATGAGGAAAAAATACTTAAAGAATTAAAAGAAGGAAAAAATGTTTTGGTAGTAGCTCACGGTAATACCCTCCGAGCCCTAGCAAAGCACCTCGAAGACCTCGACGAAGCACAAGTCTGCGAGCTCGAAATTGGCACAGGCGAAGTGCATTGCTACGACATTGACGAAGCTGGCAAAGTGCTCAAAAAAGAAATCAAAGCGGGTAACGAAAACAAAGGAAAGGTTTAGTGATAAAAGAGAGCTTCTATGCCGTCCCAAAAGCCGTCTCCATTCGAGTCGCGCTTTTTGGTATCAGTCTTTACACACCCTTCTTCTTGGCTTGTTGAAAGGCACTCTTCGAGATAGTCCTCCTTGCCGTCTTGATCGACATCCTCGGTGTAGCGAGTGAGGCGATCATTCAATTCTTCTTTTGAAGCGGTACTTTTCATAACGACCGCACCCTTGGATGGATTGAAGCTCAAAAGTTTGATCGCGCCTTTATCGATGACAAAATAAATTATCCCGCGTGTCTTGCTTATCATCTGTTCATTTTCTTCAAACTTAAAATCAGTCGCGAGTATTATCTGCTTCGAGTCAGACCATACATATTTGAAATTTTCCTTCTTCAATTCTTGACCAAAAAAAGCAACGGTCGAAAGTTTGTTTAGACACGCATCACTCTTAGGACTATTTTTGCACTCTGCAGAAATTTGGTAAGAGACAGTCTTGAGTCCTTCTAAGTTTTTGTCTTTAGCAAACTTTAAATATTGTTCTAAAACTGCCCAAGATTTATCCTTTAGAGAAAGTGAAGCAGGAGAGGGGGATACTCGAGTCGAAGTAATTGTAGTAGTACCGATAGTGTCAGTCGAGGTAGAAACTTCAAGGTTTGTATCATCGAGTCCAGGATCCTTTACTCTCGGTTCGCGATCTCGAAATGCAAAAATAACAAGTAAAGCTATTATAATAACAAGTGCGATAATTATGTTTCTTTTCATGCGAAGTATTGTAGCATATTAATAACTCACCCCCACCTCACTCTGCTCGGCCTCTCCGGGTTAAGAGAGAAAAAAAGGGGGAGAACCAAATGAAAAAAGATTCCACATTACAAAAAATTTTAGGCAAAGAAGAACTTCGGATCATCAAATCTCTGAATACTCCTATAAAAGTCCAGGATTTTTTGGATCGAATACCTTTCAATTTTCAAACGAAAGGTCAGACATACATTTCGCCTCGAGAAGTGCTGAGGCAAAACACAGCACACTGTCTTGAAGGTGCGCTTTTTGCCTACTTGTGTCTCGCTTACCACGGATTCGAAACGTATCTCTTAGATCTCAAAGTAAAACCAAGTGCAAAGACTGATTCAGATCATGTCATCACTCTATTCGCAATAAAAGACAATACAAAAAAATATTGGGGAGCCATAAGTAAGACCAACCATGCAGTACTCCGATATCGCGATCCGATTTTCCCAAGCTCCGCTGAAGTCGCCCGCTCCTACTTTCACGAATATGTTTTGGATAGCGGAGAAAAGACCCTCCAGAGTTTTTCGAAGCCTTTAAATATATTTCTCAAGTTTGGGATCGACTGGATATCACAAGCAGACGATCTACACGCAATCGCGGAGTACATAGACGCGTCTCCACACTCTGATTTTGTACCTAAATCGAGTCGCAAACACGTACGAAAAGTAGGTCAAACGGAAGTAAAAGGGGCCGCAATCGAAGAGTGGGCAAAAGAACGGAAATGATATAATATGCAAAATATGAAAAAGAAAAATTGGATCACAGCCATTGTAATATTTATAATTATCGCCCTTATCGGCGTTGTCATTGTTAGATTTTCTAAACCAACAATTCCTGCGGTGCAGGCAGACGGCAACATCAAAGGAAACTACGCTATCAAAAATATAATGGCTTTGAAAGAGCCTTACGAATGCTCTTTCACCAAATCAGACGAAGTGACCAGAGTGGCGGGTACACTTCAGA
>CAZAAO010000050.1:0-3635 GCA_964483435.1 uncultured Candidatus Saccharibacteria bacterium | reverse complement strand
GAGCCTTGAAATACAAAGCCGCGGCGTTTGCAAAGGGAGACTATCTTTTCCATTTTGTTTTCCATAAATAGAAGATTAGCACTTTTTAGGAGTGTTTGTTAAGAGCTGCGGCAAACCTCGATTAACGTACCACTTCTCCGTCGCCAGACCTATATGTAGGATCCTGACTGAAGTTTGTGGTACCTTCGGTGCCCACATCTCTCACCTGGCCCGAGGTAGACTTATCTATACCGGTCAAGGTTGGAGCAGTGATAAGTACTGGGCTCGTCCCGAGTTGGCTTACGCTTGGCAAAAACTCAAGTTGGAATGCTACTTCTTTTTTGATACCGCTAGCTCCCGTATTTGAAAGTACCGATCCAGCCTTCCAGACCACTTCATTTGTCACCTGGTTGTAAGAAATATTTTCTGACCCAGGGCTATACACTCCCGTCCACTTTACATAAGACGGCAAGCCGGCGCGCACCTCGATACCACTTACCTGATTGAATGAGTTTGAAATACCCCAGATCACAGTGTACGTAGTAGGTACTTCCGCTTTGGGCGGTATTGGACCAGTGTTTTCGATGTTGCCCTGTGATCGGACAACTTTGGAATAAATATTGATGTCAGTTCCCAATACTATCTTTCGGTTTTGATTTGAACTTACGTTTTCTACCGAACCCGAATCAAGCACTCTCTCCCCCTCGGCATTCAAGGCGATATTGATTTCTGGTTTTGCTCCAGAAGAAACTTTGCTATATGGAAGCGGAGTGACTTTGAAGTTAAAAGTTTTTTCTTCGCCTGGAGCTAGATCCGCAAGTTCCGGCACACTGCGTTCGTCCCAGACTATTGTGTTATCAATAGAGCGATAAAATCCATTTTGACCTGCGCTAATCTTGTTTTTGTCGAGTGCCGCGCCAGCCAAAGAGACAGACACTGTGGTGTGAAATAGTCTTGTTGGCAAGTTGTTCCGGACGACAAACTCCACGCTCGTGTCTTCACCTCCCCTGCCTGCATAGTCACCTTCTCTTCTGCCGTCAATCGACATATCAAGACCAATAAAAGGTTTTTTGACTGTGAGAGATTCGGTGAGGGCCGCTATAGGTACACCGATTTGTCTTTCATCTTCTTCGCTTGCGGTGCCCGCATTGATACGAAAGACTCGCTCTTCATTGTTTTGACCTATGATCGCACCTCGTATTGTGATGGTTTTCTTTTCGCCAGATTTGAGAGAGCTAAATTTCCAAACATTTGTTCCGGATATAGGCTCTGGAGTAGCGGACTTTTGAACGAAGCCAAACGGATATTCGACACTTACCAAAAAGTTGCTGAGTGTATCGCTCGAGTTTGAAGCGACTTCAATCGAAAAAGTAATATCCTGATTTGAATTTACTTCTTTTGGATAAGTAGGAGTGATGATGACTGGAGCGGAGCTGATTGTCACTTCATAGTTTTTTTCCTTGAAAAAGGTGGCGCTTGAATTTGCCACACGATACTCGACAGAAAGTTTGATCGGCTTGACCGATTCCTTCTCACCAAAAAATACAGCAGAAATTTTTTGAGTATAGCTTTTGCCAGACTTCACAGTGCCGATGGCAAATTTGTCCCGCTTCAAATCTTTGGAGAGGTCGGTAGCGTCGCGAGTCCCTTCTGGATATTCGACTATCAGATTGACGGCTTCAAGGTCGGTATTGTTTTGGTTTACGATGTTTATATCAAACGAGCTTTGCTGCCCTCCTCCAACTGAGACAGGACCAGATACTTTGATATCTACGTTTTTTGAAGAAACCAAATTTGTGCCTCCCAGAAAGACAAAAGCCGCAACTCCGATTGAAAGTATAAAAAATGCGAGTGAAGCGATAAATATTTTCCTCACGATATGATGTTTTTGATTAGCTACTTTGCTCATTCTTTCGGCTAGCTCATCAAACCGACTGTTGTCGATTTGTTGCCAGCCATCACTTACCACCTCCTCTTCGCGGTCGATAGTGGTTCGGCCTTTGTCTATTATCTCTGGAGTATTGCGAGAATAAAGTTTCTTCTCCAGTCGATCGAGCTTGTGTTTTCCCTCGTCGTACTGCATTTATTCATTATATCATGTCCTGATTTCAGCTGCTTTAAGAGCTTCGTTTATAAGTTTTATGAGCATGGTCCTGTGAGTATCCACCTCCGTAAGGTCTCGCTTTTCTATTGAGCTCCGCGACACAAGTGTGTAAAATTTTTCCTCATGTCGAAGGAAGCCGAGCTCAAACAATACCCTCGAGAGCACTAGGGACTCGAGTAAGAAAAGCTCCCGAGCTTCTGCATCCACCAATCGCTTCAAGAAATTTTCGACAATTTCAAAAATATTTTGGTTTGGCTCTTCGCCTGTCATGAGAGTACGGAGCAGTTTTAGCACTCTCGAAAGGACAGTGATCTTCTCTGAATCATTTCTTACGAGCTCATAATAGTTGCCTAAAGTACGCACACTTACGCAACGCCAACCAATCTTGCCATGCAAAAGCGAATACTCCCCAAAGGAATACTCCTGTATGCCTGGTTTTAGTTTTGAGGCTGCATTTCGAGCAGATTTGACCTGAGCAAAGACCACACCCAAATCTTTGGTCAGCAAAATCAGTCTTTTGTTGTCGGTCGACTCGGAAACACTCGCTAGCACTATCCCCTCTGTATGATGTTTGTGATACATCCCGTTAAACTTTTAGTAGATTTATTTTGAATTTTATATTTCCTATCTGCATTTCTTCCCCTTCGAGAGTAACGTACTCCACATCCTTTATATTGGCCGGTTTTTGAATATCTTTTTTGATCTGCTCTATAAAACTCTTGCCTTCTGCATCGGTATCAACTTGGAGTACCACAATATCTTGTGGTTGAAGCGCATCCTTCTTTCTTTGATCTTGAACAGCGCGTAAAAGTTCTCGCATATCGCCTTCAAGTTGGAGCTCTGGCGTAATGAGAGTATCGAGCTCTACCTTATCAGTGATCGATGTATCAAATATGACATTTTTTACATTTACCTCATCTTTGATTAGGTCTAAATACTCATTTAGACTCTCAAACTTTTCAATTTTCACCTTCAAACTATTGAGTGGTTGTCTCACTTTTATTTCGGCCGCATTCCTCCTCTCTAGAGCATTTGATACCACCTCTCTCACCTCTTGCATGTTTTGCAATATTTCCTGGTTCACTTTTTGAGACTCTGGCCAAGCAGCGAGGTGCACACTCTCCGGATCACTATCCTCTTTTACCTTTTGATAAATATCTTCAGCGAAAAAAGGCGTAAATGGAGCCATAAACTTTGAAAGCTCTCTGAGCACAAAACGTGTCGTAGATATCGCATTTTTGCGATCTTCAAAATCATCTGACTTAAATCTGTCTCGCGAGCGTCGCAAATACCAAGTCGAGAGTTCGTTTGCAAATTCGCGTATCATTCGCGTCGGCTCAAAAAGCTTGTAGCTATCGAGGTATTCAGTGCCCTCTCCCACAAGCTCGTCAAGTTTACTTATGATCCACCTATCCAAAATGTTTGTACTTGTGCGCGCAGGAGCCACATTTGCATCTTTATACATTTCAAAAAATACAAGAGTGTTTTGAATTATGTTGAAAACTTTTTTCACTATCTCATCGACAGTTTTTTCATCAAAGTTTTTTGAATC
>CAZAAO010000049.1:0-3659 GCA_964483435.1 uncultured Candidatus Saccharibacteria bacterium | reverse complement strand
TTTTGAAAGAGAAAAAGATCAAAACAGAATATCTTCATAGCGATATCAAGACGATTGAGCGCATCGAAATACTTACACGATTTAGAAAAGGGGATTTCGATGTGCTTGTGGGAGTAAACCTGCTTCGTGAAGGCCTTGACCTGCCTGAAGTAGAGTTTATCGGCATACTCGACGCTGACAAAGAAGGTTTTCTTCGTAGCGAAACTTCTCTTATCCAAATAATCGGTAGAGCCGCTCGAAATGTTGAAGGTAAGGTGGTGTTATATGCCGACCGTGTGACCGGCTCAATGCAACGTGCGATGGACGAAACTGCGCGACGTAGGACTCTCCAGATCGCTTACAATACTAAGCATGGCATCACTCCCCAAACTATCAAAAAGGAGATCAAAGATATTACGGATCAGCTTCAAAGAGAGCATGGCAAAGCTGTGGGCGCACTGCTCGCTATCGATCTCAAGGGTGTAAAAAATATAGATAAGCTTATAAAACAAAAAGAAAAGCAGATGAACGCTTCAGTCAAAATACTCGACTTCGAGACAGCAGCCATCTTGCGCGACGAAATAAAAGAGCTAGAAAAGCGCAAAACTGAGTAGTTGACACATAGCATGATTGGTGGTATAATATACACAGATTTGCAATGAGGTGGAAAACCTCATTGCGCGGCGGTATGGTGAAGGTAAAATGAAAACAGAGGAACCATCCATGTTGATGCAAATCGACGGCAAAAAATTTAAAGTCATCGGGACATGGCTGTCCCGAGGGCAAACCACTTCATTATACTTCCCTGAGGACCAAGATGGGCCCAGGAATAGAACGGTAGAATATGATGGTGATGGTCTGGCTCACTTTGTGCCGGGCTTATCACTTTCAAAATCCGCCGGGCAGGCCGTACCCACGCACTAAGAGAGGGATCATGTTCAATGAATAAGCCGCTTTGAGACACACTTGTCTGTGTGTAGCTCGAAGCGGCTTTTGCTATATATCAAAGGTCGTGCATACAATGGTGCCCATTGTAAATGTATGCGTGTTATAATATCTATAATACTTATCCTTTATGAATAATCGTGATTATAAAAATTTCGCTGCGGGACAGATATATCATCTGTATAATCGCGGAGTGGGTAAGATGGATATATTTACCGATGAAGAGGATAAAAAATTTTTTCTGTATAGAATTTGGGAGAATTTTTATCCGGAACTAGCCCGTTTACGCATCAAGTCAACAAAGGCCTCAACTCCTAGAAGGAAATACTTACCATCGAATTCTTTTGATTTGATCTCATATTGCTTAATGCCCAATCATTTTCATTTATTAGTTAAACAAAATACGGAACTGCCGCTGAGTCATTTAATTTCAAAAATATGTACTGGTTATTCAAAATATTTTAATAAAAAATATTCACGCGTAGGGTCACTTTTTCAAGATCAATTTAAAGCTGTTAGAGTCGAGAGTAATGAGCAACTGCTATGGCTCTCTTTATATATTCACAATAACCCATTTAAGTCGGGAATTACGGATGATCCAATCAACTATGAATGGAGTAGTCTGTTAGAGTATGTTGGTGAAAAAAAATCATCAATATGTAAGAGCAACATAATCATTGATCAGTTGGGTGGAGAACATACGTATCGTGATTTTTTTGAAAATAAAGATAAGTTTATTCAAAAAATGTATATTTCCGATAGCGATTTACTCATAGATTCAAACTAAAAATTAGAACACATCTCAAATTCCAATGGTGCCCATTGTAATTGTATAGGTAAAAGGGTGTCGTTGTGGTATAATAGCTAGCATACTCACCCTAGGGGCAAACCCCGGGGCTAAAGTCATTTATGTCAAAAAAATCAACACAAATCGATTCTGAGCCTTTTCCAGCCCGATATAGTCCCCGGGGAAAGCAGCCAGAGGCAGAAGATAAGCTTGTGGTTAAGGGTGCTCGTACTCACAACCTCAAAAACATTACTGTCGAGATGCCACGCAACAAGATGGTGGTCTTTACCGGCCTCTCTGGGTCTGGTAAGTCATCTCTCGCCTTCGATACAATTTTTGCCGAAGGGCAGAGAAGGTATGTAGAGTCTCTATCTTCATACGCACGACAGTTTTTGAGACAGATGCAAAAGCCAGATGTAGACGAGATTATAGGCCTCTCGCCGGCTATTTCTATCGACCAAAAATCTCGATCAAACAATCCTCGCTCTACCGTGGCTACTATCACAGAGATTTATGACTATTTGCGTGTTTTATACTCGCGTGTTGGCAGGCCGCACTGTCTCGTCTGTGGACAAGAAATCCAAAAACTCTCAACAGAAGAGATCAAAAATTTCATAATAGAAAAGGTGAGTGAGGAGGCGAAGGCCTCACCCCGCACCCCTCTCCAAAAGAGAGGGGCTTCAAACCCTCCCCTTGGGGGAGGGAAGGGTGGGGCCATAGAGTTCCCTACCTATCTCGAGCTCTTTGCACCTATTGTCCGAGGTCGCAAAGGTGAATACTACCAGCTGCTCTACGATATGCTCGGTAAAGGATTTATAGAAGCGGTGATCGACGGTAAAAGACAAAGTCTTCGCGAACGCATCGACCTTTCCAAAAATAAGCGTCACGATATCAGTGTACTTGTAGACTCGATAAATATTTTGGATTTCAAAAACGATCCAAAGGCCGCGAGTGAAAGACTTGGTGAGTCGCTTGAGCGCTCACTTACCGAAGCAGACGGACTTGTCGAAATATCATTCCGCGATATGAATCGCGAGAACAAAGAAGCCGATTACAAACCTGGATCTATCACTATGTCTTCCAAGTTTGCATGTCCGAGGGACGGGTACTCTTATCCAGAGATCGAACCGCGACTTTTCTCCTTCAACTCACCATATGGTGCTTGCCCAGAGTGTAATGGCCTCGGTACCAAATACCTTTTTGGCAACGATCCTTGCCCTGTATGTAACGGCGCGCGTTTGAGACCGGAAGCTTTGCACGTGCTTATCGGCAAGAAAAATATTGTCGACTTTACTAATATGTCGATCAAGGATGCTTTTGAGTTTCTCGACGGAGTAGACTTGACTGATAGAGAAAAAAATATTTCAAAGGTGGTAGTGCGAGAGATCGAAGGAAGGCTTCGATTTATGTTAAACGTAGGTATAGAATACCTTACACTAAATCGCCGCGCTCACACGCTTTCAGGTGGGGAGGCTCAGCGTATACGATTGGCAAGCCAGCTTGGCTCGGGGCTTGTAGGAGCGCTCTACGTGCTTGATGAGCCGACGATCGGTCTCCACTCGCGAGACAATGATCGCCTTATCAAAACTCTTCTTGAACTGCGCGACTTGGGGAACACAATACTTGTGGTTGAGCACGACGAAGACACTATCTTTGCCTCAGACTATATCGTCGATATTGGGCCCGGAGCTGGTGTGCACGGGGGTGCTGTGGTGGCATCTGGATGGCTTGATGAGCTTTTGACTGCCAAGAAAAATACGACTGGCTCGAGGACTCTAGCGTATCTTCGCGGAGAGGACTATATCGAGGTGCCTGATGAGCGACGCACTCAAGACAAGGGCAAACTTCAGATTCGCAACGGCAATGTTTTCAATATCAAAGATTTAAACGTGGACGTGCCTCTTGGGAGGTTCAATGTCGTCACTGGTGTGTCTGGCTCGGGCAAATC
>CAZAAO010000048.1:0-3703 GCA_964483435.1 uncultured Candidatus Saccharibacteria bacterium | reverse complement strand
TCCCGGGCAATGAATACAGAGTCTACTTCAACCGCTTTGGCGAGCTTTGGCGCACACGCCACGACACGATCATCTTATACGATCGCGAAGGTCTTATCGTCGGAAAGATCGAATACTAATTTTAGTATTTATCACTTTTGATAAAGTTATAATTTAAAATCCATACATCAAATACAGACGGTCGTCTTTTTTTGATGTATGCACTTTGTGAGTGAATTTTAATTTAAAAAAATATTTATTGTAAGGAAAAAAGCACTACTCCCGCTGCGATAGATACATTGAGAGATTCTTTTTCCCCTCTCATAGGAATCTCGGCTACAAGATCACAGAGTGAAAGATCTTCTTTGGACAAACCGTCGACTTCGTTACCTAAAACAAGCGCAATGTTTCTATCCCCTACCTTTTGCTTGATATCTTTATAATCTATCGATTGTTCGTCTTGCTCCACTGCTACCACACAATATTTATCTTCCTTTATACTCTCGATAGCCTCCTTGAGAGTTTGGTGCTTACCCCAGAGTACAGACTTTTCTGCCCCAAGCGCCGCTTTGGCTATCTTGCTGTTTGGTCTTTCAAATCTGTCGACAGGAGCTGGTGTGTACCCAACAAGTAATATCTTTTCTACCCCCGCCGCATCAGCGGTACGGAAAATAGAGCCTACATTTTCGGCGCTTCTTATGTTATTGAGGATTAATATTATTTTGCTTTTCATCGTCACTCTTTAATTTACCTAAATCTTCCAATCTGTCTAATTGTAAAATCATATTAGACCAATTAGAATAATATGTATAATCAGCTTAATTTAAAACATGCTTAATCCTTTCCCAGACCTACTTGTGTATTCCCTCGTCGCTCCGTTTATAATTCGCGTTGTACTTGGGCTCATATTCATCGACCTCGGCATACTTGTATTCAAAGGAGAGAAAACTCGCTGGAAAACTTCTTTCACCACTCTTCGCATACCTCGACCCGAGATCGCCGTCAAAGTGCTCGGTGTGGTGCAAGTATTAGGTGGTGCAATGATACTTATTGGTCTTTACACACAAATCGCCGCTCTCATCTTGGCTCTACTTACATTTGCAGAAGCATACTTTGAATATCGCGACCCTACCATCCTCAAACGCTCACTTGTATTTTATGTGCTCATCTTTGCCTGCCTCCTCTCTCTCCTCTTCTCCGGCGCCGGCGCCTTCGCCTTCGATATTCCGTTATAAATAAAATCTGCCGAAAGGCAGATTTTATTTATTCTTGTCCGCCCGGTAGGAATCGAACCTACGACCATCTCCTTAAAAGGGAGCTGCTCTACCGACTGAGCTACGGGCGGTTTTTTGCATAGCAAATATACTATATTTTCACAGTTTAGTAAAATTTATCTGTTTTCCACATATCCACACACCGGTTTTTGTGTAATTGAATTTAAGTAAAACCTTAATCTCAATTAGTCAAATATTGGAAGTACCCCTTGAATTCGGTCCTTGTTTTTCAATCCGGCTGACATTTTTTTAGGAACGTTATTAAGTTTTTTCTTAATAAAAGGCTCTTCGTTTATATCATCCTCTGGAGCCCCTAGACTAAACCAGACGGTTTTCCCTATAGTTTTTTCAGTTAGAATTTTCGCCTCTCTCAAAGGTTTAAGTATTTGATTGACGCGGGGTTTACTAACTTCCAAGTAAGACTTTAATTCGGCATATGATGCTCTTTCTCTGGAAGACAAGAATAGCAATGCTCTATTGCCGCGGTCAGTGATCAGGCCCCTGTGCCGTAAGTCTTCTATCCTAATGTTAAGTTGTAAAATTCTATTACTTATTTGCTTGATACCGTCCATCTGCACTAAGTATGAATTTATGAAATATGAAATCCACACAGAAATATCATTATCAAAGTTCATTGAGGGCACGTTAGGGTCGCAGTTATTTACATGCTGTAATGAATCGTAATACCCATTTTTGTCTCTGTTATAATAATCTGATAATGCAAAATATCTAATACCTTCAGATTTCTTTTTTAAAAGTAAAAAAGTTGTTAATAATCTGGCCACCCGACCATTTCCATCACAAAAAGGATGTATCCAAACAAACCAAAAATGGCAGATAGCTGCAGCAACGATTGGTGAGAAATTTTTATCCACTGAAATTGTATTGAACCACGCAATAAACTCGTCCAATAAAAAATTAAGTTGATTAGGGGGAGGTGCTTTGTAAATAATATGTCCATGCCTCTTCACGGCTCTGAGATCATTTCTTATCGTGCCTGGTTTTGCATCCATATCCCCAACAGTAATCTTTGAATGTATGTTAAGGAGTAAAGATTTTGTAAGTACAGAATCAATTTCACCTTTAATAAACTTAAGAGAATCCATGTACCCTAAAAATTCCCTTTTTTCCTTTTCACCTACCTGAACACTCTTTTCATCAACTGTAATCGCGTTTGCTTGGTCAATAGTGAGTACAGTGCCCTCGATACCGATCGAACTTACCGCCTCTTCAATCCTTGCTCTATTCTCTAATAATGCTGACCAACTAGGATTCATTCTTAAAACTTGAAGGTGGCCATCAGTTTTCGAGATTAATTCAAGATTTCTAATAATTTCATCGCTATTAAGTTTGTAATTTATTTTAAAAGACATATTTTATAATTTAAGAAGGATCTTCTCTATCGCCGTATCTAAGGGCTCGCCGCCGAGGCGAGACTCGTGATAGGCAGCGACAAGGCTTGAGTAAGTCTCTACGAGTTTGCTCTCGCTCCAATTTTTGAAATCAGCTTTAGCTTTTTTGTGCACGAAGGGGTGTATGCCTAGTTCATCCGCGCTCGCACTCTGACTTGCAAGCATGTCGCGAGCTTTGCCCACAAGTGATGCATGCAAATATTCAGCCTCCATTCCCCCACTTCTAAGTCGCATGTATTCGACCCAAGCATCTTTGGGAGACTTGGCACCAAACGCGTCAGCCAAAGCAAAAGTGTTTGGACCTTTTTTAAACGAATCTTCTTTTTCTTTTTTTTCCTCATGTGCTTCTTCGGATTCGAAGACTCCTTTGTATTCTTTGAATAGACTGTTTTGCACGGTATTATCTCAAAAATTAAATATCAAAAATATTTCGGACTACTTTAGCTCTCTCCAATTTTTACCAATAGCACTGTTTGCAATGATAGGTACACCTCCCGTTTGTTCGTCTGTAAGCACGTCCTGCATGATGTCCTTTATCTTACCTTCCACTTTTGGTACGACACTTTCCTCGATCTCATACACAAGCTCGTCGTGTATTTGTAGCCTCAAACAAACTTTGCCTTCAAGTTTTTCGATTTTTATATAATCATCGATCCTTTTCATAGCGATCTTGATGACATCGGCCTGTGTACCTTGAATAGGCGCGTTTATCGCCATGCGCTCTGCCGCGGCTCTAATGAAGGGGATTTTTGACTTTATACCTTCGAAGTATCTGCGACGACCAAATATAGTCTTGGTGTATCCAACTCTTGAAGCTTCTTCTTTGACCTTATCCAAATACTCGGCAACTCCTTTGAAGTTTTCGAAATAAGCAGTGAGAAATGCCTGGGCTGTGCCACGATCGGTGCCAAGGTTTTCTCTCAAAGCATTTACACCCATACCATAGAGAATCCCAAAGTTGATCACCTTGGCTTGTCTGCGCATCTCTTTGGTCACTTCCTCAGGAGGTACTTTAAACACCTGCGCCGCGACCGAAGT
>CAZAAO010000047.1:0-3750 GCA_964483435.1 uncultured Candidatus Saccharibacteria bacterium | reverse complement strand
AGTGTTTACCACATCGAGCCCGTACTGTGAGTATTTGCGCGCGCCGACGATGCAAAGAAATTTGCGATCGTAGTCTGGCACTTCTCCCGCGAAAAATAGCTTCTCTGGAGGGGTGGGAATTTCAGAGAGGAGCGGCGGCCAATCCTTTTTTTGGAGCTTTGAAATTTTGTATTTCATTAATATTGGTTATTTCACTTTTATTTTAGCAGATGATATTATGAGTTTGTAAAGTTCCTAAAGTTTATAAGGTGAAAAGTGTTTTTTACTTTATAACTTTTTGACTTTAATAACTTTTAACTCATATGTTGGATATCAAATTCATCCGCGAAAATAGCGAACTAGTGCAGGACGGCGCTCGCAAAAAGCACATCAACTTTGATGTGAAAACTCTTTTGGAGGTAGACGACAAGCGCAAAGCGATCTCCCAGGCTCTCGATGAAAAAAGATCCAAGCAAAACAAAATCGGCGAAGAAGTAGCCAAGGTGTCGGGCGATGAAAAGCAAAAGCTTATCGCTGAGCTCACTCCGCTCAAGGAAGAAATCGGCAAACTTGAAGCCGAACTCAAGGAAGTCATGACAGAGTGGCAAAAGCTCATGGTGCAAGTGCCAAATATCCCAGATATGTCTGTGCCTGAAGGAGAAGATGATAGTGCAAACGTAGAAGTGCGCACATGGGGAGATGTTCCAAAATTTGATTTTGCTCCAAAGAGTCACAGCGAACTTATGCTCGATCTAGACATGGTGGACTTTGACCGCGGTACCAAAGTATCAGGTTTTAGAGGTTACTTCCTCAAAGGTGCAGGTGCGGAACTCCAGTTTGCACTTTGGAATTTTGTGCGCGATTTTTTTGCAAAGAAAGGCGGCTTCACTCAGATGATCGTGCCGTCTCTCGTAAAGCGCGAAGCTTTCATGGGTACGGGCTATCTTCCACAAGGCGAGGAAGATTTGTACAAGACGCAAGATGGCGAATTTCTCTCTGGTACTGCAGAAGTGGCAACGATGGGTTACTACATGGACGAAATTTTAGACAAGCAGAAGCTCCCACTCAAGATGCTCTCGTTCTCGCTTAGTTTCCGACGCGAAGCTGGCTCGCATGGTAAAGATACAAAAGGTCTCATTCGTGTGCATGAGTTTTTCAAATTTGAACAAGTCGCGCTTTGCGAAGCAAGTCACGAAGAGTCTGTGCGCTTACACGAAGAGTTTACTCTAAATGCAGAGGAGATAATGCAAGCTCTAAAAATCCCATATCACGTCGTAGTCAACTGTGGAGGTGATCTCGGATTGGGCCAGGTTAAAAAATACGACATCGAAGCTTGGATGCCAAGTGAAGGCAAATTTAGAGAAACTCACTCGTCGTCTTATTTCCACGATTTTCAAACTCGCAGACTCAATATCCGCTACAAGGACGCGGATGGTAAGCTCAAGTTTGTACACTCGCTCAACAACACTGCTCTTTCCGGACGCCCGCTTATCGCTATTATTGAAAACTACCAACAGGCAGATGGCTCGATCATAATCCCAGAAGTTTTAAGACCATATATGAACGGTCGGGAAAAGATCGAGAAAAATGCCTCGTAAACCTGCAAAAGAAAGCTACTCTGGCAAGATTGCCAAAAGGAGAGTCCGCAGAGCAAAACTACGGATAGTTTTCCTTGCGTGCATACCCGTGTTTCTCTTGGTGGGCTTCGTAATGCTAATGCGACTCGACGCGCTTCAAGTCAAAAACGTAGCTGTAGAAGGTGCGGAGTCGGTGCGCAGAGAGGATGTGGCATCGCGCGCGGAGAAAGAACTCCAAGGCAAATATTTTTTCGTCATACCTAAGACAAATATGTTTTTTGTAGACAACAAACAGATGGCATCGATTATCGAAACTCAATTTGGTCGTGTCCAAAAAGCTCAAGTGGAGACAGGAGTCGGAGGAGACCTAAAAATAAAAATTGAAGAAAGGAAACCTGAAGCGATCTGGTGTGATGTGGACAGCTCGTGCTATCTCATGAGTCGCGACGGTCTAGTGTATGCTTTGGCCGCGCGGGAAGAAATGGATGGCAAAGTCATTTTCAAAGGTCATGCAAGCAAACAAGCTTCAAGTACTCTACTTAAGTTTGATAATGCAGATGAACTTCCTCGGTATTTTGATGGGGTAAATTTGCTTAAGGAAAAGGGGTTTGTGGTTTCTGCAGTCATGATCTCTTCTCCTGACAAGGGTACTATTATTATGGAGGGGGCGAAGATCATATTTGATCCGAGTGAAAAAAAATTGAACGAAGCACTTCAAAACGCAATACTTGTGATAACCAATGCTCGAGTAGAAAAACCCGACACAACTTTTGACTATATAGATGTGCGTTTTGGTACAAAAGTGTATTACAAAACAAACTAGGTTATAATTTTTGATATGCAAGATACTTTGAGAGAAACCTCTGTCTTCACTGCGTATTTGAGTTGGCACTATACGAGGGGCCTTCGAGAAATGGTGCATGTGTTTGGCAATTTCCTTTGGTTCATTGCACACTTCTTTTCCTTCAAGCTTTTGCTCAAGACTCTTTTGAAGCCGTGGAGACGAATGGGGGAGTCCTACGGGGAAGGTTTGCAATTCGACAAAATATTTTCGGCCCTCATCGTCAACATGCTTATGCGTATAGTTGGATTTGTAAGTCGTGTTGTCGTGATTTTTGTCGGACTTATTTCATATCTTATCGTGTTTATTTTCGGACTTGTGATTTTCCTTATATGGGTATTTTTGCCTCTGCTTATCGTCGCGGGTGCAGTGCTCGCTTTCAATTTTTTTGTAATCTAACATGAACTTTCATTCTCTCTATCAAAAGTCGCTTCCGCACAGATACGCTCTCCGTATCAATAGGATTTTGCATCCGACGATCCGCAATATTTTGCGCAAATTACTTGTGCTCGTAGCGGCAGGTGCGTTTGCGCTATCTTTTGGTCCTTTACCCCTCGACTTTTCAAAGGCTGATGGAGTATTTTTTGTTGCTGTCACACTTTATCTTTGTTTGGCATTTCTCGAATTTTTTTACAGCTCAATGCGAAACCAGGGCGTTCGTACCCGGCTCAAAGAGAAGAGTCTCAGTCCAAACTTCGTAGACTTTGCTCTTTCGGAAATACTAGAAGCGACTGACGACATCGATATAAGCAGAGCTTTGTTTGAAAGCAAAGCTGGACTTTTGGTCCTAGAGCGCGCTGGGATAGAAAGAAGCGAAGCCAAAAATTTTATCTTTGGCAACAGATCGCCAATACTTTCTTCGGCTCTTCAATTTGAAAATGAAAATGTAAATCTGAGAGAATACTTGGACGCGCTTTATGAAGCAGACAAGGCGATCCAATCTTTCCTCTCGGAGCATGGTGTTCAAAAGGTAGAATTTTTGGGCGCTGCGCAGATGGTAGAAAATCTAGTAGAAAAAAAGCGACGCAGCGAGAGGTATTGGAGCAGGGAAAATCTCGGCAGCATTCCTTCGATTGGCACGAGTTGGGGATATGGCACTTCTGACATTCTCCGTCATCACAGTACCCTCTTTGAATCCACTGTAGATCTCGCCCAAATTGATGTTGAAAATGGTTTTAGAGCAAGAGAAGTAGAGGCACTAGAAGAAATACTTGCTCGCTCCGAGGATGCAAACGCGATCATCGTCGATGATGACGAGCGCATCGCTCGCGATATAGTGGCTCGGCTTTTACAGCGCATGAAGCTCGGGGTGTCTTTGCCTTCGCTTGAACATTCGACTATATACGAGCTCGA
>CAZAAO010000046.1:0-3851 GCA_964483435.1 uncultured Candidatus Saccharibacteria bacterium | reverse complement strand
ATCGTCTTGATATCGCTATGAAGATATTCTGTTTTGATCTTTTTCTCTTTCAAAAACTCGGTGAGATCCTCTGCCATCTTTTTGGTAAGAGTCGTCGCTATCGCTCTGTTGCCTTTTTTGATCACTCTCTCGGCTTCCGTAATGAAATCCTTTATTTGACCCGGATAAAGCAGAGCAGAGTTCTCGAGAGCAACTTTCGGAGCGCGGCTGGCGCGAGAAGGGGAATCTTTTTCAGCAGAAAAAGAATCCGTTTGATCGAGAGAACTCTGCCCTGCTGTCCCTCTCGCAGAAACTGGACGCACCAAAACTTCTGGATCGATAAGTCCAGTCGGACGGATGACCTGCTCGACTACTTGCTCTGACTTTTCTATTTCGTATTTGCCTGGAGTCGCAGAGGTGTACACGACCTGCCCCACTCGTTTTGCAAATTCATCAAATTTGAGAGGTCTATTATCTTTGGCGCTCGGGAGTCTAAACCCGTGCTCTACAAGAGTATCCTTTCGCGACGCATCGCCTGCAAACATACCGCCAATCTGTGGCACAGTGACATGCGACTCGTCGATAATAGTCAAAAAGTCAGGACTTCCATCAGCCTTTTTTGGAAAGTAAGAGAGGAGAGTATGAGGCGGCTCACCCGACTTCCTACCTTCAAAATGTCTGGAGTAGTTTTCGATGCCGTTGCAGTAGCCAACTTCTTTGATCATAGCGAGATCGTAACCGGTGCGACGTTTGAGTCTCTCTGCTTCTAAAATTTTGCCTTCCTTCTCAAACTTTTTGAGCTGATCTTCAAGCTCGAGCTTGATAGTTTTGATTGCTCGTTTTATATCATCCTCTGCAGTGATGAAGTGCTTTGCTGGGAATAAGTAAAACGTCTCCACTTCCTCGATGATAGTCCTGCTCACTGCGTCAATTTTTTGAATTGTCTTAATTTGGTTTTCTGTGATCTCGATCCTAAAGACTGACTTTTCGGATACAGGCATGATCTCGACTGTGTTGCCCAAAGCACGAAACGAACCCGGAGTAAGGTCCGCGTTGGTACGCTCAAAATGAATATTGATAAGATCGCGGAGGAAATCATTTCTGCTTATCTGCATACCGCGGCTGATTTTCATATTAACCTTTTCGTACTCCTCTGGACTTCCCAATCCATAAATACAAGATACTGACGCAACGATGATCACATCTTTTCTACTAAGTAGTGCTTGAGTCGAAGCGTGGCGAAGTCGCTCGATCTCTTCGTTAATCATCGCCTCCTTTTCGATATAAGTATCTGTGACCGGCATGTACGCTTCTGGTTGATAGAAGTCGTAGTAAGAAACGAAATAGTGCACCGCGTTTTCTGGGAAAAATTCCTTGTATTCTTGAGCTAGCTGCGCCGCAAGAGTCTTGTTGTGAGCGATGACGAGGGTGGGCTTACCTATTTGCTCTATTACATTTGCAGCAGTGAAAGTTTTGCCTGAACCGGTCACACCCAAAAGAGTCTGGTGATTTAGACCCGCCTTTACCCCTTTTACCAAAGCATCTATTGCCTTTGGTTGATCTCCAGCCGGAGCAAATTTACTCCTGATTTTAAATTTATTGTTGTTAGACATAGCCAGACTTTATATAAGCACTTCTAGCCCCGTGCGTAGCTTTACGGGGTCTCCAGCAGGAGCGAATTTACTTTTTATTTTGAATTGCGCCATAAAGCGCTTTATTATACCACAAACTACTCTTCTTTTCGAGAGAAGTATCTTGAAAGGAATGAGTCTTTGTATTCAAAAAATCTCTCTTCCAAAATAGATTTCCTTATTTCTGCCATAAGAGAGTTGATAAAAGTGAGATTGTGAATTGTCGCAAGAGTGGCAGCAAGCATTTCGTTTGCTCGGAAAAGATGTGCGACGTAGCTGCGAGAATAATTTTTGCATGTGTAACAGCTGCAATCATCCTCAAGCGGTTGCAAGTCATTTCTGTATTCAGCATTTCTAATATTTATTCGTCCATCCTTGGTGTAGATAGAGCCGTTTCGCGACATACGTGTCGCTGCTACGCAATCAAAAGTGTCGCAGCCATTTTCGACTCCGAGGAAAAGGTCGATTGGTTCTGCCACACCAAGCAAGTGCCTCGGTTTTTCTTCAGGCAATATTTCATTCACCCATTTTACAGCCGTTGCCATGTCTTCTTTTACAAAAGATCCGCCAATTCCAAATCCGTCAAAGTCCATCTTACCAATAAAGGCGGCGCTTTCTTTGCGGAGATCCTCGTGCCTCCCTCCTTGGACGATGCCAAATAAAGACACCCCACCCTTACCCTCCCCGAAGGGGAGGGTTTTTAAAACAAAGGCAATTTGAGAGATGACGTGCTCAATATTTTCGATAACTTCCCCATTTGTAAATCTAATAACTTCAAACCCTAAAGTGTTTAGAGCACTTGTGCGTTCATCATCTTCTTCGATCTGCGAATTATGAATTTCACCATCCACTTCTACTACTAATTTTTTTGCAAGACATACAAAGTCCACTATATAATTTTTAATTACATGCTGTCTTCTAAAATGATGGCCGGTTCTATTATTTTTTAACACATTCCACAACACATCCTCTGCTTTTGTACTCTGTTTTCTTAATTCTTGCACTCTATCCTTTAAGACACCCCATGTTTGACTATCTGTATAGTGGTAACCGAAGTGAGACCCCTTCCCTTCGGGGAGGGGGTTGGGGGTGAGGTGTTTTAATCTTTTATGCTCCCCCAAACTTCTCTCCGCCCAGCGGTGAGTGCGCTCCATAGCTTCGCGCAAATATTCTTTGGTCGCGTGCGGCGAAGTACATTCGTCAAAAGCAAATATAATATCTGCACCCAAATCATGTTGAATCTGCATTGATTTTTCTGGTGAGAAGAAATGCGTACTGCCGTCGATGATTGATTTGAACTCGACACCATCTTCAGTCACCTTCGCTTTTTTTTCATTTTTGTCCGAATATCCTCGCTCGAGTACTTCATCGTCAGGGGCATCAGCACCGATAAACTTGTTTATTCCTTGGCCATAAGCCACTCCGAGTGAAAACGCTTGAAATCCTCCCGAGTCGGTCATGATTGGTCCCTGCCAATTCATAAATCCATGAAGACCTCCGTGCTCTCTGATTATTTTTTCTCCCGGCTCAAGATACAAGTGATATGTGTTTGCAAGCACCACCTGCGAGCCGGCGTCCTTGATCATTTCGGGTGTCACAGATTTCACCGTCGCCTTCGTGCCAACAGCCGAAAAAGCCGGGGTTTTGATTTCCCCATGGGGGGTCTTCAAAACTCCAGCTCTTCCTAAACCATTTTTAAGTTTTTTCTCGATTTCAAACACCTTATTGTCGAGGAGCATCTTCCACACCGAGCAATTCTACCGTGAACACGAGTGTAGAGTTTGGAGGTATAGGACCAGCCTGCTGTGCTCCATAACCAAACTCTGGTGGGATGATGATCGTGCGCTTGCCGCCCACTTTCATGCCAGTAAAACCGATTTCCCATCCTGGGATCACCTGCCCAGCGCCAAGCACAAACTTGAATGGTTGCCCAAAGTCTCTTGAGTTTTGGATCACAGTGCCGTCTTCTAGACTAAGCACATAGTGAGCTGTAATAAGTTTGCCTTTTTCGGCCACTTCACCAGATCCGGTGGTAAGGTCGTTAGTTAAAACTTCGCGACCAGATGGTGAACCAGAAACAGCTGCGGTGTTTTCTTCTGACATTACTTTTTGAGAGTTAAATAAGTTGTTAATAGTACTTCCAAATAGTGTGTAGCCGACAAACCCGATGGCGATAAACACGGCTATCCACTCGTTTCTTGATAATTTTTTCATACCGAAGAATAAACTTTTAATTGAAAT
>CAZAAO010000045.1:0-3980 GCA_964483435.1 uncultured Candidatus Saccharibacteria bacterium | reverse complement strand
TTTCAGGGTTTCGATCTACGAACCACTTATCTTCATAATCAAACCACCACGCGTCTGGATGAGTATTCATTATATATTTTGCCAAATCCTGAGCTGAAGAATTTTTTAGACGCTTGACCGCGATCTCTGCCCATTTGCGCGCTTTTTCATTACCCTTCTCTTCTTCTGCTCTTAAGGTAGCTATCCACTCTATCTGGTCAGCATCTTTCACGAGCTTGGCTTCCAGAGTTTCGCGTGCTTGCTCTTCTAGATAGAGATCCTCGATCTCCTTTCCAAATGGCACGCTCGCTGCGATATCGTGCACAGCTTTTGATTCTATCAATCTTCCATATCTCTGGTGTACATAATTTAGATCAGATACTCTTCCTTCGCCTATATCATGCGTAAGTGCCATGAGTATCACTTTGTTTTTATCAGCCTTTGGTTCAAAGTAGCAGAGAGCGTAAGCGATCATAGCTACACGAAAGAGATGTTCCGCGACAGATTGAGTCCCACTTCCCAAAAACCAAAGTCCTGACCTTGGCGTACGCATGTGTATACCCATCTCATAGACAAAATTTGCTACATCTTGCATTTCTTTCTTCCTTGGACTTTTTTTAGGGTTTGTTTTCTTAGCCATGTTGAGTGCGTTAATGATGAGCAAAATATATCATCCTATATACAAAAAAGGTAGCGACCATTGTCGCTACCTCGCGAACCGAACCTTTCGGCCTCGATTACCCGTGACCTAGGACTTTGTCATGTGGGATGCCGGCAATACACTTCGAGCATTCTTGACTCACGACCGGCACATCATCAATCTCGATCAGATTAGTATAAGCACCCACGTTTGGTGTCCACACCATCCTAGACGCGATACTCACCACGCCGACGACGGTCGCATTCCATTTTGAAACTTCGTCAATCAATGCTCTGACGCTTGAACCGGTGCTAATCACGTCCTCCACAATCACAACCCTCATTTCTTTGAGCGCATCTTCAAATGATGGGCGAATATGAATACTGCCGTCTTTCTTTTCGGCAAAAACCACATCAACTTCCATCCTTTTTTGATTTACCATCTGAATGGCAAGCTGATGCGCAAACGTGTAAGCAGCTGGCACCATGCCGACAAAAGCGTCAAATCTTGGAAATGTCGCTATGCTCGGATACATTTTTGCTGCAATCTGAGCGACGAGTTTAGGGTTGAGTGTCAATCTGACTTTATCAAAGTACAAAGACAAACACAGACCCGATACCCCTCTGAAGTGGCCTTCGACAAACGGATTAAGCGATCGCTCACCCCAAATCAGGTTCTGCTTAAATGTTTCCTTGAATTTTTTCCTAGTCATTCTCAATGTCCTTTCAAAGTCTGGCGAAATGATAGTGTATACAAGGCCAAATAACAAATTCCTACCTATTGACTTTTCCTTTAAAGTGTGTATTATATATACAGAGGTCCTTATGACAAAAGAGTGCTTGGATTTCATCGGCGCTGCCTACAAAATGGGCATGTGCCCGCTTAATTTTCTAAAAAACGAGACCGAGAAAGACTGGACTGCGACGCACTATGTGCCAGAGCGGCCCGGATTTACCCGGCTCTCGACCGAGGGTGAAGAGGACGTGTGGGTCGAGACACCCCACGCAACCAAACTTTTGGAGACTCTCCAGAAGTTCGAAACTTTTCCCGTGACAGCCGAGGTTGACGACATATTGTTTTGGCTATGGACATTAGGGAAAAAGTGGGATTCCCAGCGACCAGTAATTCTTCACGATTTTTTGTTTGAAAACTGGGGTGGAGAAACTTTCACCGTAGCCGAGGATTTGGTGTGGGACGGAAACGATGGAGTTCCGGGGTACGTGATCTTTTTCGGTGAGACCGCAATCGCGGTGCTCACAAAAGGGGCTGGTATACCCATGAAGCTCCTTGCACCTCACGAACTTCAACAGAGCCAATTGACTGCGGTATAATATAGCTAGGAGGTAAAGTTTGGAACAGCAGCAACTATTTCCCAACAGGGCAGTAGAGTATGGTGAGAAAGACGGAAAGAAAAAATGGAATATCCGTCAAACTCAAGATCGGGCTCCTGTTACAAAAACCAATCGCCAACTTCAGAGTCGCGTGAGACCTGAGGATTACGCAGGTAATCCTCAATACGCATCGCGCCGTCACAACAGCGACTAGTCGCGCTCCCCTCCGTGGGAAATGCCCGCCCTTGCAGATTGCATTCTGCCTGTGGCGGGCTTTATTTTATTTAAATTTTTTGTATTCGTATTTTTTGATAATGAAGCGATATTTCTTTTTGACCCACCTATCCCCCGCCGAGTCTATACCAATGCGAGGAGTAGAGATGATTTTTTCACTTCCTATTTCACACCCATTGTGATCTTCGATCCATAACCCAGACAATCTTCCTAGTTTTTTCGAATTTAGAGTTTTGTCTATATGGAGAGCTTTGGTCACTCTCGCTGGTCCAAGTATTTTGCTTCCGTCGGGAGCAATAACGCCACGGATGAGCACGGCACTTGGATCCCCTTTTTTGCCACACACGATATTTAGCATATAGTGCATACCATAAGTGAAATACACATATATAGTGCCCGCGCTCTCAAACATGGGCGCATTGCGCGGAGTGAGTCCCTTGCTCGAGTGGCTCGCCTTATCTTCAAATCCTTCATAGCTTTCAGTTTCGACTATCCTGTATCGATAAATTTTGCCGTCTACTTTTCTCACCAAATATTTGCTGATCAAATCTTTGGCCACCAAAAGCGAGCTTCTATCGAAAAAGCTTTTTTTAAGCATGCTAAAAGAGTAGCACGATTTGTTTTAAAAAAAATAAAATATCCTCATCACTCCAGAACTATTTTATTTTGTCTTCCCTCCCCTGCTCAACCTGTCTCGCCGGCAAGGCAGAGGGGCGGGTGTGGTTACAATGAATACTTTTTCATTATCATCCTCTCTACTTCCGCCCTGTCACTTCCATATTTTTGATACGATTCGCGTTTGATATCGTCGACTTGGTTTGGATTGCCTACCTCTGGTGCTGGTATTTCTATATTAAACGGTTTGGCAGGCTTACCATTTACAAGAAGCCTTACATACGCATTGCGGTTGTCTATATTCATCAGGTCCTGCGGAGTGAAGCTCTGTGCAAAGTGCGGCTCTAGTGCCTCAGCATCTTCGGCACCCACTCTAAAAGCGCAAAGTGTACCTACGTTGCCAAATACAGCATTTTTGATACCCTCTTCGAGCTGTGCGATAAATTGATGAGCAATATTGAGCGAGAGCTTATACTTTCTAGCCTCAGAGAGTATGGTCGTGATCGAGTCGGTAGTGATATTTTGGAACTCATCGATATAAAGATAAAACGGAGGCAAATCTTTGCCAAAACTATCCACTCTCGAGAGTGCGGCCATAAGTATCTTGCCCACCAGTATGAGGCCAATAAGATTTGCATTGATATCGCCAAGTCTTCCTTTAGAGAGATTGACGAGCAAAATCTTTTTGTTGTCCATGACTTCGCGGAAGTTGAAAGCGGATTTTTCTTGAGCGATTACGGGTCGCATGATTTCGTTTGCGAGGAATACGTCAAATTTATTTGTTACCCACTGCACATAGTTGGCAAGACCTTGTTCCCCCGATGTCTTTTCTGCATTAATCCAAAACTGCTTTACAAGTGGGTTCATACACTTGCTGAGCTTCAAGTCTCGATACTTTTTATCCGAAAGCACTCGCGACACATCCACAAGCGTATTACCCGACTCAGGATCTTCCATCACAAGGAGTGCTGAATTGCGGAAGTACTGCTCAAAAGCTGGGCCCATAGACTCTGGCACAGCGCCATATAGTTTCCTGAAAATACTAAAGAGCTCGTTCACCACAAAAGTCTTTTGCTCCGGGAGAGATTGGTCGTACTCAAGCATATTGAGACCCATAGGTCGAGCTGTGTATGCCGGATCAAAATAAATCACATCCTTAAAACGCTCCGGTGGAATATTTG
>CAZAAO010000044.1:0-4121 GCA_964483435.1 uncultured Candidatus Saccharibacteria bacterium | reverse complement strand
TCTCCTCCCCGCAGGATTCGAGGATCGCGAGCTCTATAGGGAGCTCGGGAGTTGCAGCAAAGCTTTGCCTGTGTTGGGCGTCGAGGAAGTGGATCAAAGTTTTTGAATTGACCGAGCGCGCGGACTTGGCGAGAGCTTCGAGCCGAGCGAAGTCTTCTTCGCTTACTTCTTCTTGGACTGTGGCTTTCATATCTTTGGCAAACCGAAGCAAAAGTACAAAACGCAAAAGTCGGATGATAAGCGTGAGGAAGACTTGCATGTCGCGATTTGCTTCACTTACTTCCCTTACTACATTTAGCGCGTCATCGGCCTTGCCCTCGCCTACTGCTTCGATGAGACTCACTACTTTTGAAGTGCTTGGCGCGCCAAGTACTTCTTCGATCTCAGACTCACTTAGCTTTTTGTCTTTGGAAGAATTGATCGCCTTTTGGAGGATGGAGAGTGCGTCGCGGAAAGAGCCTTCGGCAAGAGTGGCGACTAAGGATGCAGAATTTTTGGCGATAGTCACACCTTCTGATTTGGCGACTTTGAGGATAGTTTCTACCAGAGCTAAATGCGAAGGCTTTTTGAAAGCGAAGCTTTCGCAGCGGGAGACCACTGTGTCGGGGAGTTTGTGCGGCTCGGTCGTCGCCATGATAAATATGACGTGTTCTGGCGGCTCCTCGAGAGTTTTGAGGAAAGCGTTCCACGCTTCTTTGGTAAGCATGTGCACTTCGTCGACTATGTAGACTTTGTATTTGGAAGAGTAAGGTAGTACATGCACTGCGTCGCGGATGCTACGCACATCGTCGATACCGCGGTTTGATGCGGCGTCGATCTCGTATATGTCCTCAGGGTTTACTCCCAAGGACTTGGCAAATATTCTCGCGATACTTGTCTTGCCTGTACCGCGGCTGCCCGAAAAGAGGTACGCGTGGGAGACCTTCTCCTTCTCGGCTTCGTTTTTGAGTACGCTTACTACGTGCTCTTGGCCGACGATGCTTTGCCAATCTTGTGGACGGTATTTGCGATAGAGTGCTTGCATAGGCAGATTATATATTGAAATTTGAAGAAATAAAAATTGAAGATATGGGATTAAAGTTCTATAATTTGAGTATGCTTTCTACTCAAAAACGTCGCATAGGAGTGCTTCGAGGCGGACCTTCGCCTGAGTACGAGTTTTCGCTTGCGACGGGCAAAAATATTTTGAAGCAAATGCCCGAGGAATACATCCCGGTAGATATCTTCGTCTCCAAAGACGGAGCATGGCACGAAGGCGGATTTGAAAAAAGTCCTGGCCGGATACTTGGAAGTGTCGACGCGGTGGTGAACGCGATGCATGGCTCTTATGGCGAAGACGGCACTGTCCAAAAAATCCTCGATCAATTTGGCACGCCATACACTGGCTCGGGAGCTGTGCCTTCGGCTATAAGTATGAACAAAATCCTAACCAAGAAGGTACTCGAGAGACACGATGTACGCACTCCTCTATATGTATCGATCGCTAAGTCCGATGCACTAAACGATATGAACGCGACGGTGGAAAGGATTTTTACAAACTTGCCCTTCCCTCTCGTGATCAAGCCGGCGACCGGAGGGTCTTCGGTAGGACTGAGCGTGGTCAATACTAAAAATGATATAAGTACTGCTCTTCACAAGGCGCTTGCATATGGCGAGTACGTACTGGCTGAAGAGTTTATCGATGGCAAAGAAGCGACCTGTGGCGTGATCGACGACTTCCGCAACAAAAGCACATATGTGCTCATGCCTGTCGAAGTCGTGCTTCCTTCCTCGCACAAGCAAAATATTTTTGATTATGAATCCAAATCTGCATATGCGCATCCTTTGAATACTCCGGGCAACTTTACGGAAGCAGAAAAAAGAGAGATCGAGCGCGTAAGTGAGCTCGTCCACCTCGCTTTGGGTCTGCGACACTACTCGCGCCTCGACTTTCGCGTGCATCCAAAGCGTGGAGCGTATTGTCTCGAAGTGAATACTCTCCCCGATCTAAGCGAAAAATCTTCTTTTGTAAAAAGTTTGGAATCCGTCGGCTCAAACATCAAAGACTTCCTAAGTCATTTGATCCAAAAAACTTTGCATCATCGAAGTTAGTTTGTGAGCTTGCCTGCGACATATATCAGAGGGCGGAGGCCGAGGCGGACTGCTCCGCGGAGATTGTCGCGCTCTCTTATATAGTCTGCTATGGGCGGACTTACTTTGTAATACGCAGAGACGAATTCGCGACCAATTTTATTTGTAAGTAGGTCCTCATCTCTAAATTTGCGAAGGGTCACCACCTCGGGCTCGAGCTCTGTACCAAACGCGGCTGTAGCTATAAAGCAGCCGCTGCCGGTGGTGCTTGATACATAAGTCTCACATGAGAGGTTGAGCTCTTCGTTGTCTCGCGCGATACGAAGCTGTGCACGTTTGGTGCCTTCGGTACTATAAGTGTGTGTAAACGAAGGTGTGGTAGTGGATGTGAAGTCTGATCCAGTCCACTCGTATGTAGTGCTCGCTCTAGGGTACCAATATTCGTCAGTCCACCAGCGTACGGTCATACCATTCACCTGTGGTTTGCACGAACCGGCGAGCCCTGGACTATCACTGCTTTGATTTAAGTTTACATTTGCGCTGCATGTGAAAGCGCGAGATTTGCTGTTGCTCTTGCCTGTTACAGTGCTTTGATAATTGCCGTTTTGGGATATGCGGGTACTGACGAATTGTTGATTTGGAGTGTTGTCAGAATTTTGTCCGGCGTAACCGCTCCATGTGTAAGATGTTGTAGAGCTTTGGGTTCCTGTGATGAGAGAATCCCATTGGATGGCGAAGTCGTTGTCTCCTATTGGCCTCTCTTGGACACTTACGCTGCACCAGCCATATAGATTCCAATCGGTCGTTGTGCTTGTCGTGGTCTGCGCATTTGTGATGCTATAAGCACCCAGAAAAGCAACGAGAGCTATAAACATAACAAGTAGTACTCTGCGGAGGTAGATCGGATACACTTGTGACTTGTGCGAGTTGTAATATGAGAGCACAAGAAAGTTGCGTAACATCATAGAGCAAGTTTTGCACAACTTGTATGAAGCAGGGATTAATGAGTTTGCAAAGATACTTATTTGGGGTAAATTGTGTGCGGGAGGTTTTTATGGAACATCGAGGTAAGTTAGGACTCAAAAAGGATACAGGCGGCAATCCGTATGTATTTTTTGACGACACGTACAAACAGGAAGATGGCACGTATGACTACGATCGGGGTGTCATAAGTCTTCAGAGTGGCATGATCCTCGAGATCTTCAACAAAGATCGTTCGACAAGTCTCTTCCGCGGGCGACTTGACTTGGAGGAAGTAAATGACGGGAAATTGAAGTATCTGCTTCAGCAAGGCTTCGGACCTGGAGTATGGGTGAGGTTTTTCATCGACGGACTGCCGGCGAGTCTAGTGCTTGAAGGTTGAGGTGTGTGGCTAGGGCGATCCCACTTATCGAGATCGCCCTTATCTTTTTAGCTTGAGGTGAAATTTACTCTGCTGCAATAAATGCAGTAGAAGATACTTTGTTATTTTTTGTCGTGATGACGGCGGGTACTATGAGGCCGAAAATTCCCCCAGCAAATAGGGCAAGCGCTCCGCTAAGCAGGATCAAAAGTATATAGCGAAATGAAAGCAAGTTTTTCTTTTGAACGACGAGATAAGTGATAATGATCGAGCATATCAGTGCGACTATCGTGCCAAGGCGGAGACCTTCCGCGAATGATTGTGCACTATCCGGTGAGATGATACTTGAAGCGGCCCCAACTATAAAACCTATGAGCATGATAAGTACGAGGTACGCGAGGTAAAATCCAAACGCCTGCTTTTTGGTCCTCTTAAATCCGAAATTTGTAAGTTCGCTCCACATGTTAAAACTTAGTGTCTAATAAACGCATTATATAATAAAAAAGATCGGCCGGCGGGAGCATCGCCCTTTTTTGCTCTACATTATTCCACACGATCGTGAAATATAATGTATATAATTTAGTCATACTTTGTGGCGTCGATTTATTAAAATCGACATCTCACAAAATATAGTCGCTCCTCTGGAGCTCCTTATTTTGTGGACCTGAGGAGATTCGAACTCCTGACCTTCCGCTTGCAAAGCGGTTGC
>CAZAAO010000043.1:0-4918 GCA_964483435.1 uncultured Candidatus Saccharibacteria bacterium | reverse complement strand
GTGCCATCTGCTCGTTGCCTGAAACTTCTGTCACATGACCATCGTCAGTCACAGTCACCCCCGGCACGTTGCGCGCCTTAAGCACTGCTATCTGAGGACCCAAGATCACAATCTGCTTTTGGATGATCTCAGTAAACATCTGTTTGTAATCGTCTTTTGATGGTTCCATGGTATTGAATTGGATTATATATCTATAGTATATCCGATATTCCTTCAACTTTAAGCAAGTTTGGGGATTGCTAGCTTATTTTGGCCCGAGCCTCTTTCATAGCCTGTGCCCAAAAGACCACGCTTTTGATCATTTTTTGAGCTGCATCCACGTGACGATCATTAAATTTGTACTTACCGTTTTCGTCCAAATTTTCCCAATAGTTTGAAAGTAAAATCTGTTCTCGAAGGTCGTACATCTTTTGCTCGGCTGCTACTCCGCGCAAATGTTCGACCGCTCTCGATCCTCCAGCAGCAGAACCGTAGCTAATGTATGCAACTGGCTTGTAGTTCCACTCCGTGTAAAGATAATCGATCGCATTTTTCAACGCGCCTGGGATAGAGTGATTGTACTCTGGCGTGACTATGACGAATCCGTCGGCCTCATCAATAATCTCTGACCATCGCTTGGTATGATCCTTTTCATACTTGTGTTCGAGAGGAGTATTTTTTTCGTCCAAAAGAGGAAGGTTTATTTTTTCCAAATCGACGAGCTCAAAGGTAGCGTCCTTGCTTTCCTTTGCAATTGAAAAAAACCATTCTGCTGGCTGAATGTTAAACCTACCCGGTCGAGTAGATCCTGCGATGATTTTGATTTTCATAATGAATTTTTAATGAATAATGGAGATGAATTATAACACCGGAGTTTTTGCTAAGTCTTGTGGATAACTAAGCGAGCCAGTACAGACTAGAGATTAGCGCATAAAAAAGGAGGTGAGCCGAAAAGCTATAAACAAATCCGTCTTTAAAATGCGTGATCGCAAACGCGAAGACGATGCCCGAAAGCAGTGCCGAGAGGCAAATAAACGAGGCGAATACAGGAGATAAAAACAAAAATACGGGCAAATGTATAAAGAGTGCATAGACCCCAAAGAGAAGGATTTCTTTGTTGGTACTCAAAGGACTCCGTAGCAAAAACCCGAGACTTACAACGAAAAAAGATTGCTGAAAAATTATTTCAAATGATTTGGCCAAAAAATATTTTGGACTAAGCCAAAAAAGCTCATCCATGCGCAGGTCCACATGAGAGAGTGCATTGTCCCCTACTCGCCCGCGAGTGAGGATAATAATCAGGAGAGAAACTATGTAGACCGAAAGAATTATAAAAATATCTCTAGTCCTAAAATGACTGATCTTTTTTTCGATTTCTTTTTTTGCAAAGATGTACAAAAGTACAACAGCGAACGCAAAGTACGCCGCAAAAAAAGTCGGGTTTGCTACATAGTTGTACCCTTGAGGTTTGAGCAAGAGCCCGAGAGGCGCCCATACCAAAATCCAAAATATCACAAGTATCAAAAGTCTCTTCAAAACTTTAAACATGTACGAATTGTATCAGAAAATGCAAAGGGCGCGCTCACTTCGTGCGCGCGCCCGGTTCTTCCCTCTTATCAAAGATGGTCGGGTATTTCTCTTTAGCAATTTTCTTGATTTTCGCCCAGCTTTGCGAGGGGCGGAATTGAAACATGAATTGGGTGTTTAGGTAATTGATGGCTGTTTCCTTCATCTCATCAAATTCCTTTTGTCTGTCCGCCGGCACAGGCTGGCCCGCCTTTTTGACCGATGCAATCTGTGCTGCATAACAATCAAGATCGAGCGAAAGCCTATGCAAGGCATTGGCCTGCTGGTTATTCATGCGTCGCAGTACTTGCGTAGCATTGAGACGCGGGATGATTATTCCGGCAAACTGCTTTTTCATAATCTGCCACCACTATATAATAAAAATTCGAAGTGTCAAATATAAAGAGGCGCTCGACCCGTAAGGGTCGAGCGCTACTCCGGTCAAACCACCACACCGAGTGTCTCGTAAATATACTGAAACGCCATCGGCCACTCAATAGGATCATGAGCGTCCCCGCTCGGCCGTAAGCCACCTTGTGCATCCCAGCTCAGACAGTCCCCAAAGATTGCCACAAGCTTAATGAGTTCAACGATTTTGCCCGGACCGAGTCCACCTGCAACAGCGATATTAAACCTATCATCTGCATTTTTTATCGCATTGATATAAGGAACCAGGTCTTGTGCTAAAAACGGTTTGCCACGGCCAGCACTAGCGTCAAGCAAAACGTAGTCTACCGATTCTCCATACAACAACCTAAGTCTCTCGCCAAGAATCCTCGGATCGTGGCGCACTTTTTCAAAAGCCTGCGGACCAACCTGAAGCACTATCTTCAGATTGGGATACATGTTTTTGACATAGTCTACGATCTTGCTATCTGGCCAGATCATATCAAGCTGAAGAGCGTGGAGGTTCTCTCCCCCGTACTTTACCGCTTGATAGAGGTCGCGTGGCAAGGTAAAGCCATCGTAGTCAGCGTAATGAAGCGTGTTGAACGCCAACGGATGGTTTATGAATATATTGTGTATGTTGTGCGTTGTGGGCCAACAGGGGGCCCAGCTCGACGGCATGTTGTGAGAAGTTTTGTAACTCATCATTACGCCCACCATGAGCTTACGGTCAGTAATACCGAGCCTTTGGCACTGCTCGCTAAAGAATTCCAGTGTCAAAATCGAGTCTTTAGATGAAGCAAAATCCGTGATACCAACGTACTTCACTTTGTGTCCTTTCTGGGCATGATATTAGAGCAAAACCAATTTCTTGCAAGCCATATAAAACAAAACCGCCCCACCGGACGGAATCTGAATCCAGATTCCGTCCCGGTGTTGGGCGGCTAGTTATTAAATAGCGAACCTTGCGAATCGTTCCAGGTCAAAACGGTCTTTCCCTTCTCTTGGCGCGCGAACAAACCGCGTTCGTGAGTCCAGATCAGGAGGGCGAACGAGTCGCTCTCAGGAAGGTGCATTAAAACAGAAGATCATTCCCCGATTTTTGGAATCCAGTTCTTTCGGTAGTGATGGACACCGCTCTCAGTGACCAACTTGCCTTTACTTACTGCTTCGGCAAGTCGTTTGATCGTCCCCGTATCTTCTTCGGGTCTAGCCTTGTCGCTGTCGTGCCAAGAAAAGGTGTTGTCGTCATAAATCATTACCTCTTCTACGACGGTCAAAGGAACATTTACGACCTGGCTGCCAAAACTATATTCCACTCCCTCAACATGTGCTGGGAAGATCATCTTCACCGCACTGTATGATACCCAGTAGTCCGCACCGTCTTTCATGGAGAAGCCAGCAGTACGACTTATATGCCGGAGGACCAGCTCCCATTCCAAATCGCAACCGCGAGTGAGAGTAACTTCTTTATCTACCAGCTCGGCTAACTTAGACCAAGTGGCTAGGATTGAACTGACAATCCCTATGGGAGCGTTCTTCGTTTCAACGATCAGTTTTTTCATACTGACCCTTTCTCAGGTGTTTACCGGCACACCTGTTGCCTCTAATATTCTAATGCGTAGATTACACCTAAACAACACAAAAGTCAATCTGTCAAATTATGTTGTACCTACATGATTAGTTTTTCTAATATGGAGGATTCGTCGATGTCGGCGCGATCGTATTTGAGTGCCTGTTCTTTCATTTTTGGTATTAGGAAATCTCGTGTATGCCACTCGATCTTTGTCTTACCTTCGATGTCTTCGCCGCTCCGCTTGGACAAATCTTGGTCAACAAATTTGCACAAAAAATATAATGTAGTTTTTTGTATCTTGGGTTGTTCGGGCGCGCTTCTAAATTCACACTGGACTGATCCTATGTAATCAAGAAGCTCAGCACGCACTCCAAACTCTTCCATCAGACCCCGATGAAGAGCGTCTTCGAGTGTTTCGTTTGGGTTTATGGTCTCGCGCATCAAGATATAAAAATCATTGATTCCTAAGTCCGGCCAATAGCCCGGCAAATCTTCCCTATTGAAATGGTGGACCATTATTTCATTTTTATCATTTAGCACAACGCCGCCGACTGAAATGTGATACGGATGATCTTTGTTCCCTTGGAAATAGTTTTTCATAATGAAATTAAAGCTTGGATTAAAATGAAAGTATTAATTAATTATATTTTTTAGTTGCTACTATTTTTAAAATATATATTTTTTGGCCCATAGGGAGGTTTTGTCGCGTTAATTATAACAAAAAAGAGGCGCACGACCCGTAAGGGTCGAGCGCCTGTCCTTGTATCAAGCTCGTTTCTTTTTTGTGAAGGTGAACGTGGCCGGGTACGACTCGTTGTAGCCCGGTTTGTCGTACTCCACCGTCCAGCCCACCTTGCGATAGACGTCTTCTACGTTCAAGAAACCTTTCTTAAAAATCTCTGTTCGCTTCAAACCTTTCCTCTTCATCAAGGCCACCACTTCTTCTTGCCTGAAGGTAGCCTGATTACCGGAAAAGTTCCGCGTAATTAGTTCGTTGAAAGACTCGAGTACAGCAGCAGGAAGGACGTTTTCCTTGTGAGCCGCAACCTCATCGGGAGTAACGGGCCGAACTTCGTTATTCATAACAACTCCTTTCCTATCAAGATTAAATCATATATATTGAAATTTGTAAATACTAGATGAAAATCATGATCTTTTAAAAAACTAGGTAATTTGATTCGCATGTCAAAAAAGTCATTCAGCAGAATGATTTACGTACCGCTTCATAAATACTTATTTTATGGGTGCACCCTTAGTCGGGTACACTCCAAAAATGTCGCTCTTTTCTTTTATTTTATGGGTGCACCCTTAGTCGGGTACACTCCAAAAATATGGTCGCTTCGCTTCCTATTTTTGGGTCGCGTGGTGGCGCAGGTTAGAAATATATTCGAGAAAATTGATGACGCTACG
>CAZAAO010000042.1:0-5287 GCA_964483435.1 uncultured Candidatus Saccharibacteria bacterium | reverse complement strand
AAACGCGAAAAAATATAGATTGTAATGACAAGACTATAAAATCCAAAAAAAGGATGGTTATCTATCGAGTGTCCACTTACTACTTTAACTAGCAAAATTACATAAATCACGATGAAGAATAGGAAGTACAGACCGAAATCTTTTTTTTTCGTGAGTGGCTTATTTTGCGTATTTTTTTCTACAGCAGCCAAAGGTATCGACTGCGATTCGAATGTGTGTGAAATCATTGATGAGTCAGAAAAGAATAAATGATGGATTGATCAGGGTGGCCGGCGCGGGGGTGCCGCGCCGGCCACCCTGATCAATAAACCCCTACATAGTAGAGGTTATCAAAAGAGCATGAAGTGAAAGTGAAATAATCTTTAGGATCGAGCCTGACTAAAATCTATTGATATTTCGTTGTGTAGATCACGCTCATTCTCATGAAAAGCTTCTTTGTTGAAAGGGAAAACTATCATAGCTGTCGTCCCCCTATGAGGAATACTTTGGATAGTGATTCGACCAGAATGAAGTTTGACTAGTTCGCTTACGATAGTAAGCCCAAGACCACTCGAGCCGCGCTCACGATTGCGGGATCTCTCGGCACGAAAAAATGGTTCGAAGATATGCACGAGATCCTTACGAGCGATACCTACGCCAGTATCTTTGACCGTCAAAATAGTATTGCGATATAAATCGTTTTCGAGGGAGACAGTAACAGTACCACCCTCTCCTGTATAGCTCACCGCGTTTTTCAAAATATTGAGAGCGATCTGTTCGAGAGCAGTCGAGTTGCCCCAGACAGGATGAACGCCGCTCAAGTGAGAAACTATCTGGACCTTTTTGTGCTTTGCTAGGGTTTCTACTTTTTTGATCGCTTTCTCTACGACAAGCGACATATCTATCGCTGCAAAATTCATTTTGTCAGGTCGAAGCAAAGCGTTGAGACTAAGAAGGTTGTTTATGATTTGAGAAGCACGGTCGAGTTCTTCGATGTTACTTTCGACGACCTTGCGGACATTTGGATCAGAAGCATCATCAAGAAGCATCACTTCACTATTTGTCTTGATCACCGAAAGAGGCGTGCGCAACTCATGTGCAATGTCCCCAATAAATCTTTTTTGGGATCTGAGCGAATTTCTCGCAGGCTCTAGAGCCACGCGAGCGATAATAAAACTAAATATAAGTGTGACAAGTACAGCTATAGAAGAAAAAGCTAAAAAGCTTCTGTTTTTGACCTGCAGCGCGGCATCCAAAATCTCATTTCCATATGTAGATTTACCGCTCATTATTTTGGCTTGCAAACCCTCAAGTATCGCGCTTGAAATCTCGCGATAGAGATAGTTGAAATAGACAAATACAAGGGCCACCACCAGTGCAGCAAAAAAAACTTGCAAAAGTATCACATCAAACTCGCTCCTAAAAAAGGAGTCGCTCTTGTATTTATTCCTTAAGCCGGTAACCCACTCCGCGAACTGTCTCAAGTGGGCCTTTATCTGCAAAACCCAATTTCTTTCTAAGATTCTTGATGTGGACATCTACGACATTACTAAATGATGCATAATTAAAATCCCAAAGGTGACTCAAAAGTTCTTCTCGATTAATAACTTTATTTGGAGAGCGCATAAAGTATTCGAGCAAGACAAACTCCTTTAGAGTGAGAGACACTGGTTTTTCGTTTTTTGTCACTATATGCTCTACAGGATTAAGCTCGATATCGCCAGAGCGAAGTACTGCAGGCATCACAGACGCTGGTCGACGAGACAGCGCCTGGATACGTGCACACAATTCATCAAACGAGAACGGCTTTACCAAATAATCATCCGCACCAGCCAAAAGCAGATTTACTTTACTTTCGGTCTCATCGCGAGCGGTCAGGATAAGTATAGGTGTTGTGATATTTTGTTCACGCAAACCTTTACAAATAGCCGCTCCATCCATGCCTGGAAGCATGAGGTCTAGAACAATGAGGTCGTAGTCCATATGGTTGAGAGAGATACGCTTAAACGCCTTCTCGCCATTATTTATGACGTCGACAGCATAACCTTTCTTCGATAGACCGAGCGACAGGACTTCTGCTAATTTCTCTTCGTCTTCAACTAAGATTATTCTCATATATGAATGAACTATAACAGACAATTTATGAACAAATGATGAAGAAACTTCATGAATGCCATAAATGGCCTACCTTAGGACTATCTTACTGGGTTTTCTCCCCTGATAATGCGGACCAAAAACATTATGATAGCTAATACAAGGAGAATATGGATGAACCAACCGATGGAATATACTCCAATAATCCCCAAGAGCCACAAAATAAAAGCAATGACACCTATTGTGATCAACATATTTTTTGGTTAACTCTTAATACCTCAATTATCGAATGCGGACGGTGTAGCAAAGATGAAGGGTTAGATACTTACAGCATACACATCCACAGTAGAAGCTCCTCTTTCTTTCATTGCTTTTTCTACCTGCATGTTTTCATCTGCGTGCACTGCTACAAGTATTCCTCCCTTCTCCACCGAATCCGCATACTCTGTCGCCTCCTTCTCACCCACACCCCAGTTGATAAGAGCTCCTGCTATACCCCCCGCAGCTGCTCCAGTCGCAGCACCTGCAGCTGTAGTACCTATAGCGCCTGAGAGTCCCAAAGCTGCCGCAAGTGGCCCCGCTGCAAAAAGAGGCCCAATGATTGGTATAACACCAGCGAGTGCTGCAATACCAGCAAGAGCTCCTATCGTGCCACCGACGACCGCACCCTTAGCCGCGCTTTCCCCTAAAGTATCCTTAGCCACATCATCTACATCCACTTCCTTTACTTCTCCATCAATGTTTTTATAAACATAGGAGATATCATCTGCATCTATCCCAAGTTCATTGTGAATATAGTTGATCGCTTTTTCAGCGTCAGCCCTTTCTTCAAACATTCCAATTGTTATTCTTTTCATATGATTTGATTAACTATTAACTTCATCCGATTCCTCCTCTCCTCTTTGGAGTTCCTCTTCGATCGCTTTCATTTCTGCCTCTGCGTCCTCTTCGATGTTTTGCCAGTGATCGCGTAGTTCATTTTTAAACTTCTCCGCTTTTTCCTTCCCTACTTCTTTTAGGTTTGCATACTTTTCGGATATAGTGTCAACTGCTTCATAGTATTTATCTTTGGAGATATCTTTCATTTTGCGGAGACTGTCGAGGACTTCAGACTTAGCTTGAAGAGTCCAAGCTTCGACTTTTTCTCTATTACGCTTGGCGTTTTTTGAACCAAACAAGAAGTATCCGCCCGCTATGGTCGCGAGCGCCACCCCTGCTAGAAACGCACCTGCTTTGCCACTTTTGTTTTGTTTCATTTTTTTAATTTAAAAAAGTTGATAAAAGCTTTTGATAACGCAAACGTCCGCAGAGCTTTGTCTATAAGTACGCCACCCACAGCACTTGTCCGGACCACTTGGCGCCGCAAGACTCTAGCGGTACGACGCACCTCGTTAATAAGAGAAATAAACTTCCACGATACAATCACAAGAAGAAGTGTCGCCACTCCAACCGAGATCGTACTTACGAAAAAGAAGACGTCAGCTTTGTATAATGTGTCCATAATATTTTTACCTTCTTTCTGCATTCTAAAGATTTAGAGTGAACGCAAAATGAACCCGAGCTTCCGGGTCCTTTAAAAAATATTTAACATCGACTAGAGGTCTCTCCTAAGGGCTTCAATACTTGCGTCATAAGGGAGCACTTTAAAGGTGATGCGACCGAGGATCTGACCTGATGAAGTCTTCACTTTGACCCTCCAACGACCGCGAGAAATATTTGATTTGAGAGTATATCCACGAAAACCTTCCGCTCGCCCTCCTTTGATCGAAAAAGGTACACGCGCTCGGACGATCCACTTTCCACTTGACTCGTCATACTCACTCCACTCGTGTATGACTCCAGTCTTTAAGGCGGTAGGAGCAAAGATCGAACTGTACACAAAAAGCTGGCCACTCTGAGGCAGGTGTACTGCTGGTCTCAAACAAAATCTACAGTCAGAGGAGAGGTCAAGGAGAGCGGTGTACCCACTACCCTTTGGTAATACACTCTCGTAAACCTGAATCTCTCTTAAAGAAAGTGGGATCGGCGGAATAATATTTGTGAAATATAAAATATTTAGAAGTGCGTACACACTTCCAACACCAATCAAAATATTTGAAAAGAAATGCCTTACATGAGCCGCGCGCCCGTGCTCGATAATCTTTATAAATAGAGCAATTATAATAAGCGAGAGTAGTCCGCTCAGTAAAAATACCAAACTCCCCATTTGACCTATGATCATCGGTACATAAAATATGAGCAAAAGGAAAATCAAGAAATATAAAACAGAAATCTGGAAGGCGAGCCTAGTGTATCTCGCTCTAAATTTTTCGTTACCTACAAAAATTGCAATAAGTAGGAGCATGAAAGGCCAGCTTGAGATTAGACTCGCCGACTTGGCATAAAAGACTACAAGCACGCTCATGACACCACCAAAACTAAACTGGATTATAAATGGGATCCAAAGGACTATCCGTTCAAAAATATTGTGGCGAAGCTTGCCGCCAGAATAAAATTGTAGAGTAATGATGCCGACGGCCGCGATTAGCAAGTACCCGAGAACGATCAAGTTATCAAGCAGACTATCTGCCATTTTGAGGGTCAAAATATCAAACACAAAGCCGCCCACGAATGCGACTGTATCGAGCCTGTCCTCGTGCTTTTCTACAAATATTTTGATCTTTGAATAAAATTGCCTCACATCTTTATACTAATAGTTTCCCCCCAAAAGAAAAGCCCCGGTACGTATGGCTTCCCGGGGCTTTTTGAAATAAAATCTTTACTCTTTCACCACTCTTAAATAATGGGATGCGTCTTCGCAGGGTACTATCCTTCCTTGGTTATCGGAGACCCCACTTACAGAGACCTTATCGCCGACTTTCAAAGTGAACACATCTACTATATTATTCTTGGCCGCACATAGATTTATACCCATTGAAGGCACTGCAATGTATGTTTCTGTGTTTCCGCTTGAAACGGTAATAACTGTCGGACCATCCAACGCAATTGCATCTTTATTTATATTCTTAATTTCTCCTTCAAACTCCATCGTACTAGCACCGACCATCGGTGCCCCCTTCTCATCATCAACGATGCTTTTATAAGATGTGAAGTAAAAATAATATCCTGCGATGGCTAAAACGATCACCACGATTACCAATATAAACTTTTTCATGGGAGTATTATAGCAAATCGCTATTCAAAGCAGACAGAGTTTGTGCAATAGCGTTTACCT
>CAZAAO010000041.1:0-5387 GCA_964483435.1 uncultured Candidatus Saccharibacteria bacterium | reverse complement strand
GTGACAGCATCACTTTTGATAAGGTGCTTTTGGTAGATAGCGGCGACAGCGTAGACGTAGGTACTCCTTATGTAAACGGTGCCAAGGTGATGGCAAGCCTACTCGAGATCGGCCGCGGACAAAAGATCACAGTGATCAAATACAAACAAAAGAGCCGATACTTCAAGAAAAACGGCCATCGACAACCTTTCTTTAAAGTCAAAATAGAAAAGATAGCATAACAAAAATCCCCTTACGGGGATTTTTTGTTATGCACATGTCTAGCTAAAGAAAAAATCTTTGAATCTAAACAATGCGAGGAAGATTACAGCGAGGTACCAGACTATGAGTATTTGAATGTGATAGTCGGAGACGATATCAAAAAACCTAGTTATCATTTTTTGAGTTGAAGCTTTGAAGCCACTCCACTCAAAGTGATTTTCTTTGAAATTCCAAATAGTAGTGTAGAGGAAAATAGGCCAGGTGACGATCCATGTGATCATGCAGTAGATACAAAGCGATCCGATCCTAAACATACTCTGATATATAAACCAGACGATAAAGATAAACGAAGCCAATGTGCCGAGGTTTACGAGAAGCCACAAAGGTTTGCGAGAGCGCCCGCCAGAGAAGAGCATCACCCCGATTGCAAAAAGCATAGAGAATGATGCGATGCCGAGGAGTGGGTTAGGGAAGCCAAAGACTTCGCCTTGCCAGGAAGTAGCTGAGCCGCTGCATGATACAAATGGACTCAAGTTGCATGGGACTTGTGCAGCTGGATCTTTGATGAGCTCGATCGTCGAGAGCATGAGGAAAAAAGAAGCCAAGAGTCCAATGAGTGATCCGACGATAAGTAAGTAAGGATAAGTTTTTGTAATCGGGTGCATGTTAATTTCTATTTTTTAATGCGTTTTTAAGTGTATCCGGATCTGCATACTCGAGCTCGGTACCCATAGAGAGTCCTTTGCCCAAGTGACTTACCTTTATTTTATACTGTTCGGTCACACTTTGAAGTAGCCGCTCCACAAAGTCGGCCGTGTTCTCACCTTCTGGGTTCCAATTCATGGCGAGGACTATCTCTTCGAGTCCGTGCTTTGCCTTGCGGTCGACGATGTCCTTGAGCTCTTTGGCGCGGATACGCTTTTCCGGCTCCTTATCAAGGATAGGTACTGTGCCACCAAGTACAAAATAATATCCAGAATAAACACGACTCTTCTCGACTGCTTCGAGGTCGATATCGCGTGGGACTATCATGAGTAGACTTGCGTCGCGGTGCTCATCTGCACAAATATTACAGAGCTCCGCACGTGCGTGCTTCTTTTCAAAAAATCTGCCGCACTCATTACAGCGCGTCACGTCGTCTTTGAGGGTGGAAAGATTGCCCACGAGCTCTTCGACTGCGCCGTTTTGGCGGGTAAGGAGGAAGTAGACAAAACGCCGTGCTTGTCGCGGGCCAATGCCTGGAAATTCCGAAAAAATCTTAATAAGTCGCTCAATCGAGTTCATATATACGAAGTAACAAATAGGTTACGAATTGTTGCGAATAAGGGAAATAAGTTTTAATTTTGCCTCTTCAGCAGTTTTAACTATATGTCCAGCCTTTTTTATAAATTCAATCGACCACTTTGGCGATCTCTCATCTTTCCAGACAATTATTAATCTATCACAAAATTCGCCAGGTTTTTTTGTATGAAAGGAATAGAAATAGCCTATTTCTAACCAAGTAGCTTCAGATGGAGCAGTTCCGGGGTTTGCAATTAAATAATCGGATGAACTTACAGCAATTAAATCATCCGGGAAAAAAGTATCAGGTGAGGTTTGGTCTGAATGAATTTCCCAATCATAAAAATCACATTCTTTTATGTCATAAAATATTTTTTTCCAATTATCATCATGCTGATTTGATTGCCCAGCTAAATAGACATTATTACTAGCACTGATATTAAGTTTGGTTGTTTTCTCCCTCGCGTTATTAATTTTTAAAACACGAACTGGCCTTAAGTGAGTTGCTCTAAAATTTACCAGGATACCCAGTTCTTTATTGCTCTGTTGAAGATAATTTTGAATTTGTCTAAAAAATTCAGCTGTGAGATTTCTCGATGACTTAAGTTCAAGTATGATTTTATTGTCTATTAAAAAATCAATTATATTTCCAGTATTAGATATGGACATTTCTCTATTAAAACGAATCTGATTTTCTGATAATTTCTTTTCTATAAGATCTCCATATTGTTTTTCTCGGGCGTATTGCCCAAGCTCTTTGTGAACTTCAAAAAGGATACCTACAAGTTTGTACGATAAATCCGGATACAGTACTTTTACACTTGTTTTGCTATTTAACTCTGGTTCCATTTTGTATTCGTATTCATTCGTAATTTATTAGTTACTTCGTATCTAAAAGTCTCGAAACTCGCCCTCGACGCCGCCAAACTCTGCCTTTTCGAGAGGTTGGAATGTGGCTTTCTTTTCGTTGAAGAAGAGATCTACTTTGCCCGTGGCACCATTGCGGTGCTTTTCGATCAAGATCTCGGCAATGTTGGTCTTCTCTGAGTCTTCTTTGAATCCTGCTTTGTCCTCGCGGTGGATAAACATGACCACGTCTGCATCCTGTTCGATCGAACCTGAGTCACGAAGGTCAGAAAGTCTTGGTCTGCCTCCGCGCTGCTCCACTGCACGAGAGAGCTGCGAGAGAGCGATCACGGGCACATCTAGCTCGCGGGCGAGGTTTTTGAGAGAACGAGATATTTCGGTCACCTGCTGGACTAAGTTGTCTGTATTTCGGGTCTGAGTAGGCGCCATAAGCTGGAGATAGTCGACCATGATCATTCCAAGACCTTTTTCATTCTTAAGTCTTCTTGCAACTGCGCGCATTTTCAAAATATTGTTGCCCGGTTGATCGTCAATAAAAATTGGTGCTTTCGAGAGAGTGTCGAGCGCTCTTTGGATGTTTGCAAAGTCGTCTTCACGATTGAGTCCACCCGTGCGAAGCTTCCACGCGTCCACGTTGGACTCCGCAGCGAGCATACGGTCTACAAGTTGCTGTGAGCTCATTTCGAGGGAGAAGATACCGACAGGGATATTGTGCTGTACGGCAGCCTGTCGCGCGATGTCGAGCGCAAGAGAAGTCTTACCTACTGATGGGCGAGCGGCGAGGATAATAAGGTCTGACTTTTGAAAACCAGAGAGTTTCGCATCAAGAGCAGGGAAGCCAGAAGGCACTCCACGAAGTCCGTCGCCAGAGTTGTGCAAGCGATCGAGCCTATCCCACGCTTCGGTGAGCTCTTCTTTGAGCTCGACAAATTTGTGTACGCTCGTGATATTTGTCACATCATAAATCCTTTTTTGAGCCTGATCGAGAAGCTCCTCGATCTCTTGAGTCTCGTCGTAGCCGATAGAAGATATAAAATCTGCTGCCCCGATCAGATTGCGAGCTATGTGCTTCTTTTGCACTATCTGTGCGTAGTACACAGCGTTAGAAGAAGAAGGTACTGAGTTTACCAGGTCGGCAAGATAAGCAGAGCCGCCGATATTTTCGAGTTCGTTTTTTTCTTTGAGGCGCGCAGAGACTGCTAGGAGGTCGGTCGGATTGCGCTTTGAAAAAAGCTCGATCATCGTCTCAAAGATGATGCGATGCTTCTCGGAGTAAAACGCTTCTTTTTTTACAATGTCGCCTACTTCATATAATACTTCTGGGCGAAGCATGATTGATCCGAGGAGAGCCTTCTCGGCCTCAGTGTTGTGAGGGGGGATGCGGATTTGTGATGGGCGAGCGTCTGGCATGAGTACATGATATACGAGGAGGCGAGATCCTTCAAAAGCCAAATAGGTACAAACTGTTGCTAAGGAGTGAATAAGTAATAACCTCCCCTAACCCCACCTTATTTTAAGGCGGGGAATTTGCTATAATGGCCCTATGCAAGGCAATATTTATACTCACCAGTCGAGCAATGTGCTGAAGACCTATCTTTTGATGGGCTTCTTTCTAGCTTTCATTGTTTTCATTGGATTTTTCATATCCGAAGCTTACGGCGCACCGGAAATACTCTACATCGCGATCATTTTGAGCGTGGTAATGAATATCGGGAGTTACTGGTTTTCGGACAAAATCGCGCTTGCTGTCTCGGGCGCGCATGAAGCAAAAAAAGATGTGTATTACGACCTCTATACTGTGACCGAAAATCTCTCGATTGCTGCTGGGCTTCCTATGCCAAAACTTTATGTGATCGAAGAGCAAGTGCCCAATGCGTTTGCGACTGGAAGGAACAAAAATCACGCAGCCATCGCTGTGACTACCGGACTTCTCAATACTTTGGAGAGGCGCGAGCTTGAAGGTGTCATCGCTCACGAGCTTTCTCATATTGGAAACAGAGACATATTGCTTATGAGCGTCGTCGTGGTACTTGTTGGCCTCCTCTCAATCGTCTCCGATATGGTGCTTCGAAGTATGTGGTTTGGAAAAAGAGACAACAATGATCGCGGAGGTATCGGCGGCATAGTAGCGATACTTGGCATCGTCGCCATCGTACTTTCTCCACTTATCGCATCGCTTATCAAACTCGCAATCTCACGAAGGAGAGAGTACTTGGCAGACGCAAGTGGGGCTCTCCTCACACGATTCCCCGAAGGACTTGCTTCTGCTCTCGAAAAAATATCTTCTTACCCTGGGTCAGTCCGCAGGGCGACTACCGCCACCGCTCATATGTATATTTCAAATCCTTTTGGCAAAGGGACAGGGCAAGCCTTTGCCAATCTCTTCGCGACGCATCCTCCAGCAGCAGAGCGCATCCGCCGCCTCCGAGAGATGAGTTAAAACAAAATATATTGTATATTAGCGAATAAGGAGGAGTGCCGGAGCGGTCGAACGGGCAGTCCTGGAAAGACTGTGTATCGGAAACGGTACCGTGGGTTCGAATCCCACCTCCTCCGCCAAAAAACGAAATCGGATTTTAGAGCCGAAATTGGGTCGCGCCGCAGGCGCGACCCTAATGTATTTCCCCCGCCGAATTCAGAATCCAAAAGGGTTTTCCACGCTCCGCGTGGCTCCTCGTTTGCCAATACAAAAATAAAAATGGTAATATTGAGTTGCACCAATATTAGACACTTTCGGCTTTTCATTTGCTTGAGCATCTAAACGGGCGACTGTGTTCAATTTTGCCGAAAGGTAATATTGGTGCAACATGGTCGCCCTTTTAGGTTTTTAAAACATATTATGAATAATCAAACCAAAAAGTTTTTCATATATACTCGCAAGTCTACGGATGATAAAGATAGACAAGTGAGAAGCATTTCGGACCAACTGGCCGAACTCAAAGAGTTGGCGGTTAAAGAACAAATTGAGGTTGTTGATATTTTTGTGGAAAAACAAACCGCCAAAACTCCGGGTCGGCCAGTATTTAATGAAATGCTTC
>CAZAAO010000040.1:0-5583 GCA_964483435.1 uncultured Candidatus Saccharibacteria bacterium | reverse complement strand
GTTCGGCTGTTGTTGCCACTATCCCAACTCGAGAACGCACAGGTGGCACCACCGCCAGTAGTGACTCCCACCGCATCAATACCCCTTACTCCATAATCACACTTCACTGTAAAGGCTTCATTGCCGTTTAGATTCGTTTTGGAAATACTACTTCTTGAACTGTCAAAATTTAAACTTACACACACAGGATTAGTGCCACAAGCGTATGCCACCCCACCACTCGCATTGCGTAGCTGCCAGTAGCGGCCTAGTTTGTCTTGGAAGCGGTAAGGTTGACCCCAGAGCATCCCATTGTCAGCACCCTGATTTGCCCATCCGGACCACCCGCTATTGCGATTGATGTTTTTGACCCATTCACCACCGGCCCATGTCGTTTTTAGATTGACTTCGAGAGACCACCCTAGCGAAATATTGAGAGGACTTGAAGTAACTGCCCCAATACTTGTCCAATTAGATTCAAACCTGCAAGTGTTTGTACCGTTAAACTTGCAGCTTGTGATATATGCGCCAACTGGTGAACCATTTCCTCCCGTGGCTATAGCCACAGAGTCTTTGTATTGGCTATCAAGACCACTGCCGACATACGCACCAACAGGCTGATAAAGTGTCGCCCCACGATCTGGCAAATATCTCCAAGCGCCATCGCAGACAGCTTCATTTGATGGAGGTTGGACTGTAGAACACTTGTACTGGAAAGAATTGCCGTTTTGCTTTAATTCAATTGTTCGGTTGTTCGAGTCTGTGACTGTTGTACCACTTCCATACGGACCCGATGTATCCATTGGCCAGCCAGGTACGGCTTGGTAACCGTTGGAGCCTGTGTTTGGCATATTTACAGGAAGATCCCAAGTGCAGGTATCCGCCATTCCGTTTGTATAATTACAGCGCGTCGAGAAATTGGCATTGCTCCATGTGGTCTGATTTACCTGTGTGTAGTATCTGCCGTTGTAAGTCGCCTTTATGTATTTGTCCCACGACTGACTACCATTATTCCAAAGCGCGAGAGGACCACTACTTATACCAATACCTATTGGATTTGGTGGAATATCGTGCCAGCCACCATCACACACCATTTTACGGGAAGGTTTGACTGTGATTGTATAGTTGGCATATTTTGCACAACTTGGATTTTCTGCCACATACGCCTTTACTGAAACATTATAAGTTCCCGGTGTTGTATTGGTTGGAGTGACAGTCACACCTCTCACCAAATTTCCATCAGAAGGAGCTACCCACTCAGTAGTGGTTGCCGATGGAGTACATGTCGCACCAGCAGGGCATCCGACTATAGCAGCTGAAATATTTCTAGCCCCTGCAGAAGTGGAGTATTGGAAAGATAAGTAGGTAGAGTCGCCGACGTAAGTAGTAAAAGACGTACCTCCATAAGGGCCAAAACTAAATTCCTCAGAGTTACATACTGACTCCGGAGGATTACCTGGCCCCCCACTCACAGGATTGCCATTGGAGTCAAGCGGAGTGACACGAATACAATTACCGCCGCTCACATTTCCACCGTTACATATGTTTCCATATGAATAGCTGCAAACATTGTTGCTTCCACACGATGAACTAGAGATAGTGCGCCCGGTTGACTGACAAGAAGTACTACAACTGCAGCTCATCCAACGCTCGCCCGTAACAGAATTCGTATATTGAGTACAGTTTGTCCACTCACCTGTGCACGCTGTACCAGAACCAGGCCCGTAGGTGTCGCAAGCACCGCTGTCGAGACATCCATAACGATCTAAAGGAGGAGAACGAGGAGGGCTGTAACTGCAACTTAAGGCTTCAGTGCTATTAATGCCTAGGCTAAAAAATAAGCCCATCACAGCTATGATGACAAAAATGAAATAGATTTTTTTGCCTAAAAGATGATTACAATAATTAATAAGTTTCTTCATAAGATTATTCCGTTAGAGAAGTTTCCACCATCACGTCACCTGTTACAGAGTTTTTGGAAATAAGCACTTTGAGTACACCTGACACCTCTTTGCTTTCAGCATAAAAAACAATCATGTTTGATTCCTCTTGCTTGTGTGTGACCGTCCAGCTGTTTGTCTTGAAATACTCTTCAAATTCTTTTGCGTTCTCCGCGAGGGTCTTGCTTGAATAGTACCTTCTTACACTTTGGGTCTCAGATTTGTTGTTGTAAGTCGCGTCAAGAAACTGACTGGTCACTATTTTGTTTTCTGCTACAGCCCCATCGTTTTGTGGCAAATTTTGAGGCAAATTGCCCGGTATGGTGTTTGGATCAACATCTTTTTCATTAGAAGCGACGTTTGTGGATATAAATTGAGGTGTCTTTTTGAAGAATCGAAAACCAGATACATAAAGTGCTCCAAGTAATGCTATCACTACCAAAGACGAAAACAGCAAAATTTTTTGTTTCCTGTTCATATTTATATTTAATTGTACATTTTTATAGTCAACTAAAATAGCTCCGCTGTGGAAAAGATTGGCCAAATATTCATAATTTGAAAGCCTAAACACTGTCCCCACTCCCACCTTGACAAAAAGTAAAAAACCATTATAATATAACTAGTTTCGTTCTCTGAAATAGAAGTCCGAAAAAGAAGAAGGAGGAGCCGTTATGCTCCGGATGTTTGCGTTGTTTGCAATTTTCCCGGGGCTCGCCTTTGGCCAGCTCCAAAACACAAAGATCGAGCTGACAGATTTGCAATGTATAGCCGTCCTAACCGATACGCAGTATCGTGGGACGCAAGGACTCTGGGCCAAAATACCCAGAGAATCTGTTAGTCAAAAACCAGATCTCTTCGGGGCAATCTTGCCCGGCTCGGCAAAATTCGAGTGGATCATCCCGACCCTCCCCTTCGCGGGGACTAAGTGGTCGGAAAAGATCTACGAAATCGGCGCCGAGCGTTGGGTCGTCTACGTCCCCCAAAAGGGGCTCGGGTGCGACCTGAAAGAACGAGGGGGGCAAAAAACGGTTGAGTCAGCGCGCGTAAGTGCGCTGGTATACTCGACCCAAGCCAATACGCCGGCGATGTCAGTTGAAACACGGCAGAGATTGGTCCAGGTGGGACTTGCTCCCATACTGCCTCTCTCCGCAGCACCGATCTCCACCACGAAGCACGGGATAGTCATTATCGATTCCGGTATCCGTGCCAGTCACCCCGAGCTTTTCAAAAAGCTTGATGTGACCAATTCCGTTTCTTTCGTCGGCGGCACAGCCTTCGATGACGAGAATGGCCACGGTACAATTGTGGCTGAGATAATGGCCGGTCGTACAGCTGGATTCGTATCATCCACCCCTGTAATTTCATACAGGGTACTGGACACCGTCCCCAGAGCTGACGGTGAAGGTAAGATTCTAGTGGGGTCAGAGGCACTCGTTTTGCGAGCAATGCTTAGACTTCACTCGCTTCCCTACGAGCGACTGGTAGTGAACATGTCTTTACAATTCTGGGGCAACCCAGAAATGTGGCGTCTCGCTATCAATTCCCTCAAGGACCGCGCAAGTTTCGTGGTCTCTGCCGGGAACGCAAACAGTAAGGTAGAGCGAGGTTCGCCTTGGCTCCCTTGCTCGCTATCAGAGCTGGAAAATCTGACCTGCGTCGGTGGCACTGATGCTACTGATCACAAGATCCAGTTTTCCAATTTTTGGGATGCTGTAGAAGTTGGAGCGCCCGCAGTGGTGGATTCAACTCTCGGCACAGTGGCTGGGACATCATTCTCAGCTCCACAAGTCGGTGGCACACAATCACTACTCCTTGAGCAAACTGGTGAAAACTTTTCACCAGCAGAGCTCAAGAGCTACGCACTGGCCGGACGGTTCTCAGGATACCTACAAGGTGTTTTTGAAGAACCGCTGGTGCTCAATGTGGCAAGCGCGCTTGAAATAGCCCGCAGATGTACATCGGGCAAATGCTCCTCTTCTTCGCTTAGCCCCTTTACAATAACAGGAGTTGAGGGTACATGGTCTGGATCTTCCAAGTTTACTGACAGTGACTTGGTTACAATCCGTGGTCACGAACTAGTAGACCGAGTCTACGAGCGGGGTGAAGCGATGCCGGTCAAAGTACTCGTGAATGGTTACGATGATGTGACCATTCTGCGAGCTTCTCCGGAATCGATTGAAGTCATTCTACCCTCAATGTTTCGAGGAGTCGTCTGGACGCAAGCTCAGGGGCCAGCCCTCGGAGGTGAGAGTATACTTGCTCTCGTGAGAGTAGTGGATGGTTCTGCTATTCCGAGCACTGCAACTATTGCGGCTCGGTTCAGACCTGAAATGGCTTCAATAGGAGTTGGTCCGATTCATCGACCAAACCAACCGCAGGAAACTATGGTTGCTGGAGAAAAAAATCCAGTCCACGCTCTAGAAGAAATAAAAATCCTCATCTCGGGAGTCGAGGCGTTCGTAGCTTCGAAGGTCCCGATTGAGGTAGAGTTTGGAGGTATCTCACAAAAGATCCTCCCTGTACCTACCGCAGTGCAAGGTATGTACTCGATATCAGTTACTGTCCCTTCGGTCCAAGGTGCATACGGACTTACAGGACAGCTCTCTGCTGGCACCAGTTCTTTCGGGTTCGGAGTCAACTACACGGACTCCGAATTAGAGTAAAACCAAAGCGGCGTGGCCTTGTGCCCCGCCGCTTTTTGCATTTTATAATTTGAGTCTATATTTGATGAATCAGCTTTCTCTCCTTTCACGAGTAAACAAAATAAGTATGAGGAGCAGCACCAGACCAAGCACAAAGTACAAAAGGTATTTGAGCTCAGTGTAATCGTTTTGCCAAGATACAGACACTGCCGCGGCTTGTGAATTTGAATCTATGAGCGAAGGTCCGCTTGGTTGTGTTTGTAGAGTAGTCGTGGAAGTAGTAGCGGCTGTCGCGCTTAAGGATCCAGTACTTGTGCCCTGCACTTCACCCCGCGAAGCGGCTCTTGGCCGACTACTTTGTTGAGGCATGATTTCATATACGATTTGAGGAAACGTGACTTGCGGCTCGGGAGTAGATGTTTCTACTTGATGCCTACGACCACCTGGTATTGGAGCAGTTTCCGAAGCCTCCTCCGCACTTGCCGCCGGGCTATCGCTTAAAGAAGTGCCGCTTTCGTTTTGACTCTCGGTAGAAGTAGCGACCGGATCTGGGTCTTTAACAATCTCATCTAGAGACCCGAGGAACGGTATAAAGAGAGCTTCACCCTCGATGAGAGAGGCTGTGCCGGTAGCGTTGTAGATTGGGTGATAAGGACCTTCGGGAGTACCCCAATAGTTTTGCCTAAGGTCGGGCACATCGCCAACTGATTTATTTCTCAAAGAGAGATTTGCATAGCTAGGAGCGAAGGATGTGTTTGAAATATTGAGATTCCCCTCTTTGAAAACAATGGATCGGTCATAACTTCCGAGAACCTCGCTCGAGACAATAGTCGTGCTCCCTGTCTCATGATGAAAGGCGGAGCCGTTCTGTGTGAGCACCTTGAGATAATTTGCAAAGATGCTTCCTCCATTGTTGGTCAAAGCTCCATAACCAAAATTGAACGGACCCAAAAATTGACCTTCACCCGCGTACCTGATTTCCATGTATTTCGCTTCCATGCTGCCCGCTGTATGCACGAGCA
>CAZAAO010000039.1:4713-5840 GCA_964483435.1 uncultured Candidatus Saccharibacteria bacterium | reverse complement strand
AAATGGAAAAGATAGTCTCCCTTTGCAAACGCCGCGGCTTTGTATTTCAAGGCTCTGAGATTTATGGCGGCCTTGCTGGTACGTGGGACTATGGTCCAATGGGTGTCTCCCTAAAAAACAATATAAAGAACTTGTGGTGGAAGATGTTTATTAAAGATAGGGAAGATATGTATGGGATGGACGCGGCTATAATAATGAACCCAAAAGCTTGGGTGGCATCAGGTCACGTCGCTGGTTTCTCGGATCCTCTCGTTGAGGATAAAAAAACACACAAGCGCTACCGTGCTGACCATATTTTAGAAGATAACGGCATTAGTGCTGCCGGTCTTACATTGGAGCAGATTGGTAAAAAAATCGAAGAAAACAAAATAAAAAGCCCCGATGGTAACGATCTTACTTCACCTCAGCAATTTAACATGATGTTTAAAACATCGGTTGGTTCTGTTGAGGATGAGGACTCTGTGGTGTATTTGCGTCCCGAGACAGCTGGAGGGATGTTCGTAAATTTTAAAAATATTGTTGACACCTTCCACCCTAAGCTTCCTTTTGGGCTAGGACAAATTGGCAAATCTTTCCGTAACGAAATTGCTCCGCGCGATTTTGTATTTCGTTCAAGAGAATTTGAGCAAATGGAAGTTGAATATTTCGTTCATCCTAACGAATGGCAAAAATCGTTTGAAGAATGGAGAAAAGTTATGCATGACTGGGTGGAAGCTATCGGTTTAAATAAAAACCATGTCTACGAGCTTGAAGTGCCAGATGAAGACAGGGCACATTACTCAAAAAGAACGATTGATATTGAATTTAAATACCCATTTGGAAGGAAAGAACTATACGGACTTGCGTATCGTACAGACTTTGACCTAAAAGCACACTCCAGCACCTCAAACGTAGATCTTTCTTATTACGATGAGGAGACAAAGGAAAGATTTACTCCTCATGTTATCGAGCCGTCTTTGGGTGTTGACCGCACAGTACTCGCTATTCTTTCCGACGCCTATACCGAAGACGAGATGGGTGGTGAAAAGAGAGAGTATCTTCGTTTATCGCCAAAAATTGCGCCTGTTAAAGTCGCTGTATTTCCGCTTCTAAAAAATAAACCACCTCTAGTCGATAAAGCTCGCGAG
>CAZAAO010000039.1:0-4613 GCA_964483435.1 uncultured Candidatus Saccharibacteria bacterium | reverse complement strand
ATAGGTTAATGAAGAGGTGTCCACAACTTGGCTAGAAGGTCTTACTCAAAAAATATAAGCTTATAATATATAAATGCGCACTCCTCAAGAAAAAATAATTGAGATAAGTTCTTCTTCGGTCATCAAGGTCATACTTATCGTCGCCTTTGCGGCGGCTCTATATATAGTGCGAGATGTGGTGCTTGTCGTGCTTTTGTCTGTCATCATCGCTTCTTCGGTTGAACCAGGAACACAATGGTTTTTAAGAAGGGGAATACCGCGAATCATAGCTGTGCTTTTGATCTATTCGGTTATCGCGGTCATGCTCGTGGGTACGTTTTATTTCCTCTTTCTACCTTTGCTTGCACAGTCGGCAAACTTGCTTTCGTCTCTGCCGGGGTATTTGGGAGAGCTTCAAGTGTGGAATCCACTCCAAAACAGCAAGTTCCTTTCGGATAGCAGCGCTATCGCCGGCATCTCTGACAAGTTTTCGCTGTCTCAAATTGTCACACAGCTTGAGGAGACATTTAACCAACTCTCAAATGGATTTTTCTCAACCGCAAGCACGGTGTTTGGTGGCATCCTTTCATTTATACTTGTGATCGTACTTTCTTTTTATCTTTCGATGGAGGCGGACGGGGTGTCAAACTTTTTGCGCATTGTCACACCGGCAAAGCATGAAAAATATGTCTTGAGTTTGTGGAAACGATCTCAGCACAAAATAGGTCTTTGGATGCAAGGGCAGATCGTGCTCGCGATCATCGTCGCAATGCTCGTATTTTTGGGACTTACTCTACTACAGGTGGACAACGCTCTTCTGCTTGCTGTGCTTGCTGGAATGTTTGAAATCATCCCACTCTTTGGTCCGATACTTGCGGCGATCCCAGCTGTCACTATCGCACTCATCTCTGACGGTATGACCGCGGCTCTGCTTGTGGTGGGTCTTTATATCATCATCCAGCAGTTTGAAAATCAGCTTATTTATCCGCTCGTTGTAAGGAAAATTGTAGGTGTCCCTCCGATTATCTCTATCGTGGCGCTTATTGTTGGAGGCAAACTTGCAGGATTTGTCGGCCTCATCATCTCTGTGCCGCTCGCTACAATGATCATGGAATTTTTGAGCGATATCGAAAAGCACAAAATTGCCGAAATCGAGCGCTTGCGTAAAGCAGAGGAGATAGAGTAGGCTAGAGGAATGAAGAGCTTTTATATTACTACTACACTTCCATACGTGAACTCCGATCCTCATGTCGGTTTTGCGATGGAAATCATAAGGGCAGATATCATAGCGCGCTACAAAAAGCTTGCGGGTTTTGAAGTATATTTCAATACTGGCACCGACGAGCATGGTCAAAAGATTTTTCAGAAGGCGACTGAAGCGGGCAAGGACCCCCAGACTTATGTAGATGAATGGGCACAAAAGTTTAAAGGGCTCATAACACTTCTCAATCTTAGTCCTGACATACACTTTATCCGCACGACCGACGCTCATCACAAGGCGGCAGCACAGGAGTTTTGGAAGAGATGCAATGCAAACGGGGACATCTACAAACAAAACTACAAAATAAAATACTGTGTTGGTTGCGAACTTGAAAAGCAGGAGTCGGAGCTTGTCGACGGCAAGTGTCCTATCCATCCTCAGCTTGAGCTTGAAATCAGGGAAGAGGAAAATTATTTTTTCCGCTGGAGCAAGTATCAAGACAAACTTTTGGATTTGTACAAACAAAATCCAAAACTCGTAATCCCAGATTTTAGATTTAATGAAATAAAAGCGTTTGTAGAGAGGGGGCTGCAGGACTTTAGTATCTCGCGCCTCAAGACGAAGATGCCTTGGGGGATAGAGGTGCCAGGAGATTCGGAGCATGTAATGTATGTGTGGTTTGATGCGCTTGTAAATTATATTTCTACATTGGGTTGGCCACACTTCGCTTCTCAAACCGAAGCTTCGCGTGGTGAACCATCCCAAGACCTATTTGAAAAATTTTGGGTGAATGGGAATCCTGTGCAGTACGCTGGCAAGGACAACCTTCGTCAGCAGTCAGCAATGTGGCAGGCGATGCTTCTCTCGGCGGGACTTACTCCGACTTGCAACATTGTGATTGATGGATTTATAAACAGTGGCGGACAAAAGATGTCCAAGTCTTTGGGCAACGTAATTAGTCCTTATGATGTGGTGCAAGAGTATGGCACAGACGCACTGCGTTACTACGTAGCGCGGGAGCTTTCTACTTTTGAAGATAGCGACATGACCATGGAAAAGTTTAAGGAGAGCTATAATGCAAATCTTGCAAATGGTATCGGCAACCTCACATCGAGAATAATGAAAATGGCTGCAGACAATCTAGAGGGACCAGCTGCAGTAAATGAAAGCGAAAAATTTGAAGAATACTTCTCGTACTTAGAAAATTTTGAAATTGGCAAAGCCGCAAATTATGTTTGGGAAAAGATAGGAGAGCTCGATAGGTTTATCCAAGAAAATCAGCCTTTCAAAGTGGTAAAAACGGATCCAGAACAAGGAAGGGAGATGATAAGAGATCTTGTCGCTCGTCTCTACTCAGTGGCTCAAATGCTCGGTCCTTTGATGCCTGAGACTGCAGAAAAAATCATCAAACTAATAAAAGAAAACAAAACGCCAGAAGCGCCGCTGTTTGCTAGGAAATAACTCACCCCTGACCCCTCTCTTATATTAAGAGAGGGGAAAGACTGAATAGGTATTTTTAAACCCCCTTTAAGATAAAGGGGGTAGGGGGATTATGATAAAATAACATAATGAAATACATCGATATTCATTGTCATCTGGATTTTCCTGATTATGGGACAGAAATCAGCGATGTTTTGGCGCGCATGAGAGAGTCTAATGTGGGAGCGATAACAATAGGTACCGATCTAGAAAGCTCGAAAAGTGCTGTGAAGATCGCAGAAGAAAATGAAAATATTTGGGCGTGCATTGGCGTGCATCCTAGGGAGGCCTCACCCCCTAACCCCCTCTCCGAAGGAGAGGGGGAAGCCCTCCCTTTTGGGGAGGGTGGGGAGGGGCTTTTCGAACACCTCTCTCATCACCCAAAAGTCGTCGCGATAGGAGAGTGCGGTCTTGATTGGTTTCGGATTGATCCGGCAAAGCTTAGAGAGGAGCGAGTGAGACAAACCAGACTTTTTGAAAAACAAATCGAGCTCGCACTCAATGCGGACAAACCTTTGATGCTTCATTGCAGAGAAAGCTACGATGATGTGATCGAGGTTTTAAAGCGCTACAAAAATATCCACGGTGACAAACTGCGTGGTAATGCGCACTTTTTTGCAGGTACTATCGAGCAAGCTAAAAAGTTTTTGGATCTGGGGTTCACTATGTCTTTCACCGGAGTCATCACTTTTACCCACGATTATGACGAAGTGATCAGATATTTGCCTGAAGACTCAATCATGTCCGAGACAGATGCTCCCTTTGTAGCGCCTGTGCCCTATAGAGGTAAGCGCAATGAGCCAGTATTTGTAATGGAAGTATCTCATAAAATAGCCGAAATTAGGGGAGTGGATAGGGAAATAATGTGTCAAAAACTCATCCAAAATGCGAAGAGAGTTTTTGGCGTTTAGGCTTGTACTTACGCTCTATATATGGTATTTTATGTCCACTCGAGTCCGGAGCCCAATTTTATAATAACTGGCTCCTGCCTCTCTTCAGTGAGGGACCCGCTTGAGTGTATAAATGGACGAAAATATAAAAGATGTGAACCTCGATATTTACGAGGTCGGATACCACATTCTTCCAACCATCGGAGAGGATGAGCTTCCAAAAGAAGTTGCAAAGATCCAAGCTTTGGTGGCGGAGAGGGGTGGTACGGTGATCGCAGAGGAGTTTCCTACACTCCGTACTCTCGCTTATGAGATAGCAAAGCGTGTTGAAGTAAAGTACAACAGATACACCAAAGCTTATTTCGGATGGATCAAATTTGAACTTCCAAAGCAGGCAATAGGGGAGATCGACGCAGCTCTCAAGGATAATCCTTCAGTGCTTCGCCACATCGTAGTGAAGACTGTGAGAGAAAACACTATGTCTCCAGTGGTCAAAGCTCCGAGCGCAAAGAAAGAAGAATCTGTCACTGAGGAGGAAGCTCCAAAGCCAGAAGTATCTGAGGCAGAGATCGACAAAAGTATCGACGAACTTGTAATTTAATCAGCTAATTTAGAACTATGTACATCAACAAAGCCATTATCTACGGCAATATCACACGAGACCCAGAGCTCAAATCTCTTCCTTCAGGGATTCAAGTTTGTGAAATGGGTGTAGCTACGAACCGCACATGGAAAGACAAAAACGGTGCGAAGCAAGAGTCTACTGACTATCACAATGTAGTGGTGTTTGGCCGCCAAGCAGAGACTGTAAAGCAGTATTTGCACAAAGGTAATGGTGTATTTGTTGAAGGTCGCATTCAGACTCGAAGTTGGGATGCTCCAGATGGATCAAAAAAATACCGCACCGAGATAATCGCAGAGCGTATCCAGTTTGGTCCGAAGGGTGCAGCAGGAGGCGGATCCTATGGAGGTAGCCAGTCAGCTCCAGCAAAACAGGAAGCTCCAAAGGACGAAGCTCCTGCGATAGAATACCCAGAAGAGGAGATCAATGCAGACGACATACC
>CAZAAO010000038.1:0-5951 GCA_964483435.1 uncultured Candidatus Saccharibacteria bacterium | reverse complement strand
GGCGCGCTTCACTTCTTTGGTGAAAAGTATGGTGACACCGTAAGTGTCTACTTCATCGGCGACTCTATCGACACCGCATACTCAAAAGAATTTTGCGGCGGCCCACATGTCGAGCGAACGAGCGATCTCGCGAGTGAGCGAGACCCTGAGCAAGCGACTAGCGAGTCGAAGGGTCCATTTAAAATATTGAAAGAAGAAGCAGTGGCTCAAGGCGTCCGCCGCATCAAAGCTGTTTTGGAATAATCCCCCTGACCCCCTTTACCTTAAAGGGGGAAACACGCAACACACCGTTAATTCAGTGAGCAATAAATAAGAGTCACTCCCTCTTTAATATAAAGAGGGAGAAGGAGGGAGATTAGAAAAAAGACAGGAAGATAATTTGCTCTTCTTTTTTTATTCACACAATTTTGTTTAAATATTAGAAATAGCGGTATAATATTTTTAGTATGGCAAAAATACCATTTCAAGACGTGGTGCCACCTGACAAAAGGAGCATCCGCAATATCCCAATTTCAAGCTCTCGCAAAAACCGACCTCCACTCTTGCGAGTCCCTACAAACAAAACAGAAACCCAAGATGTGCGCCCAAAGAGAATGGAAGCACCTCAGCAAGAGCAGAGTTTTGATCAAGAGAGCGAGACATTTGAAAATATTAATCAGGTCCCTCAGAACGATTATTTTTATTACGACAAAAAGCCACCTCAAAAACAGGCGGGCGGCAAACGAGGCCGCACTCTTATTGGTGGAAGTATTTTCATCGTAGTAATCGCCTTCATCGTTATCATGATGACGGTATTTGCTTCTGCTAAAGTAGTTGTCACTCCAAAACGACAAGCACTGTCTCTAAACAAAGATGTGCCCGTATCTACGCAGATTGCCACATCCTCAGCAGTCGGCTACGAAGTCATCAAGCTTTCAAAAACTAAAAGTGTTGCAGTGGACGCAAAGGGCGAGGAGATGGTAGAGCGCAAAGCAACCGGGAAGATAGTCGTCTACAACAATTTTTCAACCGATCCTCAGCGGCTCATCACTCGCACAAGATTTGAATCCGAAGCTGGCTTAATCTACCGCATACCAGAGTCAATCATTGTCCCAGGTATGAAGAAAAACGCTGACGGAAGCACAGTCCCTGGTTCAATCGAAGTATCCGTCACAGCTGACGAAGCAGGAGAAAAGTACAACGTAGACAATACCAACTTCACCGTACCAGGATTCAAATCTGACGCAGCCCGATACAAAGCCTTTACCGCCAAGACTTCTGGCTCTATCTCAGGTGGACTTGTCGGTAAGGTGAAGACAGTCGATGCTACTCAAAAGCAAACCGCCCTTCAAAAAATCGACGCCGATCTTTCGGATGAACTCAAAAAAGATTTGATGGCACAGATACCTAGCGGACTTATCGTACTCGACGGAAGTATAGTCTATGACTTCAAAGAGCTCCCTCAAAAAGACGATAGCTCGAGCGCAACCCTTAGCAAAGAAGGCACAGCATATGTCGTCGCAATCAAGAGAGATGATCTTTCTGCAAGGATCATAGCCGACGAGATATCGAAAAACCCGGAATGGCAGTCAATCAATGCACAGGTCGAAAACTTTGACACCTTAAGGATCTCAAACAAACTTTCACTCACAGATATTGCAGCTTCAAAACCTCTCACTTTGAAAATTGAAGGTTCGGCAGTCGCAGTCGCAACTATCAATTCCCAAAATGTGGCTTCAAAGCTAGCCGGAATAAGACGCACGTCTATTTCTGAAGCGATGAAAGCAGAGCCCGGCATCATCGGCGTAAAGGCCTCAATCCGACCTATTTGGAAACGCTCCTTCCCAAGCAATCCTTCTAAAATATATGTTGAGGTAGAGCCTCAAAAGTAGCTTGCGCTAATAAACCTTTTGTGATAATCTTCTTATCCGTGTAGAATAATGTTGTTTTTATTGATTAAATGAGCGTCAAAGACAGGCAGGATACTGTAATAGGGACAGTGACGGAAGCACTTCCAAACGCGTTTTTTCGTGTTTCTCTAAGCGAGGACGGGAAAGAGGTGTTAGCCTATCTTTCTGGCAAGATGCGACTCAACAGGATCAAAGTTCTCATTGGAGACAGTGTAGAAGTATTTCTCGATCCGTACGGTGGCAAAGGCCGAATCGTTCGTAGGTTAGACAACAGGAAAGCACAGGTATAAGAATGAAAGTAAAAGCTTCAGTAAAAAAGATGTGCCCAAAGTGCCAACTCGTTAGACGAGGCGGTGTTTTGTTTGTAGTTTGCAAGTCAAACCCAAAGCACAAACAGAGACAAGGATAATTTTATATACAAAATGCGTATACTAGGTATCACAATTCCAGACGACAAGAGACTAGAGATCGGACTTACCGCACTTTTCGGTATTGGACGCTCAAGAGCTCAACAAATTTTGACAGAAGCAAAAGTAGACTTTGGAGCAAAAGCAAAAGATCTTGATACCGAAACTGAAAATGCTATCCGCAAAATCGTAGAAGGATTTAAAGTAGAAGGTGATTTGAAGCGCGAAATCGCGGGCAACATCAAGCGTCTTCGCGATATCAAAGCTTACAGAGGAGTGCGACACTCTCGCGGACTTCCAGCACGTGGTCAGCGCACAAAGACCAACTCTCGTACACGCCGTGGTAACGTACGCAAGACTATGGGTACTGGTCGCCGAGCTGTTGAGAAGAAATAATAGATAATCAATATGGGTAAGAAAAGAATCGTAAAAACAGAAGGCGAAGGTGAGGCACAGGCAAAGCAAGTGTCTACTTCTTCAAAGCGCCACGTAGAGACTGGCCGACTTTGTGTTGAATCTACATACAACAACACCAAGCTCGTACTTACGGACAAGACAGGCAACGTACTCAAGACTTCTTCTAGCGGTAGCCTCGGATTTAAGGGTGCTAAAAAAGGTACTCCATTTGCAGCAGCGAAGGTGGGCGAAACTCTCGGCACCCTCGCTCACGGCATGGGCATGCGTGAAGTTCACGTGATCGTGAAAGGCGTTGGCTCCGGTCGCGAATCAAGCATCCGCGGATTCATTTCAAAAGGTATCAATATCATGTCCATCAAAGACGTGACACCGGTGCCTTTCAATGGTCCAAAACCAAAGAAACCACGAAGAGTATAAACAATAATTATTTAAAAACATGCAGATAGGTCCAAAATACAAAATTGCAAGACGCCTCGGGGCACCAGTATTTGAAAAGACGCAAACACAAAAGTTTGCGCAGCGTTCTGAACGCAAGGGCAAATCTCACCGCCCACGCTCTGACTACGGTACACAGATGAACGAGAAGCAAAAGGCTCGTATGTTTTATGCTGTATCCGAAAAGCAGTTTGCAAAATACGTCGAGCAAGCTCTCGCAAAGAAAGAAGGCAACCCTTCAGTCAATCTATTTGCTCTCCTTGAGACAAGGCTCGACAATGCAGTTTGGCGAGCAGGCCTTTGCCCAACTCACCTCGCTGCAAGACAAGCAGCTGCTCACGGTCACTTCGTCGTAAACGGCAAACGCTCTTACGTACCTTCTCTCGCTCTCAAAGCAGGGGACAAAGTCGTGATCCGCGAAGGTAGCAAAAACTCAAAACTCTGGAACGAACTAGAGACAAGGATGCAAAACGTGCAGACTCCCGACTGGCTCTCATGGGACGGCAAAAAGCATGAGCTTACAATCAAAGGCAAGCCTAGCAACACAAGCACTGAGGTACTATTTGACCTTGGTCAGGTACTTGAGTTTTACCAAAGATAGCCCTTGTAATTGTGCCTAATTTGATTTATAATTATCTAGCTAAAATCAACTTTTAATTAATTTAATAACATCGCTATGACAGATATTTTTGATAAATCAATCGTCTTGCCTTCAAAGCCTCGCATCGTAAGCGAAGAGGCTAATAGGGGTGTGTACGAGATCGATGGCTTTTATCCTGGATATGGCTTCACTATCGGCAACAGCCTCCGCCGCATCATCCTCTCCTCAATCCCAGGTGCAGCAGTTACTTCATTCAAGATCAAGGGTATTGATCACGAATTCACTTCTATTGATGGCATCAAAGAAGATGTAGTTTTGATCATGCTCAATATCAAGCGTCTTCGCCTCAAGCTTCAGGGCAACGAGCCGCAGACAATCACTCTCAAAGCTAAGGGTGCAAAGACTCTCACAGCTGCAGACCTAGAGTGCCCATCCCAGGTAGAAGTCATGAACCCAGAGCAAGTCATCGCGACTCTTACAAGCAAAGATGCAGAGCTCGACATGGAGCTCACAGTAGAGAAGGGTCTCGGTCTCGTACTTAGAGACGCTGTAAGCAAAAACAAAGTAGATATTGGCACCATCAATCTCGACGCAAGCTTCACTCCTATCCGCCGCGCAAGCTACGAAGTAGAAAACATGCGTGTTGGCGACAGGACCGACTTCAACCGTCTCCGCATCCTTATCGAGACGGACGGCAGCATCGACCCAAAGAGCGCACTTGAATACTCTATCAATATTATGATAGAACAACTCAAAGCTATCACTGGCTTTGAAGAGGGTATGCCAGAGATCCACAACGAAGCGGGAGACAGATCTTCTGAATCCGAAAAAGAAGACGACCTCGACAGCAAGCTTGATCCTGAATTCCTCAAGACTCGCATTGAATCATTGAACCTCTCAGCTAGGACACTCAACGCTCTCTCTGGCGCAAACATCCGCACAGTCGGAGGTCTTGCTCGCAAGAAGGAGAAGGATATCCTCGAAGTGGAGGGTCTTGGAGCAAAGGGCGTAGCGGAGATCAAGCGCGTACTTGGAGACCACGGTATAACACTCAAATAGATTTTAGATAAGAGATTTTAGATTAAGAAAAATGAGACATCATAACGCAAACAGAAAATTGGGCAGAGAAAGAAAGGGCAGAGTTGCTTTGCTTAATTCGCTTGCACGATCTCTCGTAATTCACAACAAAATCGAGACCACCGAGCCAAAAGCAAAAGAGGTCAGACCATTTGTTGAAAAGCTTGTCACAAAAGCAAAGTCACAGACTATCACTGCACGCCGCGAGCTTTCTGCAAAGGTGGGTCCAAAGGCAACCAAGATGCTTGTAGAAGATATCGCAAAAAAGTTTGACAAGGTAAACGGCGGATATACTCGCATCATAAAGAACGGCCGCAGGATGTCAGACGGAAGCCGCATGGCAATTATCGAATTTGTAAAATAATTAATAGACCCATATGGAATACACAATAGACGCACAAGGTAAAAAGCTAGGTAGAGTCGCAAGCGAAGCGGCTAGCCTCCTTATGGGCAAAAATCGAACCGACTTTGCTCGCAACGTAGCTCCAAACGTGACTGTAAAGATCATCAATTGCTCGAAAGCAGAGGTCCTAAATAAAAAGTTGGATGCAAAAGTTTATACCACTTATAGCGGCTACCCAGGCGGCTTGAAGCAGGCAGGTATGAAAAAGGTCATCCGCGACAAGGGTATGAGCGAGGCTTTCCGCACAGCAGTCCATGGTATGCTTCCTAAAAACAAGCTCCGTTCGATCATGATCAAAAACCTTATCACAGTAGAGTAATCTTCAATTTTAATAAACGATATATGGCAGCAACAAAGTCAGACAGATACATAGAGGCAGTAGGCAGAAGGAAAACTTCTGTAGCTCGAGTGCGCATCACTTCTGCTTCTAAAACAACTTTCAAGATAAATGACAAAGATCTTGCTACATATTTCCCTACAGCAGAGCTCCGCTCTGTAGCAGAGCACGCAGTAAACACTGCAGACTCAGGCGCGTTTACAATCACTGCAAATATCAAAGGTGGAGGTATACACTCTCAGGTAGAGGCACTCCGACTCGGTATCGCCCGCGCAATCTCAGACTATAACGAATCTACAAGAGGTAAGCTCAAAGTCGCAGGACTTTTGAAACGCGACCCTCGTGCAAAAGAGCGCCGCAAGTTCGGTCTCAAAAAAGCTCGCAA
>CAZAAO010000037.1:0-6219 GCA_964483435.1 uncultured Candidatus Saccharibacteria bacterium | reverse complement strand
AGGACATAACTTTGCGGAAGTTAAAATGTAGGTTCGATTCCTACTGGGAGCACAATATCAATTATCAAAAAACAGGTTACTCATCTGTTTTTTGATTTTATCCTCTACCCATTGACAGATTTTTAGGGTGTGCTAAAAATAGCCCATGCTCAAAAAGGCATGCGTTGTTCTTTGTTTGGGTGCGCTCCTTTCGCTGGGTACGGTAAGTACCCAGTCCGAGAAGCCGCAGGCTTCTCACGCAGTCGCTATGGACGACTGGGAGAGTCCCATCGTAAGCTGGATTCGGGGTCTTTTAGGCCTCTAGTCACCACGACCGGCAAGCCATAGTTTTGGTAGCCGGACAGCGGTCGACCAGTAGGTGACCGCTCGCATTACTTTTGAGAAAAACATCCTCTGGTTTCGTCCAGAGGTTTTTTGTTTTTAGTAAGAGATTATTTTATCGAACCACTTATGGACGATTGATTCCTCTAGGTATTCCTCATCAAGGAAATGGAGGAGCACTTCATGCAAGTCGTCGAGGTCGACTTCTTCGTTTACAGGGATAGTCACAAGCGGTCGAAAAGAGCTAAGGGATTTGAGGAAGATATGAGTACCGTGCACATGATCGGTCTCAATCCAAAAAGATTGAAAAGCTTTAAAAGCATACAAATTGCGTCCGAGGGTGATACCAGCTGCAGAGATCGCGATAGGGACGATCGGAGTATCGTGGAAGGAGAGGAGGCCGACTATAAGGCCGGCAAGTAGTATGAAAATTGCAAAAATAAAATTATGAAAGTAGAAGGCGAGGAATGCCGCGCCAAGAGTCAAAGCTCCAAGTATCCAATACCAATCAGCCGACTTGCGGTTGAAATTGTGTTCCGGCGAATGCCATTCCATGATAGGTTCCATATTCACTAAAATTATATCACAGGCACAAATTCAAAATAGGGGAATGTGTAAAATAAAGAACTAAGGTATCAAGTATTATTACGTGGTGGCAAAAGATCTAGCAACTCACTTGGGGAATCTATGATTATATCGGAGCTACTCTTCTCTAAAGAATTTTTTGAATTGTAGCCCCAACTAACCACGACTACATCAACGCCAGCTTTAGCCGCCGCTTCTACGTCACGGATTTCATCTCCTATGTATACGGCGCTTGATGTCTCCAACTCCGCTTGTTTCAAAGCTTTTTTAATATTTCGAGCTTTACCCAAAAGACTACTTCCGGAACTTATAAAATCAAAAAAATCAATATTGTTGTTTATTAAAAATTGACGAATGTTGTCCTCCGAATTAGAGGATACTATGCCAAGTTTGTAATTTCGCTGCTTTAATTCTTTTGCTACTTCCACCATGCCGCTTATCGGCTTCAAATCAGTTATTCGCTTGTTTAATTCTGCTCTTAATCGGTTAGCAAATGTTGGTATTTTGAGCCATGGCAATTTTAGATCCTCTCTTATAAAATCTAAAGCTCTTTTACTTGTATATTCTAAGATTAGATCGGGGTCTAATTTTTCATAACCATATTCTTCAGCTATCTCATTTATAATTTGGCCAACTGTGTCTCGAGTGTCGGCGAGAGTCCCATCAAAATCAAATACTGCTACCAGCTTTGGAGGCAACTCCTTTTTTTCGACGACATTATTTATTCCTTCAAATCCCATACAAAAATTATACAATAATAAATTTATATAACTACATAAAAACAACATAGCCTCGCATCCGATGATTTGGATGCGAGGCCGCTGTACTACTTTTTACTGCTTTGTTGCAACCACAGTGCTTACGACAATCGGGATACCGGGCAGGTTGACCCCACCGATTTTAAGGTTAAGGGTGTGGTTGCCAGGTTTGGTACTGCTCGGAATGTGCAGGTTTATTTGATACAAACCCACAGATCCAGGAGTGAGCCCGATGTACGTTATGTTTATCGGGTCACCGTCGTCTAACGTCGCACTTACATTTGTGCTAATTAGACGGTACAGCTTAAGTGGAGTAAGCGGCGCCGGCTCTCCTGGGAAGAAGGCCGGGTTGGTGGGGCCGAAGCCCGAACCGTAGAGCACAATGTATGCTCCTGTTGAACCGACTTTGATAGGCGGCGCTGTTTCAATACTCGTCATGCTGACGAATGCACCGTCGGGGTCTGTAATGATGGGCACACCTTTGTAGGTGAAGATCCCTGGAGACTGAGCCGAGGTGCGTACTGTGGTAGTCGCGACGACTGCGCCTTTGTAAAACACGGTGATCGTCGTGTTGCCACCGACTACAGTCAACGGAACTTGCACATTGATCTGTGTCGGCGAGACGTAATACAAGGCGCCCGCGATGCCGTCGAAACGTACTTGCACATCGGCAAGAGTTGTAGGCACCGGCACCGTCTTAAACTGGGCCTCGACCCCGAACGGTACGAACCCACTGCCCATCAACATAACGATCTCGCCAGGGGCGATCACGTTTGTGGACAGGTGCCACGCCGCGGCGTTTTGTACGCCGTCGTTATCGATTGCTCCTCCAAGTAGTACAAAAGGAAGGAGCAGCAATATAATTTTTTTCAATTTATTCTCCAATACCTCCAAAACAGGAGGTTATTTCCCCCGCACGAGCGCAAGGGGATCTGGGCGATACTATAACAGGTTTATATAAAAAGTAAATAGCTGGTGGCAGGGAGCCTTTTTATTTTATATTTCAATCAAGTTTGTAACTGTTACAAAATCAAATCCTTTTTGTTGGAGAGTTGGAATGATTTGATCGAGAATCAAGGGGAGATCTCCGTTATATCCAATTTCCTGAAGATAATCATGAAATCCTAGAATTGAGCCATTCTTTGTATTTTTAATTGTAAGCCTTATTACATCCGTAGGATTCACATTTTTTATAAAGCCAATTTTTTTGAGCCATGGCATGAACCAGTCATACGCAAATTGATTGATTGAAATTAAATCTGCAAAAATAATTTTCTTCTTTAATTTTTTACAAACTTTTAATGCATTCAGTCCGAATTTTAGTCCGGGAAAGCGGATGAGTGGGGAAGTGATCCCAACTCTTCCCAATGCCTCGTCACACTTCATTATCTCTGTTTCGATTTTATTTTTGGACATAAACCAAAGTCTCCGATGTGAGAATGTGTGGTTTCCAAATTCATGTCCCTCATTTTTGGCTCTTTCCAAAATCACTTCTCGACCGTCTATCATTTTTCCTACAATAAAAAATGTGGCCTTGATGCTGTATTTTTTCAAAATATCTAAAACAGCGGGGGTCACTTCCGATGGGCCATCGTCAAATGTGAGTGCAATTTTGTTTTGTTTCCTATCCCCGTGAAAATACATGGCTTTAACTTATTATAGAAATCAATAAAAATAAAGCACAGGGAATACTTCACCTTGTTAGATCTTAGGACCTTGTTTAAAGGCTGAAAAGTAGTATTTTTGGATAGCTTCTTTGGATTTAGACTTTAATCTGAATTGAACATTATTCCAGTGGAATTTTTCCAAGAATACGAGAATGGTAAGGTCTTTATTCTTATGTTTCTTTAGTATCCATCTCACATGCTTGGTCATATAGCCCTCCCTGGTATACATTTTTTTCCACCACCAGAGATACTTTTGTGTTTTAGGGAAAGGTCTATGCAGCTTGTTGTTTTCATCCAATCTAGCAGAGGTGACTTTGGAAGGAGCGTCAACAAAATACAGATAAACCTGCCTTCCCTCGTTCCAAAGTTTGTTGATATTTTCAAAGACTGCCACATCAGATAAAACCCAAGGTTGGGTCTTTGAAGCACTCTTTATCATTTTTATAATTTTAGAAAACTCCTTCTTTGGTTTTTTATTCGGGGCAAACTTGTTGAAAGTAGTCTCTGGTATCCTGTTCTCCTGGGGATATTCAAAAATAATAATGTCTGGTTTATGTTTCAAAACCGCTTCTGCTTGTGCTGGATCAATGCCGTCTCTTTCTTTGCAACCCACTTGTATAAATTTAATCATCACTTTTCATCATAGCAGAAAAGCTTACACACCAAAAAAATGCGACGATAAGCTTACTAAGCGGAGGAGGTGAGATTCGAACTCACGGTCCCTTGCGAGACTCTCGTTTTCAAGACGAGTGCGATAGACCACTCTGCCACTCCTCCGTTATATGTTTACTTTTGGAACTTGTACATTTAAACATATTTGACGCATTATTCCAATATCCTCTTATATATAGTATAAATTTAGATATGCGCTATTTAGGAATCGATTATGGGTCAAAGAGGGTAGGGCTTGCTCTTTCGGACGAGGAAGGCAAGATGGCTTTCCCTTATGTCGTGCTTGAAAATAAGAGCGATCTTTTGGAGAGGGTGAAGGCTATTCTCGAAAAGGAAAAAGTGGAGAAGATTGTAATAGGAGAGTCCAAAAATTTCCAAGGAGAAGAAAATAAAATAATGCTTGAGATCAAGAAGTTTGCTGACGATCTGAAGGAGGCGGTGGGGAAGGAAGTGGTCTATGAGCCAGAGTTTCTCTCGTCTCACCAAGCGGAAAGATTTCAAGGTAAAAATGAAAATTTGGACGCCTCCGCCGCGGCAATAATATTGCAAAGTTTTTTGGATAGGGGATAACTCCCCACCCCATCTCACTCTGTTCGACCCCTTCAGGCGAAGGGGAGGGGTTAAAATCATATATACTTGTGTTTGTTTTCCGGTCACCCTCCCTTTAAGATAAAGGGAGGGAGGGGGAGGGATTATGAAAAAAATTTTGACTCAGATAAACACAGAGAACATTTAGTTTGAAAATGAGTATTATTAAAGAAATAATATAAAAAAATGATAAGTATTGATGATTTCAAAAAGGTAGAGATTAGAGCAGGCAAGGTGCTAAGCGCGGAGCCGGTAGAAGGCTCGGAGAAGCTTTTGAAGCTCTCGGTCGACTTCGGCCCTAAACTCGCAAGCTCGTCTGAGGAGGCCGGTCGAGACATCCGCCAAGTTGTCTCTGGTATTGCCAAGTACATTACACCTGAGAAGATCGTCGGAGAGACTGTAGGCTTCGTTGCAAATTTGGAGCCACGCTCGATCATGGGTCTCGAGAGTCAGGCCATGATACTTGCAGTCTCTGGTGAAAATGAAGACGGCTCAACTTACTTTTCGCTCATGTATTTGCGCGATGTTCAGCCTGGAAGTTTGGTAAAGTAATACTTATATTGGTATAATTTGTGCATGAAAACGAGTTCCGTTTTTAAGTACTTTCCTCCACCAGATTTTTTGAATCCGCCACGCATCGGTATTTCATTTTCGGATCAAAGTGTCAAAGCGGTGGCATTTGGTAGTGGAGAAAACAAATTTCCAGTAGAGAGTATGCTCACGCATCTAGATGAGGGGACAGTCGTATCTGGCTCTATAGTCAAGCCTGAAAAAATAATTTCCAAATTTAAGGAGGTTGCGGAAAAGTTTGATTCCAAATTCGTTTACTTTACCGTGCCAGATGAGCTCACTTATATTTTCAACACTACGGTCAAGGTGATGCCCGGCAAGGACGCGACCGAAAATGTGGCATTTACTATCGAAGAAAACGTGCCGCTATCTCTAGCTGATACTGTTTTTGATTTTGTTCCAAAAAACGTGAGGAAAGTCGGCGCTGATTTTGAAGCACAGATGGTGGTCGCTGCGAGTGCTCGCAAGGAAATAGAAAAGATCACCGACGCACTCAAAGCAGCTGGGCTCGAGCCTATAGGGTGCATCCACGAATCCCAAGCGATAGCCGAAGCTTTGATACCCGAATCTTCGAATACTCTTTTTTGCATTGTGCATGTAAGGGAAGATCGAATTGGTATATTTTTAACAAAGGGAAATACGGTAAGTTTTTCTACTATACGTGTAAGTGGTCCAAATACAGCGGTCTCTGACTTTAAAGATGAGTATGACAAAATGATCGAGTATCACTCGAGATATGATAGCTCTCCCTTGATTGCACCTATTTCTGAAGTTATCGTGTGCGGTGAATTTGAGATAGCAAAGTCTATCGTGACGGCTCACAACGAAGCGGGTAAGTACAAAGAAAAGGCTAAGCTCGGCAATGTTTGGACAAACGTTTTTGAGATAGACGAGCATACACCAAATATTCCTTACGAAAAATCACTTAGCTTTGCGGGGTCGATTGGGGCGCTTCTCACAAGTTTTTAAATGAACCTATTACCCGAGACACAAAAAAATATAGTCGTAAAAGGTTCCAAACTTAGATTTTGGATAGTTGTTATGGTCAATGTTTCCGC
>CAZAAO010000036.1:0-6229 GCA_964483435.1 uncultured Candidatus Saccharibacteria bacterium | reverse complement strand
CCGGCCGTGTCGATGGGAGCGGGGATTAGATGTTACTCTTCTTCCTCATCTCCCGATCTGCCTCCTGCATCTTGCGAAAATCCTCCTGCATCTGGCGGAACGCCTCCGCCTCTCGTTTCTGTGCCGCCTTAATCGCGGCGTCTGCCTCAGCCTCAAGCGTCTTTCTAGCTTCGCCTAGCAGGAATATTGTTGCTGCGTCAGCTTTATTTTGCCACTCTCCGTAATTACTAGGAGAGATATCTCTCTTGGTACGAGCGATGGCGTTGACATTGTCAAAGTATGCCATTATCGCTTTGTGAACAGCGGGTCCGGCGATGCGGTAAGCCGCCATGCAGTCCATGGCTGCCTCGGCGTATGTGCTTCTTGCAGCCATAAGCTGTAAGGAGGTCATTTTCTTATCCGCAATTTTATTTCGCAGATTTTTTTCTGCCTCCTTTAGCTGCATTCGCGCTTTTTCGCGCGCTGGAGCTGCCGCGTCAATTGCTCTATCCGCCGCGTCCATGAGATGTTGGACTTTGGCATCGAGGGCGATTCCGCGCCCTTGCTCGTCCAGTTGAAATCCTTGCCCATAGGCCGTTCCCAGAAGGGAAGCGACCAAAAATACAACAAAGAACAGTCGTGTCTGCATGCTAGTATTATATCATATTTTGGGGATATAGTCAATGTAAAACCTGAGGCTCAATATAGGCTTATTTTGCCTAATACGGGGGTGGGTCAAATCGTTTGACAATATAGGGCTATTCGTATAGTATATTCGACAAGCTCCTTGTGGAGTTTTTATATGTCAAGATCACTCAAAAAAGGACCATATGTAGATGAAAGAGTACTGAAGAAAGTACTCGGCAAAAAGCCACAGGAAACTGGGGTTATTAAGACATGGTCTAGAGCTTGCGTTATCTCTCCTGAGATGGTGGGCTTTACTTTTGGAGTACACAACGGCCGCGACCACATCGAAGTGTTCGTCACTGAGGATATGGTAGGTCACAGACTCGGAGAATTTTCTCTTACTCGGAAGTTCGTAAAACACGGCGGGAAGATGCAGAAAGAGCTTGAAGCAAAGAACAAAGAAGCTGAAATCTCTGCTGCAAAGAGCGCAAAGGCAACTACCGAAACTGCTAAGAAATAACACGACACGAATTCACGAATCATTTGAATGATACGAATAAAATGAACAAAATCACTGCACAGCTCAATGACTACAGACAATCACCTAGAAAGGTGCGTGTTGTTGCTACTGCGATCAAAGGTAAGAGAGTGGCAGAGGCGAAGACTCAGCTTGGCGTTATTATAAAGCGTGCTTCAAACCCTTTGGCGAAGCTTCTTGACTCTGCTGTAGCAAATGCAAAAAACATGGGGGTGTCTGTAGAAAATCTTGTTATCGATTCTATCGAAGTGAATGGAGGTAAGATTTTGTACAGAAGGATGCCTGTAGCTCACGGTGCGGCTCATCCAATCCGCAAGCGCACAAGCCACGTCAAAATCGTGCTTCGCGAAACCGAGCCAAAGGTAAAGAAGCCAAAAGCTACAAAGAAAACCAAATAACTTTAAAAACTTTCAAACTTTATAAACTTATTATGTCTCACACCGTACATCCATATGCACATAGACTAGGTATCATTCGTGATTGGAAATCACGCTGGTTTGGTGTGAAGGCTAAATACAAAGAAAACCTCAAGGGTGACGTTTTGATCACAGAATACTTGAAGAAGCGCCTTAAGGGATCATTTGTTAGCTCTATCGAAATCGAGCGCAGCGCAAAGTCATTCCGTATCATCCTCGAGACTTCTCGCCCAGGTATGATCATCGGCCGTCAGGGAGATGGTATGGTGAAGCTCCGTCTAGACATCTTGAAGTTCATGCGTAAGAACAAAGTTTCTACAAAGGAGGAGCTCAAGATTGACGTGAAGGAAGTCAAATCTCCAGAATCAAACTCAATGATCGTAGCTCAGATGATAGGCGAAGCGCTCGAAAAGCGTATGCCTTTCCGCCGTGTCGTAAAGCAGGCGATCGAAAAGGCTTTTGCTAACCGCGACGTCAAGGGTGTGAAGGTGACTCTCTCCGGTATCATGGGAGGTTCAAACATGGCTCGCGTCGAGACCAAAAAGCTCGGACGTATCCCACTTCAGACTCTCCGCGCCGATATCGACTACGCTTTCCACGAATCGATCCTTCCTCTTGGTAAGATCGGTATCAAGGTTTGGATCTACAAAGGTGATATCTTCGCTAAGTCAAACCCTAAATCTAACTAACTACCATGCTTTTCCCTAAGAAAGTTAAATACCGAAAGTGGCAGACACTTCGTAAGAATACAAGCAAAACTCCAACCGCAACTCGTGGTATCACCGTTGCTTTTGGTTCACACGGCCTCAAAGCTACTAGCGCCGCTCGTGTCACTTCAAATCAAATCGAAGCTGCTCGAAAGGCTATCTCTCGTGCTATGGGCAAGACCGGGCGAGTATGGGTACGTATCTTCCCAGATATGCCTTTCACCAAAAAGCCAGCTGAAGTAAAGATGGGTAAGGGTAAGGGTGACCTCGAAGGATACTGCGCAAGGATTTATCCAGGCCAGGTACTCTTCGAAGTAGATGGTGCGGCAGCTCCAGTTTCAGCAGAAGCGCTTCGCACAGGGGGTAGCAAGATGCCACTCAAGACCAAAGTGGTGGCTCGAGTATAGTATTGATAATCGAACGAAAATAAGGTAAAGTAGCCTGCGCAAAGACAAAATGAAAAACAAAGCAACCAAAACAAAATCAGAAATCCTAAAGGAGCTTAGCGACAAAGCTATCGCCTTGAGAGATATCCGTTTTGGTGTAGCAGGCAGCAAACAAAAGAACGTAAAGGAAGCTTCAAATATAAAAAGAGAAATCGCTCGTCTTAAGACAGCTCTCAAAAATTCACAATAACAAACATGGCTAACGCTACAGCACAAAAGAATACACAGAAGAAAACTCTCGAAGGAGTCGTCGTTTCTTCAAAGATGAAAGATACAGTCGTTGTCGCTGTAAACAGATTTGTGAAGCATCCAAAATACAAAAAGTATTACAAGCAGACAAAGAAGCACAAAGCTCACAATCCTGGCAATACCAAACAAGAAGGGGACAAAGTCACTATTATAGAGTGCCGCCCAATTTCAAAACAAAAACACTTCGAGGTCGTATAAATATTTAATTACACTACCATGATTCAACCACGCACAATCGTAAAAGTTGCAGACAACACAGGAGCGAAGATCGGTCGCATCTTCAAAGTGCTTGGCAGCTCAAAAAAGCGTTATGCTCAGATCGGTGAGCTTGTGCGTTTTTCGGTACAAAAGGCAGAGCCTCGCAAAGAAGTGAAGAAAAAGGATGTACTTTTGGGACTTGTCGTAAGACAAAAAAATCCATATCGCCGCAAGGACGGTTCTTACATCCGCTTCGATGAGAACGCAGTGATCGTAGTAGACATGAAAAAGAGCGAGATCATCCCACGTGGTGGACGCATCTTTGGTCCACTTCCAAGAGAGATCGCAGAAAAGGGCCACAGCTCGATCGTGTCTCTTGCTCCAGAAGTGATTTAGCGAAACAACCATGAACATAAAAAAAGGAGATAACGTAATAGTGATCACAGGTAAAGACAAGGGTAAAAAAGGTACCATTGTGAGAGCTTTTCCTAAGCTTGAAAAAGTTTTGATCGACGGCGTCAACATGCACAAAAAGCATCAGCGCGCTCGCAAGCAGGGTGACAAGGGTAAGGTGATCGAGGTTGCTCATCCGATCCACGTTTCTAATGTCAAAAAAGCTGAAAAATAATAGACCAACATGAAATTGATGAAAGAAAAAGTTAAAGATTCGTACAAGACACTCAAGGATACTTTGGGTCTCAAAAACGTAATGCAAGCACCAAAGATACTCAAGGTGGTGGTTAGCTCTGGCGTAGGATCTTTTAGCGACAAAAAGAAAATAGATATCGTAGAAGACCGTCTCGCGAAGATCACTGGCCAAAAGCCTATCCGCCGTGGTGCAAAGCAGTCAGTGGCATCATTCAAATCACGCCAGGGTGATATCGTTGGTGTACAGGTCACTCTTCGCGGTGAGAAGATGTGGAATTTCCTTGATCGTCTCATCAATGTAGCACTTCCTCGTACTAAAGACTTCCGCGGCATTTCGAATGACGCATATGACGATATGGGCAACTACACACTTTCTATCAAAGAACACACAGTATTCCCAGAGACAGCCGATGAAGATTTGAAAGACGTTTTCGGCTTTGCTATCACTTTCGTCACAAACCTCAAAGATAAAAAATCAGCAAAATCATTCCTCGAAGCTCTCAATCTCCCTTTCAAGAAGAAATAATTGCTGAACTCGCGAAGTAGAAGCTTAGTGAGCAAGGAAAACTCCAATACAATCCTTGCAAGCCGCGCTTAATGCGCGGCGGGTTTCGTCAAAGGTGGCACCCGTCGTATACACATCGTCTACGACTATAAAGATCTGATCTTTGGCTTGGTCCTCCGCTCCTCTTTTTATTCGCATCGAATTGCAAATATTTTTGTTCCTTTCTTCGCGCCCGAGGTGAGTTTGCCGCGGAGTCTCGCGGATCTTTTCTAATATGTCATATCGAATATTCAAATTGCCTCCTGAAATTTTATTTACTTCGGAGAGGAGCTCTTCCATCTGATTGAAACCTCTTCCGCGCAGTTCATTTTTACTCATGGGCACTGGGACGATGATCGCTCGGCGATTTTCAAAAAGCATCATGTCGCTCGATAGAGAAGTGAGAGTGTCTGAGAGGCAAAGTGCAAAAAATTTGCGCACACGCATATTGTTTTTGAACTTGAGCAAATGAATGAGGGACTTGACCGTGCGGCTCTGATAATCAAAAAGCACGTTCACGTTTGAAAGACTTACCTTTGATTCCGGCAGAAGATCTCTTACTTTTTCAAAATTTTGAGAAAGTAATCTCTCTATACGTATATCTTCAGGCGCAAGTAAGTCAAGTATTTTGTTGACCCAGATGAAGCTTTGATTAACAAAAAAACTCCATATTTTTGGCATATACTAAATATGATACAATAACCCCATATGAGTTTCCTTACGGATTTGCTACAAAAGAAAAGCCAGAGCGCTATCGGGATCGACATCGGCTCATCTTCAATAAAGGTAGTAGAGCTCAAAAAAAAGGGCGATAAGGCAATCCTTGGCACTTATGGCGAGCTCTCGCTCGGTCCGTATGCTGGAGTCGAGATCGGTCAGTCTACCAACCTCTCAACCGAAAAGATCATTAGTGCCGTGAACGATCTTTTGAATGAAAAAGAAGTCGCGATCACCACGCGCACCTGTGGCATTTCTATACCCTTCAAGGCGAGCCTCCTTTCGGTCGTGGAGCTGCCAGCGCTAGGGGAGAAGGAGCTTGAGTCTATGGTCCCGCTTGAGGCACGCAAGTATATCCCTGTGCCGATCTCGGAAGTGACGATCGATTGGTCTATCATTCCAAAAGTAGAAACCGAAGAAGAAACTGAAGTTTCAAAGCAGGACAAAAGCAAGGTAAAGATGAATAGTATCCTCCTTGTAGCTATACACAACAACATCATCAATCAATACAAAGAGATCGTCGAGAAGACCAACCTGGACGCTAAGTTTTTTGAGATCGAAGTTTTTAGCACTATCCGCGCTGTGCTCGATGGAGTGCAGGGACCTGTGATGGTATTTGATATGGGAGCTTCGACTACCAAGCTATATATTATAGACAGAGGTATAGTGATCGCCTCACATACGGTAAGTCACGGTGCTCAAGAGATCACTGCGAACATCGCCCGCAATTTGGAGATACCTGTCGCTGAAGCAGAGATCATCAAGCGGTCAGTGGGTATGGGTAAAACTCCACAAGGTGGGGATACGACCGAGAGCGTCGCTGTGGTGCTTGAAAATATTCTTACTGAAGCCAATCGTTTCCTTTTTGATTTTCAAAAAAAGCACAATCGCAATATCAAATCTGTTTATCTTACCGGCGGAGGATCGGCTCTAAAAGGTTTCCGCGAAGTAGCTGCCAAGTCTTTCAATGTAGAAGTAATCTCAGGAAATCCATTTGAAAAAGTAGAAACTCCCGCCTTTCTCACCGAAGTGCTCCGCGCCACTGGCCCAGAATTTACAGTCGCCGCCGGCGCCGCCCTCCGCTGCTTGGGGGAGTTATAATTTGTGAAGAAGTAATCAACATTTTGTTGGGATTATCGGCAAGCGATAGTTTATAATAA
>CAZAAO010000035.1:0-6331 GCA_964483435.1 uncultured Candidatus Saccharibacteria bacterium | reverse complement strand
GTGCGCCAAAGCTCGCCAAAGCGGTTGAAGTAGACTCTGTATTCATTGCCCGGGAAATCGGTGTCATCAAAGTGGTTTGCTACACAGGTATTGTAGTTGATCTGCGTTTGCATATAGTTTTTGCAACTGCTCGGTACTGTGTCAGGTAGATCACGCAGATATTGCTGGCTAACGGTCTCACAGCGAGGAAGACGCTCTATTATATCGAGGCACTCGTCGTTCCTATCTTCAATACTCGAAAAACATGGCAACTTTTCATCCTTTGCATCTGGGCACACTTGATACAGCGGCGGGTAAAAAGTCCTGTTTTCTTCAAAGTACCCAGTGCACTTGTTTGTCCTAAAGGAAATACCGATTGGTGAAAATCCTTTGGTAAGGATCACCCGATCGTTTTGTTTTAACACTATGTCGCTGTCGGCTTTGCTGTAAGGGAAGGGTAAGAGGGTGGCTTGACCAATCTTGACGAAGTTGCCGGTGACAGAGCTTTTCAAAAACCAACCGGTAATGTTGACCTTCTCACCTTTTTCTAAATATGTGTAAAGTGTAATATATTCTTGGTCAGGGTTTGGATCGTTGAGACCGTTGATAAAATCTACACCAATTTTTTGATAATACGGCGAACGAGTGCTTTCCTCCTGCCTTTTTTCTAGCTCCTTTTGGAGTCTTACCACTTCAGCTTCTGCACTTTTTATGTCTTCTTCGGGAGACTTGTCATTGTTTGGATTTGAAATGGAAGAGCCAAATTGAGAGCCCCCACTTCGTCCTAGTTTTGAAGCGTTTTGTTTGAGAGGGTCAAAAGCGAGCCCTGCAAGAATAAATATAACTATAAAAATGAGCCAAGTGTTGTTCCCTTTTTTCATTTGTAGATCTTTTGGTGGATAGGGCAGAAGTGTGAGCTCCGACCTCGTACCACGATCCTACTTATTATACCGCTACATCCTTTTTTGGCACACTTTTTACCTCGTTTGCCGTACACTTTGTGGAAATTTTGGAAGCCTCCCTTCTCACCATAAATATTCCGATAATCAGATTTAGAATCGCCGCCATGCTCAATAGAAAACTTCAAAATTTTAATCATTGTTTTGTACATTGATTTTATTTTTTCGGCTGGAACTCTGTTTGCGATCGACTCTGGATGTACTCCCACTTCAAAAAGAATCTCATCAGAGTATATGTTGCCTATACCTGCGAGGACTGATTGATCCATGAGAATTGATTTGATGGGAGCGGTTTTTTTTGACGCTGCTGCTTTGGAAATCAGATCCACGAATTGTTTTTCTGAAATATCAAATGGGTCTGGGCCGATCTTTGAAAGGTGCTCGTGAGAGTGCAGTTCTTGGGTGTTTGTGATGTATACCGAAGCGAATTTGCGAGTGTCACTAAGTACTAAGGATCTGCCGTCGGAGAGAGAAAGTACGAAGTGAATAAATCTGTTGTAAGGATCTTGAAGAGGGCCTTCTTCTAGAGCTTCCCATTGTTCATACCTCCTCCCTGACTCTCCCTTTATCTTAAGGGGAGGGAGGCCCCCCTCTCTTAATTTAAGAGAGGGGGTACGGGGGAGAGTTATTTTTTTGTACTTTCCAACCATCAAATGTCCCGTCATTTTCATGTGGACAACGATAGTCGAATCATTGTTGAGATGAATCAAAATATTTTTTCCCTTTCTTTCCGCATCTACTATCTTCGTACCTGTCACACTCTCAACAAATATTTTGTAATGATTTTCATTCTTAAGATTCTCCCTATGACCATGCGCTGTGGCAACATGAAAATCAGACCAAACTTCTTTGATCTTTTTGCCAATCACTTCTTTTTTTATTCCTGCTACTGTGGTGTGTACTTCCGGTAATTCTGGCATTTGTTTTACTTTATCTTTCTCAATTCTTCTCGGGCTACTTCAGCATCATCCCATTTTTGTTTTGTTCCATTTGGACCCATGATGTACGGGTCGGTACCTTTACCAGTAATAAGAACAGCGATAGCGTTCTTATTACTGGTACCCTGAGCGAGAGTAGCGAGTCGAAGGGTTTGTGCTTTTTCAAAAGCTCTCCTTATAGCCTCACGTCGATCAAGTATTATTTCTAAAGGCTTTTCTTTTATGGCAACCTTCATGTCGTTGATAATTTGCATCGGATCCTCGTCGTACGGATCTTCATTGGTCAAAATAATTTCGGAGCAATATGTATCTGCTACTTTGGCCATTTCTGGTCTTTTCCACTTATCTCTGCCGCCGCCCGTGTTGCCCAAAATACAAATAGTGTGCAAGTCTTTGTAAGTAGAATAGATAGCTTTGAGCGACTCTGTGGTATGCGCATAATCTACCACAACTTCGAAATTTTGCCCCTCATCTACCTTTTCCATTCTTCCTCGAACTTTTTGCATGCTCTCAAGTCCTTTTTTGGCATCTTCGAGAGACACTCCGAAGTGCTCTGCACATTTTATTGCCCCGATCATATTGTATACATTGAATACACCGGGCAGTTGAGTGTGGAAAGGTATTCCTTCAATTTCAAACGAAGATGAAATATTGTCACTCTGCACATTTGTCGCATCGTTGAGAGAGTAGGGGACCTTGGTTTCAATATCAAGCGCCAAAAACTTTTCTGATTCTTTATCATCAATATTTGCAACTATAGTTGGGCTCGGAAGGAAGCTCTCTTCAAAAAGTCCTCGGGTCTCCGAATTCGTCGAGGACGAATTCGGCCAGACTTTTTTCACAGAGCTTCCTTCCTCACTAGACGCCGAATTGAAGTCAGGAGAAGTCTTCGAGAAAAGTCTGGTTGAGCGGAGCGACCCGAGGACTTTTGGAGAAGATTTCTCCTGACTTCGCCTGACAAGTTCCTTAGCAATAGAAAGTTTGGCATCAACATATTTTTCGTATGATCCGTGAGACTCGATATGCTCTGGAGAAAGATTGGTAAAGATAAGTGCGTCGAGGTCGACAAACTTGTGTCGGTACTGCTTGGCCCCCTCGGAGCTCATCTCAAGTATCGCCACCTGACAGCCTTCGGAGACCGCATCCCTCAAAAACTTTTGTATAAAAAACCTGCCCGGCATTGTCATCTTGAAGAGGTTGCGCTTTTCGTTTTCGCCAATGATGAAATGAATAGTATTTTGAAGCGCTACTTTATAACCTGCTGCTTTGAATATATGGTAGATCATCTCGGTCGTGGTGCTTTTGCCTTTGGTTCCCGTCACGCCAATCACAACAATCCTTCGAGAAGGGAAGCGGTATATTAGAGCGCCCAAAAGAGCGAGAAGGTAGTGGTAAGCCGGCTGAAGTGCTCTAAATATTTTTTTTGGAATTATTTTCTTGAGTAAACTAAGCATTTTGGAATTTAAAAATACTAATTTTTCTTTCCGAGATTTCGCAAAGCAAAAGTGAGTCTCTCGCTTGTAGAGGTCAGGTCTTGGGGCACTACCTTGAGAACACTCTGTATATCTCCATCTTTGTATCCAAGCGAGCGAAGCGCTTCGAAAAGGTCGAGGTCGGCTTGAGCCACAGCCGAAAGACTATCAGAGGAGGCGATCTTGCCTGATAGCTCGAGCACTATTTTGTCTGCTGTTTTTTTGCCGATGCCAGCTACTTTTGTAAGCACTGCCGTATTGCCTGAAATCACCGCTTCTTCTATCGCGCTCACTCCAGCGACCCCGAGTACTGTGATCGCTGATTTTGGCCCAATGCCTGAGACTCCGAGCAAGCTTTCAAACATCCTGAGCTCGTCTTCCTTTTCGAATCCATATAGAGAAATGTCGTTTTCCCGCACTGCGGTATATATATAGAGACTAGCCTCCATTCCGGTGCGTAGCTTTTCTACTGTTTTGGGCATTGTATGTACAGAGTAGCCCACGCCCGAGACGTCGATCAAGACCTTCGATAGGGAAGATATAAGGACTTTTCCGCGCAAAAAGCCAATCATGACAATACTATACCAGACAGAGCCAAAATTTGCTTATTTGGCATTTTTCTGATAATGTTTTCTCGTTAAGGTAAATACTAAAAGCTAAAACCTAACAGCTAAAAGCTAAATATGCCAATTACAAAATCAGCAAAAAAAGCTCTTCGCTCTGCAAAGAGAAAGAAGGTAAATAATGACAAGCGAAAGAGCGCGCTAAAGGAAGCTGTAAAGCAATACAAAAAGCTTGTTGCCGACAAAAAGGGTGACGAAGCAGCAAAGTTTGCTCCAAAGCTCCAGCAAGCGATCGACAAGGCAGCCAAGGTTGGTCTCATCAAAAAGAACACCGCCGCTCGCAAAAAGTCTCGCCTCGCAAAAAAACTAGCAAAATAAACAAAACCCCTCGCCCGAGGGGTTTTGTTTTAGTAACATTGTATACATGATTGAGAGACATAATACGCCAACATATTCAGAATCTTTCGCCAAATTTCTTTCTTGCACCAACGAAAAGGAAGTCCTTTTGGAGGAAATTTTGAAAAGAATCTCTAGTGTAGGGGCAAAGAGTGTTTTGGACATAGGGGCAGGCAACGGCGACTTGGCGATACCAATATCAAAATCTGTAGCTGACTACACGGCGATTGAATACAAATCCGACTACGCCGAAAAATTTAGAAAGCAAAATATAAAAGTGATCGAAGCCTCATTTCCGTGCGAGGGAGAGGGTAAGTTTGATTTTGTACTCGCTTCTCATTCGATGCCGTGGAAAGATTTTAAATACGAGCCTTTTATAGAGAAGGCTGTTGATCTATTGAATCCAGGTGGTTTGTTTTTGGGTATCACATACGATGATGAGAAAGGGGAGTGGTTTGACCTACTCAAAAATTGCGAGTTAAAAATAAAACACGATCAAAATCACAGGATCGCAAAATTTGATGAGTACCTCAAAAAATTTGAAGGATATCGGTTGGAAATAGTCACCGCGTACATGAGGACTCCAAACAGAGCCGATCTGATCGAAGCATTAGCTTTTGTTTATAGCGACGGAGACCAGGACATGATTGACGAGTTTGTAAAAAATGAAAAAGTAAAATCCTACTTGGATTCAAAATTTAAATCAGAGCAAGGATACACCTTTCCTTTCGAACATATTTTTATTGAGATTAGGAAGTAAAATTACTCAGAGACTTTTATACTGTGCTCCCGGTAGGAATCGCCTCTCCTTGCAGTCGAGATGCACCATTTTTATAGTCGAATGCTCTCCTTAAAAATGGGCACCTTCGGTTCGATTCCATGCATGTCACAAATTAAAAATGCCAGGCAAAGAAGCCTGACATTTTTAATATTGTGCTCCCGGTAGGAATCGAACCTACATTACAAGCTCCGCAAGCTTGCGTCCTATCCATTGAACGACGAGAGCGTCGCTTGTGACTCTAGCGTTTTCAAGCCCGCTTCGCAACTAAATACGGAAGAGTTCTGAGATGCGTGTAATAGGGGACTCGTCGTGACGACCGTCCTCAAGATGTAGAGCCATGTACTCGTAGATCTCCACCGGATCGTGTCCAATGATTGGAATAAGAAGATGAGGAGACAAGAAATGTCTTGTTTTTATAGAAAGAGAGGGAGGAAGGGAAGGGTCAGCGTATTCAAGAACCGAGTAGTGGAGCATGCCGTCGTACGAATAAAAATCATTATCGATTGCAACGCCATCATCAAAGAGTGCAAATTTATGCACGCGAGGAGCTTTTGCTGCGGTCGCGGCAAGTGCTGCGGCTGCGGCGCCGATGACAAGCGCAAGAATCACGTTACCAAAGAGAATGGACGCGATCGCTGCTGCGGTCGCGATAATGCCGAGCGCCCAGTACCAGTCCGCACTCTTTTCCTCGAAACGGTACTCGCGCCCTTCCCATTCATACACTGCATGTCGGGGCATGCGGACATGATAGCATCAGCCACGGTACTATTTAGTAAATGTTGCACCAAAAAATCAGAGCCGCGTTGTATTGTGACGAAGGCGTTGCGATACGTGGTATTGAGGCGGTGATACGAACAGTGGGAATGCATCCGGAGATTGAACTCACGCCAGTTACCGCCACAGAAATTAGAGAAGGGGTGCTCGACTCATTTGCGGTTCTTGTTATTACCGGAGGTAGAAGTCATGGAGAGGCGATTGGACTCCTAGAAGCAGGGGAAGAGCAGATTCGCTCGTTTGTAGCTTCTGGCGGCGGCTACTTAGGGATTTGTGCAGGGGCGCATTTGGCGACTGTTGCGCATGACTGGACAGTAGGTCTCATAAACGCAAAGAAGGTGATTGAGGGAGAGTGGAGACGGGGAAGTGGCATGGTTGATCTTGAACTCACTCCAGAAGGAAGACAGATATTGGGGGAAACAAAAGAAAGCGTTACGTGTCGATACCACAATGGAATTATTTTTCGTCC
>CAZAAO010000034.1:0-6508 GCA_964483435.1 uncultured Candidatus Saccharibacteria bacterium | reverse complement strand
AATATTTGAACGGAGCATCGACTTGAAGTGGCATATCTTTGCGGATGCGACGCCAGAGAATGTCCGCGACGATGCGCTGGTTCGCGATACCTCGCGCTTCTCCTTCGAGGATTGACGCCATGATCACGACTTCCTCAAGCGGCTTACCAAATTTATCCATATCTTTTTGATATTGATGTACTTGTCGGGCGAAGTTTTCGCGCATGATCATCACAATATCCCCCGGTTTTGTGTTTGGCATAAAGAAGTAAGTGTCCGGGAAAAGATATCCTTCATAATTTCCATTTTGTACTTCGTCTATAAATCCTTGTTTGTCGAAGTACGGCATCTTGCTTGCAAGCTGCTCTGCTATCTCGAAAGACGACATGCCTTCGAGCACTGTGATCTTCACTGGGATAAGGCCAAACTCTCCGCCGTGGATCATCTTGGCGACGCTAAAGACGCTAAGGGCACTTGGGAAGTAGTAGTCGCCGGCGACTACCCTCTTTTCGCCTCCGAGAAGTATCGTCATCACTCGGAGTGAGATCGCACTGCGCACCACTTTTTCGTCTTCAAATTTGTGAGAGATCTGAGACAGAGACATACCTCTCTCTATCGTCACTATCTTGTGCTCGGGGAAAGGTCGAGGTGCTCTCCAAAAGAAAAAATAAGTTATTGAAAATATTGCAAGTACGATACATAGAAAACCAAATATCTTGTCAAAATGACGACCCAAAAAAGGAGAAATATCAGAGGCGAGCTTTTTGAGATCGTCGTATACGAGCCTTGCTTTGGCCTGATGCTTGGGCGAAATGATGTATTTGTCTATAAACTCGCGCGTCCTATCCTTTGCATTATCAAGGTGCTCTCCAGGATCAAATTGTGTAGGGTGAAATTTAAACATAAATTACATAGGCAAATTTGACGGAGCTTCGACTTTGCGTGAAGGAAGTCTCTCGAGTGTAGGTGTAGCAGCGACTGGCCCTGGGAAGTGGAAAATAGTAGCGAGCTCTTCGGTGTTGAGCACAAAAGGTTTGCTATAAAAGTTTTTGCCCTTATGGGTGGAATAAAAGAAGGATCTAAGTTTAAACTCTTCAAGAAGTGCCTTTTTCATCCATTCTTTTTTGCGGCCAAAATAGTCTTGCCAAGGGTATTCAAAAATACCAAACCAGCCCGATGGTTTGAATCCGTTTAGATTGGCAGAACCGTATTGTTTCCATGCGCCATTTACCGAACCAGAAAATGCCGAGCTAAACTTGTCTTTGTCTGCTATGTAGACGAAGCGTATGCCGCAATCAAAAGGAAGTTTGGTAACACTGCGTTCGAGAGCTGCTATCATATCAGTCTCACCTTTGGTTGGCATGCGCGATATTGCCTTGTCCCCTTCTCCTTTGTACTTAGCGATGATCGCGTCCTTCTCTTTTTTAGCTTGATCTTGCCAAGCGTCTTCCTTTTCACCAAACACGTCCCAGATACGAGTTTTTTTGTGAGCGCGAATAAGTATCTGGATCCAGATCTGATGTCCTTCGGTGATGGCACCAAGAGTTTCGAGAAGTGGGGTCATCGGGTCGACTTTGGTGGTGTCTGTCGGATCGCCTTCCAATGCATAGTCTACATATGTCTTGATCGGATAAGGGTCGGGCTTAGTAAGAGCGAGCTCACCTCCAGCTATATTGTTGCGAGCTGGGTCGTAGTAGTAGGAAGTCGCATAGTCTGGCACTTCAAATATTTCTACCTCTGGGAACTGGGCATATATCTGTGCTTCGATCACGTTGCGCAAAGCTGCGCGCGTCCAAATATAAAAATGTATCTTGCCGCCATCGGAGACAAGCTCGAGAGAAAACCAGGGCCGAGTTTTACCGTACCAAATACGATCCACCCAGGTACCCTCGCCTCCTCCTTGATGAAATGCCCCAAGGATCACTTCCATTGCTGCAGGGCCCTTGCTGACCTCGCGGGGGAATTTGACCTCGAGGAGCATCATGGTCTGTGTGCTCCAAAACTTCCTACGACGATAATTGATCCACGCGTTCAAAAAAGCATAGCCTAAGGCCAGAGGAAGCCATATTGGAGAAAGAATGAATACGTATTTGAAGGCGAGCCAAACGTTTTGCCACACGCTTGGAAGGAAATCGAATTGCATGAAAATATTATATCAAACAAAAATAAAAGCCGCCCCTCAACCTTATGATAGGTGGGGCGGCTTTTATTTTTGTCTAGGCTGCAGCGTATCTTCCCTGCTTGTCCTTCTTAAAATACTTTGGATTTTGGAGGTTTACGAGGATGGTGTTTTCTTTGACATATCTCTCTTTGAGGACGTGCTCGATCACCTTTTCTTTGGTGAGAGGCCCGTGCTTTTCGAGGATCTCGCGGATCACGTCGCGCACGACGCCTGTCTTATAACCCCATTCCTTTAGTGCGTATAGACCGCGACCAACAAGTACAAAGCGAGGGTCCTTGATAAGTTCGTTGTGAGTAGTCGCTACATGAGCTTTCTTGTGGAAAATTTCGCTGATGAGTTTTGCTACTTCGCGGAAGTGAATCGGAGATCCGTGCTTGCGAAGGATAAGGTAAGCGTAGTCACGCACACCCTTTGTTTTGATATTTGAAGAATGTGACTTGCCCCATTCGCCAAGAGGGTTTTTGCCAATGTTTTTTGAAAGAGAAAGCCAACGAGTTAGGATCTCATCTTTTTTGTACTCTTCGGAAACATCTTTCAAGTGGCTGAGGAATGTACCGATCATTTCTGACTCTGGGATGATCTCGTCATCGCCAAGTTTGGTATAAAGCTTTGAAAGCGCGTCGTGGATGCGATCAGAAAGTTCGCGATCAATGTGCCAACGGTGTTTGAAGTCTGTATTTTCTTTTATTTTATTGAAATCATCACCAACTACGAGTAGGAAATGAATGTGCTTCTTTGTGCTTAGGTCTTTACCCAAATTGTCGAGAAGGTCTTCCTCAGCGACTATGCTTCCCATAGAGTGGATTACCTCTTTGAGCTCAGCAAAGGTAGCCTGCTCCTTTTCGTACTGCTCGGAGCGGCGTATGTGGTTTACAGCGTAGTTTTCGATCTGGCGGACGCGTTCACGAGTGATGCCGTATTTCTTGCCGATAGCCTCGAGAGTCATTTCGTCGCCAGTAGCGTTTAGACCAAAGCGGCCAGAGATCACATCTTGTGCTCTAGCTGGGAGTGAACCCAAAAGGCGCTTTACAACCTGCTTAGGGTTGAAAGAAAGGTTGTATACTTTGGTTTTTGTCGCTGTTTTTTTCATAATGCTTTGATAATTATCCAATACGCTTGTTAAATAATAGTCTTAGATATCTTCACAATATCATACCCCTAACTTTTGTCAAATGAACCAAAATGCCTAAAAATAAGGCTAAAATGAGGGTTTGAACCCTCATTTTAGCTTACAACCAAGCTCAAGAGCTTGTTTTTGACGAATATTACTTTTTTAATTTCTTTACCCTCGATCCACTTTTTGACCTCGGGGAGTGAAATCGCACGCTCGCGAACATCTTCTTCACTCACCTCCCCTTCCACTTCAAACTCTGCTCTCACTTTGCCATTCACTTGCACTGCGATCACTGTTTTATCCTCCACAATTTTGGATGCGTCAAACACTGGCCACGCTTCCAAGTGAATAGAAGTAGAGTATCCGAGCTTGTGCCAGAGCTCCTCGGTCATATGAGGAGCGAACGGCGCAAGAAGTTTGAGCAGATTTTCATATGTGACTCTAGATATTTTATTCGTGTCATTCGAGTCCATTCGTGTATTAGTGTCGAGTTCATTTACAAGTATCATCATCGAACTCACCGCAGTGTTGAATTTGAATTCTTTTATATCCGCAGTCACTTTTTGAATTGTTTTGTTCAAAAGCGAATCTGCTCTGGTTTCTGAGTTTGAGTCATCATTTATTTTTGAATACATTCGCCAAATTTTTTCCAAAAATCTACGCACACCGATGAGACTCTCTGTCTTCCATGCGATCGCGTTTTCAAACGGACCCATAAACATTTCGTAGAGCCTAAGTGAATCAGCTCCGTAGAGATGTATGACGTCATCCGGATTGACCACATTGCCGTATCTCTTGCTCATCTTGCGTCCGTCTTCGGCGAGTACGAGCCCGACTGAGTGAAGCTCCATAAAAGGCTCGATTGTGGAGACCACTCCCAAATCAAAAAGAAATTTATGCCAAAAGCGTGCGTAGATGAGGTGGCGAGTCGCGTGCTCGGCTCCTCCGACGTAGACGTCTACTCCACCTCCGTTCATCCAATACTTCTCACGCTCTTTACTTACAAGCTCCTTATCATTTTTTGGATCTGCATATCGTAAGTAGTACCAAGAAGATCCTGCCCATTGGGGCATTGTATTTGTCTCTCGCTTACCTTTGCCTCCACACTTTGGACACGCGACATTGACCCACTCTGTGATATTTGCAAGTGGTGACTCGCCTGTGCCTGTAGGCTCGTAGTGCTCTACCTGCGGAAGTGTAACAGGAAGGTCTTTTTCTGGTACGGGTACGACGCCGCACTTTTCGCAGTGGATCACTGGTATCGGCTCACCCCAATATCTCTGGCGAGAAAACACCCAGTCGCGAAGTTTGTATCTCACCACTTTCTCACCAAATTTTTCAGCAATGGATGTGCGAGCATCACTTGAATTTATATAATCGAACTCTCCTGAATTTATCACTATACCCTCATCAATGAACGCGCCTTTTTTCTGCTCGAGACCCTTAAGTATGAGAGGCATTTCGCTGTGAGTCATTTTGGTGTTTTTGATTTCATCCAAGCTCATCCAGACAAGTTCGTGAATGTCACTCTCTTCTTTGGAAAGATCCGAGTGTTCCTCGTTCGTTAGCTCAAAGAGTACGTTTCGCGTGTGCGCAATGCGATTTACATCCTTGTGGGCCGCAAAAAATTCTGACTGGGCATCACCAAAATTATCAATAAACTTTACATTTTTATAACCTGTCTCCTCTTCTATTTCGCGTTTCGCTGCAGCTATCGCGTCCTCACCTTCTTCAATACCGCCCATGACAAAGGTGGTCCATGGTTGTTTTTTCCATTTTAGGCACACATATTTTTGAGTTTTAGGATCGCGGACAATTACAATTACTGCATTTCTAAATATCGTCTCTTTGCCTTCTCTGTGTGGATTGCTTTCATCTATCATGCGTGGGATCACAACTTGCTTAATTGGCAAATTGTATTTTTGGGCAAAAGCGTAGTCGCGCTCGTCGTGCGCTGGTACTGCCATTACTGCACCGGTACCGTATCCGCCTAAGACATAGTCCGCGACCCATACAGGCACTTCTTCACCGTTTGCGGGATTTATTGCTGTCACTCCTTTGAGCTCGACTCCAGTCTTAGTCTTTTTTGCATCCGTCCTTTCGATCTCAGTTTTGTTTTTCGCTTCATCAATATACTTTTCTACTTCTGCAAAATTTGAGATTTGAGATTTGATTTTGGAGATAAGAGGGTGCTCTGGCGAAAGTACGACATAGGTCACACCAAAGAGAGTGTCTGCTCTCGTGGTAAACACTTTTATCACCCCCGCCTCGGAAGCCTCGGCACCCCCTCTTAACGTAAGAGGGGGACGGGGGGTGATACGAAAATCAAATTCAGCGCCTTCACTTCTCCCGATCCAGTTTCGCTGGCTCTCCTTTATATGAGCTGGCCACTTTGGCAAAAGCTCCAGGTCGTTCAAAAGTCTATCGGCGTACTCGGTTATCTTGAGTGTCCACTGTCTCATTGGTCGCTTCTCGACGACTGATCCGCAGCGCTCGCACTTGCCGTCCTCAAGATCTTCGTTTGCAAGACCTGTCTGACACGAAGGACACCAGTTGATTGGTTCATACGACTCATATGCCAAACCTTTTTCCAAAAGCTTCAAAAAAATCCATTGAGTCCATTTGTAATATTCTGGATCAGTAGTGTTTATTTCTCTCGACCAGTTATAGTCAAGACCGATGATAGAGAGTTGATCTTTAAATCGAGCTACGTTTTTTTCTACTGCTTGTCGAGGATGAACTTTGTTTTTGATCGCGTAGTTTTCGGCAGGTAGGCCAAACGCATCCCATCCCATGGGGTGCAAAGTCGAAAAGCCCTGCATGCGTGCGGTGCGGGAGATGATATCGGTCGCGATGTATCCTTTGGGATGACCGACGTGGAGACCTTCGCCAGAAGGATATGGGAACATGTCGAGCACATAAAATTTGTCCTTCGCAGGATCTTCTTTGGATTCGTAGACATGATCGTTGGCCCACCTATCTTGCCATTTTTTTTCTATTTCTTTGTGATTGTAGTTGTCCATAGTTGTCTTTACCCCTTCGAAGCTTTAGCGAAGTGGGGCATATATAAGAAGAATATACAACAAAAAGCCGCTATATTCTAGCGGCCTTAAAATCTTCTATATAGGAATCCCCGCGTTTTTATCCATATTGTAGCGGGGGTAGTATACAGGGTCGATTTCGCGTTCGAAGCAGTACTGGCCGGCGGGGTGGGTCCACACATTCATTTTGTC
>CAZAAO010000033.1:0-6558 GCA_964483435.1 uncultured Candidatus Saccharibacteria bacterium | reverse complement strand
ACCTCCTACTTACAATTATACAACAAACTGCAATTAATTTCAAATGAACCAGAGAGATTGCAATATCCAGAATAAGTTGTATATTTAAATTATACCTACGAACCGGCAAACACCGGTGAGGTGAAGAAAGAAAATTGAGCCAAATAAGCGCTCAACGAGTAGAATCTTCCGGCCCCAAGCACTTTGCAAGGGAGGCTCCGAAAAGCAAGCAAAGAGATACAAAACAGGGTGGCACCGCGCTGTCGGCCGAGCTAACAAGCTTTAGGTACGAAAACGCCCCTGCGAATTTATTCATTTTAATAAATTCGGAGGGGCTTTTTTGATAATCATGAGAGTAGCCGAAGGGCTTGCCATGAGCGTAGTCGAATGGTTTCTCCGAAACAAAAAATATGGAAAGAACATATATCAAAGATTTGAGCTCAAAAGTAGGTGAGGAAGTGCTCATCAAAGCTTGGGTCGACGTGGTGCGCGACCAAGGCAAGATGGTCTTCTTCGACTTTCGTGATATGACTGGCAAAGTACAAGGTGTCGTTCTGCCCCCACGTCGCAACGAAGAAGGCTCTGCGGGGCAAGCCAACCAAAAAGAGCTTGTTGAAAAGTGTAAAGAGGTGAGGAACGAATGGGTGGTAGAAGTAAAAGGCAAGATCAACCAGCGCCCCGAAAAAATGGTGAACGACAAGGTGGCAAACGGAGATATAGAAATGGAAGTTTTAGGCCTTGAAGTTTTGAACAAAGCAGAAACGCTACCGTTTGATATTTCAGGAGATACATCAGGAATAGACGAAAACACCCGACTCAAATATCGATATATAGACCTGAGGAGCGAGAGAATGCAAAAAAATATTCGTCTTAGAAGCGAGTTTGTGCGTCGAGTACGAGAGCACTTGTTCAAAAAGTTTTTCACTGAAATAGAGACTCCTCTTCTAACCGAATCGACTCCTGAAGGAAGCCGCGACTTCGTAGTGCCAAGCCGACTTAACCCGGGCAAGTTTTACGCGCTACCTCAATCGCCGCAGCAGTACAAGCAGCTTCTCATGGTAGGCGGATTTGAGAGATACTTTCAGATAGCTCGCGCCGTAAGAGATGAGGACCTACGCGCAGACCGAGGCTTCGAACACACTCAAGTTGATATTGAGATGTCTTTTGTAAATATGGATGAGGTAATGAACACTGTAGAGGCAATGGTCACAGAAGTAGTCGAATCTATGGGCTACACGATAAAAGAAAAGCCTTTCCCTAGGATCTCTTACAAGGATGCTATGGCAAAATACGGAGCGGATAAATTTGATATGCGCACACCAGAAGAAAAAGAGAAGGGTATCCTTGCATATGCCTGGGTAGTAAACTTCCCATTTTTCGAAAAAACAGATCCAAATGGCGGCACGGGTATGGAAAAGGGAAATTGGACCTTCACACACAATCCGTTCTCAATGCCAATACCTGAGCACGTCGAATGGCTTATGGAGGGTAAAAATATCGAAGATATTTTGACAACCCAATACGACCTCGTATGCAACGGTTACGAATCTGGCGGCGGTTCCATAAGAGCTCACAAACCCGAGATACTCAGAGCCACATACAAAGTGATGGGGTATAGCGATGAAGAAATAGAGCAGAGTGTCGGACACATGCTAGAAGCATTCAAATACGGCACACCTCCGCATGGCGGCATAGCACTTGGTATTGAGCGAAACATAATGAACCTCACCGGAGAAACATACCTCCGCGAAGTTCAATCATTCCCGATGACACGAGGAGGACAAACTGCAGTCATGAATGCACCAAAACCATTGACTCCAAAACAGCTCAAAGAGCTTTCGATCAAAGTGGATATTCAGGAGAAGAAGAAGTAACTCACCCGTCTGAGTTAATAAAAGAAAAGTAATAGTTCCGGAGAGAGATTCCGCAGCGCGGCGGCGCGAGGATAAAGCAAATTTTCAGCAGAAAATTGCTGTATCGAACGGAGGAAGCTATTACTTTTCTAGAAAAATAAACACATAAGCAAAAACACTTCCGAAGGCCGAGGCCAAAGGAAGTGTTGGGAGTGAGAGAAGAAAAGAGCAGATAAGATGGGAAGGGAGAACGGAATGGTGGAATGGGGAGGGAATGTTTGTGAAAAACTTTCCTAGGAAAATTTGATGCAAGCAAACCGAAACCAGTACACCGCCCTTCAAATCTTATCAAAGAACAACTCTCACATAAGTATTATACTCCTGCGTGCAAGGCGCGCAACTTGATCGTAAGTACTATATGTGTCTTAACGTATATAGATTTCGGTGGTAAAAGGCTATTTATAAGGATATAATTGGATTGATGGATCCCGTAGTAGAAAATGGCATTAAAAGTGACTGAGAGAAATACAATGTGTATACAAATGGTCGACATTAGAAGAGGTTTTATTAAAAGTGGTGTGCTCTTTTAGAGCTATGCCATTTTTCACTACCGGATGGAAACGGATTTTAAAGTAAAGGTCGGCGAGTTTGAAGGACCGCTCGAAATGCTGCTCGACATGATCGAGCGCCGCAAGCTGCATATCAGTGATGTATCTCTATCGCAAGTAGCGGATGAGTTTATCGAGCATATTAAAAGTCACGAGGAGTTTCCTATGGGCGACTCGGCCGACTTTATACTTATCGCTTCCACACTTCTCCTGATCAAATCCAAATCACTTCTTCCAAACCTCGACCTCACACCCGAAGAAGAGCAAAGCATTGAAGATCTCGAAAATCGTCTCAAAAAATACGAAGAGTATCGCTTGCTTGCATCTCATGTCCAAAAAATGTTTGGCAGCTTTCTTTTCTTTGCAGAAGAAAGGCGACGCACTATCCAAATATTCGCGCCGACAGAAGAAGTCACTCAAAGCTCGCTTCTTCAAGGTATCCAAAGCGCCTTAAACAACCTGCCAAAAAAAGAAGCTTTGCCGAAGGTGACGGTGGAAAAAGTAATGAGTCTTGAAGAAATGATTGGCAGCCTCACGGAGCGTATCACGGCGTCACTTCGCACAAGCTTCAAAGAGTTTTCCAAACGAGGAAGCGGGTCCCAAAGTGAAAAGGGTGATAAAATATTTGTCATTGTGGCGTTCCTCGCAATGCTCGAGCTCGTCAAGCAAGGTGCCGTCCGAGTCAACCAGGAAAAAGATTTTGAAGATATAGAAATCGAGAGCGAAAATATAAACACACCGACATATGGATAATCTTAAACTCAGTTCACAAATCGAAGCAGTGCTCTTTTATAAAAACGAGCCTATGACTATAAAGAAGCTTTGCCAATTGCTCGAACAAGACGAAAAAGCTATAAGAAGCGCCCTTACAGAGCTAAAAGAAAGTCTCTCTGGAAGAGGTGTCACTCTTGTTACTCTAAATGATGAAGTCTCGCTCACGACGTCAAAAGACGCTTCATCAATAATTGAAAAGATCGCCAAAGACGAGCTGTCGAAGGAAATCGGCAAGGCAGGCCTCGAAACTTTGGCTATAATCTTGTATAATAATGGCGCTTCGCGAAGGGAAATCGACTATATCCGCGGAGTTAATTCGACCTTTATATTGAGAAACTTGTCTATAAGAGGACTTGTTTTAAAAGTGCCGCATCCAAAAGACCCGAGAGGCTTTTTATATAAGCCAAGTATCGACCTCTTGGCTCATTTGGGAATTGCCTCCCTAGAGCAGTTGCCCGAATTTGAATCTTTCCAAAGCAAACTAAACGCAGTACACGAATCGCAAAAAACAGAAATCAATGAATAACTTTTTATCAATCGAAAACCGAACAAAATATTTTGCCTGGGTACTTTTGGTACTCTCTGTAGCATCTATTGCACTATTTTCTGCACTCATCAAACAGGAGGAAAGTAGAGTAGCAAAGGAAGAAGCGGCGGCGCTTCCTGACCCATTTGCAAACATCACACTCACTGGCAAAAGCGCGATCGTTTGGGACATGGCCAAAGAGGAAGCTCTCTTTGTCAAAAACCCTGACGCCTCACTTCCGCTCGCTTCTCTCACTAAAGTGATGACAGCTCTTACGGTAAGTGAAAGCCTCGGCAACACTTCAAACATAGTCATCAACCCCGAATATTTGAGCCCAGAGGGGGATTCGGGCCTGAAAGTGGGTGATACCTGGACCAAAAAAGATCTGCTCGACTATACACTCGTCACTTCATCAAACGATGGAGCTTATGCTCTTGCGTCTGTAGCTCAAGCTGCTCAAAGTATGAGTGGTGGTGCAGCAAATCCAAACGCTCACGAAGCATTCGTAGCAAAGATGAACGAGACTGCTCAAAATATCGGGCTTCAAAATAGCCGCTTTTGGAACGAGCACGGCCTCGATCGCAACGCAGACAGAGGAGGAGCTTATGGCTCTGCGAGAGATGTGGCAAAGCTTATTGAATACATTCTCAAAAATCAGCCGGACCTGCTTGAAGCCACTCGCTACAAAAACCTCGCTATCAACAGCACCGAGGCACGATATGAGGCTACAAATACTAATCAATTTGTAGATTCGATACCTGGATTGATCGCTTCTAAAACGGGCTACACCGATCTAGCAGGAGGAAACCTTGTGATCGCATTTGACGCCGGTATCGGACATCCAATCATCATCACGGTGCTTGGCTCGACTCAAGAAGGTCGCTTTGAGGACACATTGAAACTTGTGAATGCAACCCTCGAATCGATCACATTAGAAAAATAATTTAACAAATATGATCGCCGACATTTTTAAAATATTTTTGCCAGCAGTCCTATCCTTCATAGTCGGCATCGGGATCACACCAATACTCACCAACTACCTATACAAATACAAATGCTGGAAAAAGAAATCTGGCAAGACTGCAGAGACACCGATTTTTAATTCTTTGCATAAAGAGAGAGAGGTGAATACTCCGCGAATGGGGGGTATTGTAGTGTGGGGAAGTGCAGCTCTCACAATACTCGGTATTTGGCTTATCTCTCAAGTACTTCCGACTGATCTCGCGGTCAAGCTCGATTTCCTCTCCAGGAGTCAGACCTGGATCCCACTTTGCACACTTTTGCTTGGTGCATTTATCGGACTGATCGACGATGTGATGGAAATCCGCGGCAATGGCGACAACAAAGCCGGTGGTCTTTCGCTCAAAAAACGACTTTTTTTGGTCGGCATTATTTCTCTTTCTGTAGCACTTTGGTTTTATTTTAAACTCGAAGTCTCAAGTCTAGGTATGCCGCAAGTCATTGGCGAAATATACTTGGGTCCACTTTTTGTTGCGTTGTTTGTCATACTTACGCTCTTTATTTATGCCGGAGGTGTAATCGACGGTCTAGACGGACTTGCTGGCGGGGTGTTTGCGACCATGTTTGGCGCATATGGCGTAATAGCTTATTACCAAAACCAGATCGACCTTGCGGCCTTTTGTGCAGCGCTTGCCGGAGCCTTGCTTGCATTCCTCTGGTTTAACATCCCACCTGCGAGATATTACATGTCGGAGACAGGTACGATGGGGCTTACGATCACTCTCACGGTCGTCGCATTTATGACCGACAAGCTCGGCGACGGCTATGGAGTGTTGATACTCCCAGTTATCGCACTTCCTCTAGTTATCACCGTACTTTCAAACCTAATCCAGGTCCTATCAAAAAAGATCCGAGGTAAAAAAGTATTTTTGGTAGCTCCTATTCATCACCATTTTGAAGCTATAGGCTGGCCAGCATACAAAGTCACAATGCGATATTGGATCTTCTCTGTAGTTTGCGCGCTTTTAGGGATCATCCTCGCACTTATCCGTTAGTAAGAGCGTTTAAAGCTGATATACTATACTCATGGCAAAATTGCTTGGTAAAATAAATCGGCCGTTTTTGTTTTGGACGATTTTTTTGGCCGTGGCGGGATTTTTCATATTTAGCTCTGCGTCTCTCGGTGTGCTCGCCAAAAATGAAGTCAAATTTTCAAACATAGCTTTTAATCAAATATTTTTTGGTTTGCTTCTTGGGTCCATCGCGTGCGTAATATTTGCAAGAATCGACTACCATATTTGGAAAAAGTATTCTCTGTTTCTTTTTGTCGGTGCAATTATTTTTACACTTTTGGTTTTCATTCCTGGTATTGGTTTTGGGCACGGAGGAGCAAAGCGATGGATCGATTTTCGTTTCGTCACGTTTCAACCTGCAGAGCTTCTCAAGCTTTGCTTCGTAAGCTACTTTGCAGCCTGGCTTGCCGCCTTTAAGGGTAAGGCGGATACACTGCGTCACGGACTCGTACCATTTTTGGTGATGTCTGGCATTGCCGGACTCGTGCTTTTGGCTCAGCCTGATACCGACACCTTTGCGGTGATGCTCTTTGCCGGTATGGCTATGTACATAGTAGCTGGAGCAAAATGGAGACATTTGGGAGTGATCATCTTGGGAGGCGTGGCTATCATCGCCATACTTACTCTCACGAGGCCTTATATCCGCCAGCGTATAGAGACAATGATAAATCCAAGTCAAAACACTAAGACTGTAAGTTACCAGCTCAACCAATCCCTGATCGCAGTCGGCTCCGGTAGAGTATGGGGCAGGGGATTTGGGCAAAGTGTCCAAAAGTTTGCTTATC
>CAZAAO010000032.1:0-6637 GCA_964483435.1 uncultured Candidatus Saccharibacteria bacterium | reverse complement strand
AGGTTCCCCCGAGCTACTCGTGTCTCGAGGTACTCAAGAACGAAATCAAGAAAGTCTGTTTGTTTTCATTTACAGGACTATTACGTTCTAGGGTGTGTCTTTCCAGACACTTCGATTAACAAACAGTTTTGTAACTCCCCTCACGTAAACATGACGATTACGCCTTACACCCCCGTTCGACTCGGCGCCAAGCGCATCGCTCAGGACTATAGCCTCGAGTGAGACACGCAGTGTCGAATCGAACGGTTTGGGCTTCTCCGCTTTCGCTCGCCGCTACTTACGGAATACTTTTTAGTTTCTTCTCCTCCTGGTACCGAAATGTTTTACTTCCCAGGGTGCGCATCCTGCCTGATTAAGGGCAGAGATATCCAGATAAACTGGATGAGTTTCCTCATTCGGAAATCTCCGGATCAAAGGTTGCTAGGCACCTCCCCGAAGCATATCGCAGCCACGCCACGTCCTTCATCGCTATTTCTAGCCAAGGCATCCACCATACGCCCTTGAACTTCCTATTAGGAAATTCAAAAACCACTTTTGTCACATCCTTCTACCTACAAGTGAAGGATGCGATTGTTCTGCCGCATGGAATTTGATCCTTGCGGCTTTTGTCCAAGTCTTACGACTTGAACGGTTGCTTGGTCTGCTTGCGACACCGAAAAGACCCCCGAAGGAATCATTGTCGCAGCAGGATTTGATTTTCAAATTTCAGTCATGCAACCGTATCGCTCTTCTTTACCACCGTAAGCCAAGGACCTTGTCCCAAACTTGCGGCGGCATCGAAGTCAAACTAAAGCCCGCTTCTTTCGAAGCGGGCTTTAGTTAAGCCGGTGGGTTTTAGGCCACCTTTTTACGCTTCTTAAGTCTTAGGGAATTAAACATATTTGACGTTCCCTAGTATACACGAAGCATAAATGCTGTCAAACACTATTTCTTGTCTGAAATCTCTTTGCTTACACGGTCAATAACGCGAGACGCAGCCTCCTGGCCACCGAGGCCAAAAGCAAGCCCGAGACCCAAAGAAAGCGCTACAACTAGACCTGTAAATACGGTCTGGATGAAGCCTGCTGCGATGCCAAGCTGTGAAAGGGCGACGAGAATCGCAAATACCCAGATCACCCACTTGGTAACAGTAGCTAGGAATGGTGCTGCGCTAAGCTCTGCTGTCTTTGCTGAAGAGAGGACGATCTTCTTCATCGCATCAGCGACGATACCAGCTGCAATAAGGATGAGTACAGCGACGATCACCTGTGGAAGGTAGTTCAATATGTCGCGCAAAAATCCTGTCACCTGATAAAGTCCGAGCACCTCAAATGACGCGATGAGGAAAGCGATGATCACAAACCATCTGACGAGACCCCCCAAAAACGCACCTGAGTTTAGGTTGAGTCCGCCTCTATTTAGAAACTCCTCAACACCCGCACGACGAAGCGCTTCATCGATCTTGATAGCCTTGATGATCTGCGATACCACGCGGCCAAGCAATACTCCGATGAGCCATCCCAAAAGGATTATTACAAGGGCGATCAACAAGTTTGGAATGAAGCCGATAACCCCAATCCACATGTTTCTTATCGAAACAGAGAGCACATCGCCCAAAGTAGCAATATTCATGTTTGTTAATAAACGTTACTTATAAATACACCCTAAACGATACAATTATTAGCCAAAATCTCCAGCCCCTGTGTGGATAGGGCTTCTCCATATAAAGCTTAGCTTCAAAATATGAAGATAATCTAAACGCTTAAACGATTGATTATTTTTTCGTGCGGATAGTCGAGGATATCGCGGATGAGCTTGTCGAACATACCCAGTCGGTAAGTAAATTCTCTTGTCTCAAATACTGCGTAGCGTATTTCGTGTCCCATCTCGGCTTCTATAGATTTGATGATATTGTCGAGCATACCAGTACGGAGACTGTCCCCCACTACAAGCAGGTCCACACGACTATCCGGATCTTTGATAAAGATACCGGAGATAATAAGGAGTTGGATTTTGCCGGCGCGGGAAATCTTGTCGATGATGTCGCGGTGTTTGAATGGGTTGATAGTAGAGAGGAAAGTCTCGAGCGCGTCGATGTATGGGAACTTTGTATCGAGAGTCCACCCGTTTGTACGCTTGCGCACCACATCTATATCCCTATCCTTCATGCGTTTGACCTCCTTTGTAAATGACTTTGGTTTCAAAAAACCGATTCGCTCCAAGTTAGATATTTCTGCTCGAGCGGAGCCGATAGATACCTGTGCCTTTTCGGACACTTGCATAGTGTCGTAAGCAGCTTCAGGATTGAAAAGAAAAAGTTTGATGATCTTCACCTTTGCATCACTGCCAAATAGTCGTTCAAGTATTTCCATAACTTTCGAATTCTAGCAGACATATACTCATATTTCCAAATGTTGATTTTTGGAAATAGGTGTGGTTATATTGTGTCAGGCAAAACCATGCTACACATTCTGCTTGAGATGCAAAATGAAATTAATGGGCGGACGGTCCAATTTCTCAGTCCCGGCATTGAAGAAGAGTTCGACGCTGTTAAAGCAGGGATGCTGAGGAAAGGCTTTGAGCCTACCGAGCATCGCATGATCCTGACCAAAGGACCCAACCTGAAAGCTACGATCATCAGGGAGTCCGATATGGTGACAATCGACAAACTCATGGAGTAAATCGTTTCCGGGCGGAGGCTTTGTCCCCCGCCCTTTTCGTTTGATGTTTTTTTGGAGCTGTGGTTATATTGTGGACGGTATGCACCATACAGTTCAGGAATTTTTGAAGACAGCACCGGAAGGTGTCGAGTTCGAAACAACCGTGGGCCGTTTCCGATTTGTAAGTCGGACCGGACACCCAGGCTACCAGATCGAGTGGAAAGTACTTGGGGGCAAGTGGGAGATGGTCCCTGCATACAAAGTGAGGGGCGAACTTAAAAAGTAGTACAAACAAGCAGCCGTGGCATTCTCGCCGCGGCTGTTGATTTTTATGTTTCGGCGTGATTATATTTCAGCAGGTGAAAAATGTACCACAATTTAATTGTTCCAGTGCCGAAAGGTAAAAGTTTAATCCCAGCAATGGGACTGAGCCCCGGTTTCGAAACAAAAGAAGAGGCTCGGAGCATGTTACGAGAGAGTGGGTGGAAAAAAATCCCCACTCGAAGAGATATGCCCGAGCTATATGCAAAGGATGGTCAGCTCGCTACCATTTTGAGCGAAATCGACTCGCTCGCTATTTACGAATAAGCAACACAGAAAGACCCGTCGCGAATTTCGCGACGGGTCAGTCTTTTTATTTCCTCCGGCAGATTTTTTGTTAATGGCAAAAAATCATATTGTCTCCTTGGCAGAAATTTCTCATAGCGAGAGAAATTTCTGCACGGGCTGGAAAGGTACTCTCAAATAACTTTGTTATTTGAGAGTTACCTTTCCGCCCGCATCTTCGATCTGCTTTTTCAAAGCTTCAGCTTCTTCTTTCTTCATACCCTCTACGAGTACTGCAGGAGCACCGTCAACCTTGTCCTTCGCATCCTTGAGACCGAGGTTCAATACTTCCTTTACAACCTTGATAACAGAGATCTTGTTTGCACCACCGTCAGTAAGCTCGACTGTAAATGACGTCTTCTCTTCTGCTGCACCTGCTGCTGCGCCAGCTGCTGGAGCTGCTGCTACTGCCGCTGCGCTTACACCAAACTTCTCTTCGAACACCTTTACGAGCTCGTGAAGGTCAAGTACAGACATCTTCTCGATCTCCTCTACAATTCCTTTGAATTTAGCAGGAACTTCTACAACTTTGTTTTCGTCCATAGTATTAATTGAATTTTTTGTTAAATAATTGTGGTTTCTATTCTATCCCCTCCCTCTCCTTTGGGGAGGGTTGGGTGGGGCTATCCCCTTTTCCTAGACCGATTATTCTAATCGGTCGGACGATCTTAAGCTTGGCTTAAGATTTAGTCGCTGCGATCTGATCAAGCGCGATAACCAAACGCTGGATCGGAGAGTTGATGATATTTACAAACATACCACGCAATGTGTCCTGACCCGGGATCTTCGCGATCTCTGTCATTTCTACTTTGCTCTTGTACTTGCCTTCGAAAATACCTCCGAGGATAGAAACTTTGCCCTCAAACTTTTTCTCGAAATTGTACACTTCGCGAGCAGGAGCCACTAGGTCTTCACCATATGCTACTGCAAGCTCGCCTTTGAACTCTGGGCGGTCGCCTTCGATTTTTTGATCATCGAGAGCGAGGCCAATGAGAGATTTCTTTGCTACTTTGTAGCCGATCTTCTCTGCTCTCAGAGCTCTGCGCATCGCAGATACATCTGCGACAGTGACACCGTGGAAGTTTACAAACACCGCTGATTTTGCCTTCTCAAGTGAATCCTTGAGATCGCCCAAAATCGCCTTTTTCTTTTCTCTTGTGATTGCCACGTTAGTTTACTTTAGATTAAAGATTTAAGATTCAAGATTGGTGAATCAGAATTTTAAATTTTTAATTTTGAATTTGTAATAGATCTTCGACCTCTGGCAATAAAAATGGCCGCTTATATAAGCGGGCCTGGAGTAAGTTCACCTCGCCCCGTAAGGGGCGGGTTGCACTTCTATACCGGAATTTTACTACCCCAGGACACGCTCTGATCTAGACGATCCGAGCGGCTCAGGGTAAACCGATAGTCTCCGAAGCCAGTACCCATATATTACACGCTTTCCCCCATTCGTCAAATCTCTTTGGACAATAGAATAGGGCTAGATCTGAGATCTAGCCCTGGAAAGATGAGTGGCGTAATTACCGGTGAGTGTACATCGGCTTTTTCGAGTACTCGAAGTCGTGCTTTGAGTACAACTCGAGCCGCCGCGCAATCGACAGGTTCTGCTCCATTTGAGCCCAGGTCATTAGCCTGTTCCCAGATGCTGTGCTTACGACGTTGAAAACGATCGTTGTGTCCCCGTTAGACAAGGTGAGTTTCGTCGCCTTCCAGAACCCGATTGATTTTTGTTTGTACATGAAAGTGCAGACTACCTGAATCTGACCTTCTTCGTTGTCGATCGAGACCACAGGGTTGAATGTCAGCTCGATAATCTCTGACCGTTCTGATACGGAATTCTTGATTTGCGGTTCCTTGATAGTAGCCCAGGGGGCAAATACGATCTGAACAGCAAGACGCGTGAGTTTGATAGCCTCTTCACTCAGCTCAGTGATATTTGGTTGTCTCATTTTGACTTCCTTTCCGCCCACTACCCTACCACATCTCCTGTAATATTCAATAGCGGCAAATTTCCCCAAGGTCTGACCTTGGGGAAATTTACTGAAAGATATTACCTAAAAATATTTCGAATGTATTCAAAAAGCGTCTGCCACTTCGTCTTTACTACTTCCCTCTCAAACTTCTCCCCCTGTATTTCCTCTTTCGGATCCACTGCGTTTTCAATATTTTCTTGTGCTGCCACAACAGCCGCAAGGTTTGTATGTTTGTTTGTGACTTCTGTCCTCACCTCACTCTTACTTTCCACACTTGATCTCATAGCCAAAACTTTCGTCTCCGCTTCGGTAAGTGAATTTTGCAGAAGTGAAATTTCCTCCTTACTAATCGGATCTTCAAACGTGGTGACAACGTTGCCCAAGTAATCTTTCAATACAGTATTGCGTTCCGCCTCACCTTTCATTTTCAAAAGTGAAGTGGAGATTCGTAACGTGCTCTTTGGAAGGATTATCGTATCAGGCTGGAAAACAAAACCTTTGTTGTGTCTCACGATCTTCCAGTTAAACAAATTAACCTCCGATGATGATTGGTTGGTTATTTCTATATACGTGTCATTTGCCTTTATAGACACGGAAGCATCATTCACATGAACTTTTATCCGACTGACTGAAAAGACATTTCCCGCCCTCGCTGTGAGTACTGCTACATACTCACCAGCATATTCATATGTATGCGTAGGAGTCTGACCTTCTCCTACATATCCATCCCCAAACGACCACGAAAATGTCAGTCCTGCATTTTGAACTGTATTCTTTTTGACTGTCGCTTGAAAAGTGATCGGACTTCCAGGCGATGTAGACCGGTCTGGCCCAGCTAGCACATCCAAGACGCCTTGATTTGTAGACTGAGTCGATACAGTAGATCCGGTGCTTTGTGATGAAGAACCCGAAGAGGAGGAGGTTGAAGCGCCAAGTACTTCACCCGATGAAGATGACGACTCACTATTTGCCTGCCCAGGCGTCGGTGAGCTTGCAGCCCACCTGCCAGAAGAGTTTTTTTGCAAAGAATTGCCGTCACCATTTGCCCCCTGTCCTGAATCGTAACTTACTGTATCTAACACCTTTGCATCTCCGTCCTTTATCGAAAGAGTGACGGAAGTGTTTGGAAGTGAGAGAGGGCTTGTAAAAATAGTGCCATTAAAATTTGGCCAGTCAGTCATAAAAGCCGCACCATCCTTAGCAATGATTGCATACTCTCCGGGCGCGATTTGAGTATCGCCTTCTACAAAGGGCGTAAGAGTGTGAGAAGAATTATCTACAAATCTCCATGAGCCTTTGGAGCTGCCCGTCACTATATTTACAGGATCCGTCCCGTCATTATAAATCTCTACCCATTCCCTATCGGTATCCGTGCCCGACAAGTCGTACATGATCTCCGTGATTTTAATATCCGCG
>CAZAAO010000031.1:3902-6703 GCA_964483435.1 uncultured Candidatus Saccharibacteria bacterium | reverse complement strand
CAAGTACCCATGATGATTTTGATTGCTGCTTCGAGATCATTTGCATTGAGGTCTACCATTTTCTTCTCTGCGATCTCTTCGAGCTGCTTGCGAGTGATGGTACCTACTTTTTGTACTGGAGGCTTGCCGGCTCCCTTCTCGATGCCCAAAGCCTTGATGATAAGGTTTGAAGCTGGAGGGGTCTTGAGCACGAAATCGAAAGTTCGGTCTTCATAGACACTGATCTCCGCTGGGATGAGGCTACCTGCCATCTCACGAGTCGCCTCGTTGAATTTGGTAACGAACTCACCAATATTAATACCAGCTGGTCCGAGTGCGGTACCCACAGGAGGCGCAGGGGTTGCTTTCCCTGCGGCTATAACTAGCTTTATTTTTTTGCTTACCTTTTTTGCCATTTTGGTGTTAGAAACATTACTATATTTGTATAAACTCCGCAACTTTTTCCTGTTTTCCCTCTCCTGTCAAGGAGAGGGTGCCGATAGGCGGGTGAGGTGTGTTTTTTAGATTTTTTTAACCTGAAGGAAATCGAGCTCTACCGGCGTCTCGCGGCCGAACATAGGTACGAGCACCTTGACCTTGCCACGACTCTCGTCCACTTCGCCTACCTTACCTTCGAGATCCTTGAATGGACCGTCGACGATCTTCACAGCATCATCCACTCCAAGATCGATATTGTGCTTTGCAGTCTCGGTAGACATACGCTTGAAGAGCGACTCTACTTCCTTTTCGTCTAGAGGCACAGGGAATACTCCTGAACCGACGAAGCCAGTAACACGAGGAGTATTGCGCACTACGTACCACGACTCATCGGTCACCACCATATCTACAAGCACATAGCCCGGATAAATTTTTTCCTCCTCCTCCACCCTCTTGTTGCCTTTTATCTTGATCTTCTTCTCAGTTGGGACAAGCACGTTAAAGATTTTGTCTTCCATTCCCAAAGACTCAATGCGCTGCTTCAAGTTGCGAGCTACTGCATTTTCATAACCAGAGTAGGTATGAATCGCGTACCAGTTTCTTCCATCTTTTATTTGTTGTTTGGACATAATTTTCGAAGGAAAGATTAGATGAATAAATTCAAAATCTTTGAGAAGACGAGGTCAAAAAAACCAAGTAGGAATGAGACGACAAGAGAGACTACGATCACGATAAGCGCAAAGAGCGTCGACTGGCGACGTGTTGGCCAGTTTACGTGAGCTAATTCTCCTTTTGTTTCCCTAAGATAACTTGCGATTGACATATTTTTGCTATTAAAAAACCCCTTTCGGGGCCTTCATTATTAAGTTATTTATATTATACTCCCAGTTTAAATCGGTGTCAAATAATCCCTTCCCGACCCTCCCTTTACATTAAAGGGAGGGTGACTCAAATTCGCGCTTTATAATTCTATTGATTCTCGTTTCTTTTTCGAGTTCCCCCTTTAATATAAAGGGGGTTAGGGGGATTACAATAAAATTAATAATAAAAAATCACCGAGTCTATGACGCCGGTGATTTTTTATTGTCACGTATTACTTAATCTCGTAAGTGATACTGATGCGAGATGTGATAGTGGTCTCTCCTGATGGCAGACTTGCTCTTGCTGGAGCTACTGCTTGAGCAGACATTTCAGCTCCACCCATTCCCATAGCCTTGTCATAATACACTGGGTAGTTGCCTTCCTCGTTGTAATACATAAGCTTACCAAGTCTTACCCCGAGATCCTTTGCAAGTACTTTTGCTTTAGCTTTTGCTTCTGCGATAGCTTTTGCGCGAGCTTCTGCTACAAACTTGTCACGATCGTCGATAGTGAACTCAACTCCGCTGATGTTTGACACACCTACCGCACCGACTTTGGTGACTAGGTCTCCCGCCTTTTCAGTCTCACGAACTTTTACAGTAATAGTCTGACTTACTTCATATCCCTTCAAGACATTTTTACCTTCTGGACATCTTACTCCCACCATTGCTACACAGTAGGTCTGCTCCCATTCATACTTTGGATATACGTTATAAGAAGTAGTGGTGATATCCTTGTCCTCCACCCCAGCTTCTTTGATCACAGCGATTGCTTTGTTGATCTTTGTCTCAGCTTTCTCCTGAGCTTGAGCTACTGTAGGAGAAGTCTCGACTACTGACAACGAGAAGGACGCGACATCTGGCTTTGCAAATACTTCACCCTCTCCAGTGACCATGATAGTCGACTGTGGGTAGACCTCCTTGCCAATGTTTGGCATTCGGCGAAGATCACTGATCACTTTTACCAAAAGGAAAACAGAAAGAAGCACGAGGACCATGCCAGTCCACTTTGCAATTCTTCGTCCTTCTGTCTCCCCAAAAATTTGATTAAACATATTTAAATAAGGATTTATCTTATAAAACCCGCTTTTACCGCCTACTTATTATAACATATCACCTTGAAGCCAAATCTAAGAGATTTTCAAAGAGGCAAGCGACAGTGAGTGGCCCTACTCCGCCCGGCACAGGAGTAATGTTTTTTACTATAGGCTCGACTTCTTCAAAATTTACATCTCCTACAATTCTACTTTTTTCTGAGTCAGGGAGGGGTAGTTTATTAATCCCAACATCGATCACCGTCTGCAGAGCATTTACAAAATCTTTTGTGACAAGATTTGCTTGCCCAGCAGCTGAGATCAAAATATCTGCGGACTTGCAAATATCTGTCATATTTTGAGTACCTCTGTGACAGACGCTTACCTCCGCCCCCTCTCTGCGAAACATCTCCGCCGTCGGCGCGCCCACGAGCCTCGACCGTCCGATGATCGCCACCTTCTTACCTTTCACATCAATCTGATAAAAATC
>CAZAAO010000031.1:0-3802 GCA_964483435.1 uncultured Candidatus Saccharibacteria bacterium | reverse complement strand
CAAGCCGGACACCTTGTCGCACGGATATCGATTTCGCTAAAGCAGTGCTCACAAATCTTTTTAGTTGGAGGGACAGGCGCTTGTGCCTCATGATGCTTCAATTCGCGAAGCTTGTTCATACCGCGCACGAGGAAAAACACAGCAAGTGCCGTGATCACAAAAGTGATCAGAGCGTTGATAAACATCCCATAGTTCAAAGTCGCAGCCCCTGCCGCTTGCGCATCGGCAAGTGTCGCATATTCTCCACCTGAAAGGTTTACGAATAATTTTGAAAAATCTACTTTGCCGATGAGAGCCCCGATCGGAGGCATCATTATATTATTTACAATCGAATTCACTACGTTGTTGAACGCAGTACCGATGACGATGCCGACAGCAAGGTCGATCATGTTGCCGCGCAACGCAAAAGTTTTAAATTCGTTAAAAAATCTTTTCATATTATTGTGCTAATAATTAATTTCCAAAATTAAATCTTGCATAAATTCCGGCGGGCAATTCAAATCCTCGCTCTGTACTTTCTTTGATAGTGAGTTCCCCACACTCTACCTTTGTTTTCGGAACCTCAAATACAGCACTTACAAGTTGAGCATACGCGCTAGGAGTAAACCCAGAAGCATAGCCATTCAAAAGGATAAATCCGTTTTGCGGATCGAGTATTTTTTTGCACTCTCGAAGAAGTGGCAACAAATCCTCCTCTATTTTCCAAACTTCGTTTTTGACTCCATGACCATAAGAAGGTGGATCGAGTATTACACACTGATAAATCGAGCCTCTTTTGACTTCTCTTGCCACATACTTTCGCGCATCTTCTACTATCCAGCGGATCTTTGCCTCGCCCAGGTTTGAGTCGAGAGCATTTTGACTCGCGATGGCGACTGAAGGTTTGGATGAGTCGACATGAGTCACTTCGCTACCCGCACTCGCCGCAGCCAAAGTCGAGCCGCCTGTATATCCAAAAAGATTGAGCACCTTCACATTGGGATTTGAAGATTTGATTTTTGAAATTTGAGATTTTATATATTTCCAGTTTTCCCTATGTTCAGGGAAAACTCCTGTGTGTTTAAACGGAGACAAACTGATGTTAAAGACAAATTCACCAACGGTAGTTTTCCACGACTCCGGCATGTCCTTTTTTATATTCCATGTTCCCCTTTCTCCCTTTGATTCAAATATTGCATGCGCTTCCTCCCAAACTTGTGGATCTAGTGAACGTGGCCAACAAGCCTCCGGGTCGGGGCGCGACAAAACTATCTCGCCGTATTGTTCGAGCTTTCGACCTTCACCTGAGTCAAGAAGTAAATATCCGTCCATATGTTATTATATTGAAATGAATTCGGGAAAATTGCAAAGATTTCTTTTTGGACTTCTTATCGCTCTACTTATCGCCGCTGCTATTGGGTTTGTATTTTTTGGTGATGATTTTTCTGTCGAAATTTTACGCACAGAGCTGCAAAGCTTTGGCGTATGGGCCCCACTTATTTTTATTCTGCTATACACCATACTTGTCATCTTTTTCCCCTCTACTCCATTCATGGCTCTCGCTGGCATTCTTTTCGGATTTAAATACGGACTCATTTATACTCTTATAGGCGGCACTTTGAGCTCCCTTGTACTCTTCGGCATATCTCGCACTCTCGGTCAATCGTGGGTAGACTCGATCCTTCGCAACAAATACCTCAAACCGCTCAAGAAGTACAACGCGCGCCTCGAGCGAGGAGGATTTGCCGACCTCGTTATCTTGCGTATCTTGCCGGTGATGCCTTTCAATGTATTAAATATCTTGATGGGCGTATCTCGCATGAGTCTTTCTACTTACATAGTCGGCACGATCATTGGCCTCATACCCAGTCATATCGTAGCAGTATACGCCGGCAACGTCATCTCTTTTATTTTCTAACAGAAAAGCGGCCTAAGCCGCCTTCTTTTTTCTTATCTCTGGATACTTCGCGTTGTGCGGTACGCACATACATACGATACCGTACACCACGAAAAATAATCCTACTAAAATCCAGCCTATGACAGGCCGGATGATTTTTTTAAATATCACAGCCACCTCCCAAATCAATCTACCACAACGAGTGCAAAAATCTATGCCGCAGGAGCTTCTTCTTTTTTCTCTCCGTCCTGCTTGCTCAATATACGATCAATATCTTGGACTATAGACTCGAGGCTTTCGTCAGATTTGATCACGTATCCGACTGCTCCCATCGCCATCACGTCACTGATTTTTTTGAAACTTGATAGGTTTGAAGACACAAGCACTGGTACCTTAGGAAGATCTGGTGACTCCTGGAGAGTTTTCAAAAATGTCGCGCCATCGAGCTTTGGCATCATAAGGTCGAGGATGATAAGGTCTGGCTTTTCTGTCTTGAGCTTCATGAGACCAAGCTCCCCATCCCCAGCACTCACAAGAGAATACTTATCTTTTGGCAAAGCAGCTTCTAGGGTCTTTGGGAAAAACTCGTCATCATCTATTACAAGGATTTTTTTCATATTGTTAGGACAGTAATTAATGCAATAATTTTAACAACTACATTGGAATAGTAAAGAAGAAGCTAGTACCGTGTCCCTCTTTAGAAACTACTCCCACCCTACCCCCATGAGCCTCAATAATACCTTTGGCTATCACAAGCCCTAGTCCTGTGCCTTTATTCTCCTTGTCGGGACTAAGTGTCGCTTGCTGGTAAGTGTGGAAAAGCGTGCTTAGTGACTCATGAGGAATACCGATACCCGTATCAGAGACAACGACACAAAGAGATGTTTTTTTAATCTCAAAGTCATCTGTACTTGGGAACACAGGCACACCGACATGCTGCAAACCTTGCGAAACATCCTCCGGCAAAGTCTTGCCCACTTCCAAAGTAAAGGCGGTTACCCACACAGCTCCATTTTGCGATGTAAATTTGAGCGAGTTAGAAAGAAAATTGTTTAAGACCTGTTTGACCGCACGCTCATCGAGTGAAAGCGTTTCCGGTATCGTATTACTTTCTATTTTGTTGAGACCGACTGACTTTGAATCAGCGGTAAGTTTGTAAAATGAAATGCGATTGTCAATAAGATCTTTTGGAGAAACTTCTTCTTTATGAATTTCAAATTTGCCCGCCTGCAGCTTTGATAGATCCAAAATATCGTTGACAAGCTCGAGCATTGAAGAAGAGTTTTGGTGAACCATGCTCATGTACTCTTTGAACTCTTTACTCTCTTCTTTGACTGCACCACGCACGACAAGCTCGATTATCTTTTTGATATTATCAAGAGGAGAACGTAGCTCATGTACGATCATAGAGGTAAACTCTTCTCTCACCCTCTCAAGCTCGATGTCACGAGAAATATCTCTGAATACGACCACCGCACCAAGGATTTGAAGGACTCCAGTCGAGGAGCCGTGAGTCACTGGGTACACGCCGATTTCAAAAAACCTACTATCAATCTCAAGCCGCTTTGAAATAAAAGGAGTTTTTTTGACGATAGCTTCTTCGAGGCGGCCATGGATGTCAAACTTGCCTCCGAGCGCGTCGACAAAATCAAAGATTGTTATGGATTTTTCTCCCTGCCATTTGATGATTTGTTTTACAGCAGGATTCGCTACTATGACTTGGTACTCTGTATCTACCATGAGCACACCGTCCCCCATGCTCTCCACCATCGAGTTGAGCTTGCCCTTTTCCATCTTGACCACATCCTCTAGTCGCGACACTGCTTGCGATGCTTGGTTGGTGATCTTATACAGGATCGTCATGTCCGCCTCCTTGTAGAGACCCTCTTTGATGTGTGCAATAGTAAGGATGCCGGCAAGTTCACC
>CAZAAO010000030.1:0-7421 GCA_964483435.1 uncultured Candidatus Saccharibacteria bacterium | reverse complement strand
TTGCATCGTCGGCGCGCGCAAATACTCACAGTACGGGCTCGATGTGGTAAACACTTTGGTCGCTGGTTTGCGCGGGCTACCTGTGACTATCGTCTCCGGACTCGCTCTTGGCATAGACTCGATCGCGCATCGCGCGGCACTGCGCAACAAACTTCCGACCATCGCGATCCCAGGCTCTGGACTTTCCCCTTTCGCACTCCACCCAGCAACTCATGTGAGCCTGGCTGAAGAAATCGCAGCAAGTGGAGGTACACTCCTCTCCGAATACGAGTCTGACTTCAAAGCAACGCATTATAGCTTCCCTCAGCGCAATCGCATCATGGCAGGCATGAGCCACGCCACTCTTATAATAGAAGCCGAGCAAAAGTCGGGCACACTTATCACTGCCAAATACGCGACCGACTTCAACAGAGAGCTCATGTGCGTACCAGGAAGTATCTTTGCTCCTCAATCGGAAGGACCGCACCTTTTCCTCCGACTCGGCGCGACTTTGGTGCGAAATGCGGATGATATTTTGGATGTGTTGCAGGTGGGGAAATTAAATTTTCCTACAATTCAAAATTCAAAATTGAAGATTCAAGATTTATCGAGTGACAAGCCTCAAGATAACTCTCTGCGTTATTCAGACTGTGGGCCAAACGAGATACATATAATAGAGCTACTAAGCACCCCGCTCGAGCGAGACGGGCTTCTTCGCCTCTCGGAGCTCAGTGTCGCAGACACTCAGACCACACTCACCCTCCTCGAACTCAAGGGTCATATTTATGAAAAACTGGGTCAGATACATTTGAGGTAACACCCCCTTACCCCCTCTTATATTAAGAGGGGGAAGAAAAAAACAAACACTTGCTTTTTGTATTGTATATGTTATAATTACGAACAGAAACACGAGGGGGAAAGGAGGGGGTTGTAAAATCTCTTTCGAATTTAAACCTCTTTGTGTGAAAGGAGCCATATGCAATTCGCATTAGGTGCTCTAAGTGTGCTGTGTTTCGTCCTGATTATTGCCTTACGGCAAATCTGGGCAAAATATATCAACCTAAGCAACAGTTTCGCCACAACAAACACGCGCCTCGACAATCTGTTCTCGCTGATTCAAAATCTACCGCCCACAACCCAGAATGTTATACATCTGGGATTGAAGGATACGAAAGTGGCAATAGGGACGGAAGTAGTTTCAGAACTTCCAATCAAACCCGAGGACTTCCTGATTCAGGAAGAAAAGCTTTGCGAAAAGCTTTTGCGCGGTTACGAGACAAGAAAGCATCCAGACACAGGGACATACGCCTGGTGCATCCTCGATCACGTGGGTTTCCATCACTATGTAGACAACAAAACACAAACGGAAGCCCAGAAGGCGCTAACTCGTCTTCTGCTCAACGGCGACGACGAAGCGATTCGCAAATTCCTCACTACGTTGGCGCACTCCGTCTGCGCAGCCCAGTAGATTCGCGATTTTGCCCATCCCGCCCCGCGGCTAACCACCGCGGGGCATTACTTTTATATTTTTTGTATTTCTTCCTTTTCATTTTACTAAAAAACACAATCACGTATGATGACGAAAGACATATTGATTTTTTATATATCTTGTTATATAATAAATGCGGCATGAAAAGCATCTTGTTCATTCTACTTATGGCGGCAGTAGCTATCTTTGCTTTCCCTTCTGCTGCGGCCCTACTCGCCCCGTACGAGACAATGGAAAACATCGCTCTCGTGATAATTCTTGTCGTGCTGATTATCTTCTTGCCCAAGATGATCCGAAACATTTATATGTGAGGGATTTTTTGCCCCGCATGAGACTGTGAAGTAATGAGTCTCGTGCGGGGCATTACTTTTATATATTTTGTTTTTGTTTTCCCTCTCCTGCCAACCTGTCTCGCGGACAAGGCGGAGGAGAGGGTGCCGATAGGCGGGTGAGGTTTTTTGCTTTTTTTATCTTTATCTCTTATCCTTACAGAAAACGTATTGTAAATTTATTCGTATCATTCGCGTTCATTCGTAATTAGTGTCGTGTCATGAAATTACTCATCGTAGAATCACCAGCAAAAGCAAAGACCATAGGAAAGTACCTAGGCGACGAATACAAAGTGGTCGCCTCTGTTGGTCATATTCGCGATCTTCCAAAGTCAAACAAAAAAGCTATCGATATCGAAGCTGGCTTTATCCCCCACTATGAAGTTTCTAAAGGTAAGGAGAAAGTGATCGACGAGATCGTAAGCCTTGCCAAAAAAGCTGATGACATACTACTAGCGACAGATCCCGACCGCGAAGGAGAGGCTATCGCTTGGCACCTAGCTGAGATTTTAAAAAAATCTCATGCTATTTCAAAGATTAAAGATTCAAAATTAAATATTAAAAGAGTCACATACAACGAGATCACCAAGGAAGCGATCCAAGAAGCTTTGAAGCATCCACGTGATATAGATGAAAACTTGCGCCGTGCTCAAGAAGCGCGCCGCGTTCTCGACCGTCTCGTAGGATATGACCTCTCGGGTCTGATTTGGAAAAAAGTACGCTACGGTCTCTCCGCCGGTCGCGTGCAGTCTCCAGCGCTTCGCATACTTATGGAGCGAGAGCGAGAGATCAGAGCGTTTGTACCTGAAACTTATTTTGTCATCGGGGTTGAGCTCGAGACCAAAAATTCAAAGGAAAAGTTCCCTGCCGTCTGCGAAGTCGAACCAAAGACCAAAGAAGAAGCAGACAAGATCCACAAAGCGGCAGAGCAGGGCACTTGGGAGGTCAAAGATCTTACTGAGACCGAAGTGAAGCGCGCTCCCCGCCCTCCGTTTACTACATCTACACTTCAGCAGGCAGCTTCGACACGACTTGGATTTTCTCCAAAGCGCACCATGATGGCCGCACAAAAGCTCTATGAAGCCGGCCATATCACATACATGCGTACAGACAGCACTAGTATGGCAAGCGTAGCCCTTGGGCAAATCAAAGGTGTGGTCGCCAAAAAATACGGCGCCGATCTTCACGCAGCTAGACAATACAAGACGAAGTCAAAGAGCGCTCAAGAAGCTCACGAAGCAATCCGCCCAACTCATTTTGAAAAAGAAAGTGCTGGCTCGACCGAAGATCAAAAACTTTTGTACCGACTTATCTGGCAGCGCTCTGTCTCGAGTCAGATGAAAGACGCACTCACTATGCGCACCAAGATCACAAGCACGGTAAATGTGAAAGATGTGCCCGACTTCGTCTCGCACGGTTCACGCGTCGTCAAAGACGGCTGGCTACTCGCCGACCCAGGAGCCAAAGGTGAGGACGTCATCTTGCCAAAAGTTAAAGCGAAAGACGCGCTAGACTTGCTTGCTATAAACACAGAGGAAAAGCAGACCGAACCGCCAAACAGATACAGCGAAGCAGGCCTTGTGAAAGAGCTTGAGAAGCGCGGCATTGGACGTCCTTCTACATACGCTTCTATTATCAACACCATTATTGAGCGTGGTTATGTGGAAAAAGATGGCAGGACTTTGAAGCCTACCGACACTGGAGACGTAGTCTCTACATTCCTCGAAGATAATTTTGAAAATTACATAAGCGACACCTTCACCGCCGAGATGGAAGATGAGCTTGACCAAATTGCAGAAGGTAAGCGCGAATACGAGCCGACTCTCCGTGAGTTTTATGGGCCATTCATCAAAGACGTGAAGTCCAAAGAAAAGACAGCAAAGCTCACCACTCTTGGCGAGGCTGACCCTCGATTCAAGTGTCCGATTTGTGGAAGCGGCATGGTCGTCAAACTTGGCAAAGGCGGCAAATTCCTCTCTTGTGAAAGATTCCCAGACTGTACAGGCATGAGAAATATCGACGGCAGCGAAGTGAAGGAAGCTGAAGCCTTGGGTACCGATCCGGTAAGTAGCTTACCGGTGTTTGTGATGGACGGCAGGTTTGGACCATATGTGCAGCTTGGCGAAAAAAATGATGAAAACAAAAAACCTCGCCGAGCAAGCATTCCAAAAGATATCGAGCCAAACTCCATCACCTTGGAGCAAGCGCTCAAACTCCTCTCGCTTCCTCGCGCGCTTGGTCCTCATCCAGAAACTGGTGAAATAATCAGCGCAAACATCGGACGCTTCGGACCTTATGTCGTGCATCAAAAAGATTTCCGCTCACTCAAAGCACCGGACGATGTATACACCGTCACTCTCAACCGAGCTATCGAAATATTCAAAGAGCCCAAAAAATTCGGCCGCCGCGGCAGAAAAAAAGCGGAGTAAACATTTATATATTCACTCTTTTCCTCACACACAAAATGCGCGACCGCGACAAATGTGTGTATTTGCATATATAGGTATTATGTTGCATCATTTATAAATGAAAGAGGATTTGCAAAAAATCTATACCGCACTCCCCGATCTCACAGCTAAAGACAAAGAGCTTATAGAAAAAGCATACAAATTTGCCGGAGAGAAGCACGAAGGTCAAAAGCGCAATTCAGGCGAGCCTTACTTCTCGCACCTCCTAGCCACAGCCCAAAACTTGGCTGATTTGCATATGGACACAGCGTCTATAGTCGCTGGCTTTTTGCATGACACACTCGAAGATACGGATACCAAAAAGGAAGAGCTCGAAAAAGAGTTTGGCAAAGATGTGCTCTTCATCGTAGAAGGTGTGACAAAGATTAGTCACATGCGCTACCACGGCACAGATCGACACAACGAAAGCCTTCGCCGACTACTACTTGCCACCTCTGAAGACATACGAGTGCTAGTAGTCAAACTCTCAGACCGCCTCCACAACATGCGAACACTCTCCCACGTCAATAAAGAAAAGCAAAGACGCATCGCAGCAGAGACTCTCGAGATATACGCGCCTATCGCCTACCGACTTGGTATCCGCAGGCTCTCTCGCGAGCTTGAAGACCTCGCCTTCCCATATGTTTATCCCGAAGGTTACAAAGAGCTTACTTCTCTCCTCAAACAAGGAGAAGAAGAGCGCAAGGAAAGACTCGAGCAATTTAGAAAGTCGGTTTCAAAGGAGCTTGTAAAGGCGGGGCTTACCGAATTCAAGAGCGACTATCGCGTCAAAGGACTATATAGTCTTTATAAAAAATATATTGCTTTCAAAAAAGATTTTGAAAAGATTTATGACGTGCTTGCAATGCGCATCACAGTCAAAAAAACTGAGGACTGTTATCGAGTGCTCGGTATCATCCACTCTGCATGGAAACCTCTCCCCGGCCGCATCAAAGACTACATCGCATTCCCCAAGATCAACGGCTATCAGAGCTTGCACACTACAGTCTTCACAGGCGACGGCGGACTAGTCGAGATACAGATACGCACCGAAGAAATGCACCGAGAAGCGGAGTACGGTGTGGCTTCTCATGCCTTATACAAATCCGAATCAAGCATCCAGAGTCAAAAAGAAGTAGCGGAGTGGATACGAAGCATCAGCGAGCAAAACGTGGCGGACATAAAACGAGACTTCCTCTCGGAGCGTATCTTCGTATACACGCCAAAAGGTGACGTGATCGACCTACCAAAAGGCGCTTCGGCTATCGACTTCGCCTACATGATCCACTCAGACATTGGCAACCATATGTCAGGGGCAAAGATCAATGGCAAACTCTGCTCGCTCACCTCGATCCTCAAAGGAGGAGAGATCGTCGAAGTGATCACAAGCAAAAACGCAAAACCAAACCGCAAATGGCTCGACTTCGTCAAAACCACATTTGCTCGTAAACATATAAAAAATTTCACCACTTAAGTTTAATGGGGGGAGCGAGAAATGAGGCTTTGGTCTTCCCTCTCCTTAATCAAGGAGAGGGTGGCGACAAGCCGGGTGAGGTTTAAATTGAAAAATTTTTGATTGAGTAGAGATCCTCATCATCGCTCTTTGCGACTTCTTCAGGCGTCGGTATTGGAGTATCTTCTGCTTGTTTGATTTGCTCTGGAGTGCGATCGTCAATCATCTCTGGCTGTACTGCTTCAACTCTAGAAGGAGCGACGACAGCGTCACTTCGCGAACGGAGCGCCTTGAGCAAGTCTTCCAAATCATCATTTGAGAAAAACTCGATCATGAGTTTGCCGCCGTTTTCTCTCTTTTCGATCTGTACTCGCGTACCCAAAGACTCGGTAAATTGCTCTTCAAAATGTGAAAGTACAGGATCGATGTCCGACTTAAATCTTCGCACTCGCTCGATAGCAATCTTGCGTGCGGCAGTCTCTGCTTCGCGCACATTCATTTTGCGCAAAATAATGTCTTTGAAAAGTACGACTTGCTCTTCTGGGCGCTCGGAGAGCATGAGTAGCGGCCTTGTATGACCTTCGCTGATCTTACCCTCAGAAAGAGCGTTGAGCATCTCTTCGGGCAAATCCAATATGCGCATCGTGTTCGTCACGTAGACGCGGCTCTTGCCTATCTTTTGAGCGATCTGGTGATGCTTGAAACCAAACTCATCCGCAAGCTTTTTGAACGCTCTTGCGCGCTCAACAGGATTTAGATCCTCACGTTGGACGTTTTCGATGATCGCAAGCTCGAGCTTCATCAGGTCGTCGTGACTTCTGTCATCTTCGCCCACACGTATAAGCACAGGCACTTGTGAGAGACCTGCGATCTTTGACGCGCGGAGTCGGCGCTCTCCAGCGATGAGCTCGTACTCGACAGCAAGTCCGTCTTCTTTGACTATCTCCTTGCGAGTGACAACAAGTGCCTGGAGTACACCGTATTGCTTGATCGAATCGGCAAGCGCTTGAAGTGCTACTGGGTCAAATTCGCGGCGAGGTTGAAAAGGGTTTGGCTTGATCTTGTCCGTCTCTACCCAAAAAATGGAGTTTTGATAAAAGTTTGAATTGCTGTTCATGTTGGCTATATTCTATAACACTGCAATACGATTTAAAAGCAAAAAAAACAGCCCTGTACCGCCGAAGCGGCACAGGGCTGGGTTCAAATGAGAGTTACTGGGGAGCAACTCGGTTGAGCTGCTCGATGAGGTGATTGGCCCTATCACCGCAGTTCTTCTTGATTCGAGCAACAAATTTACCGCGGAATTTACCAGTGCTGTGAGACATCACGGAACGAAGGCTTTTGCCAAGCTTCGCTTCATAGTAGCCAAAGCTCGCCTTGACCCACTTTTGCCACAGCTTCTGTTTATTCCAAGCATCCCCTGCTGCCGCTTTCTTTTCGAGGGTTGTGATCATCCACTCCACCTGGTCACGGACTGACAAATCTTTCCAGGTCTTCTTGGGTTTTCGTCCCACCTGCTTCGGCTGATTTTCGTTTGGAGATACAGCCGGCGACAAGTCTGGGCGCTTGTTGATAAGAGCCGAGAGTTGATCCAGACTAGCGGCTTTCTGTTTCAAAACTGCATACTCTGCCTGAAGCGATACGTTCGCAGCAGACAAAAATTCATCTAAAGTCATATTACCTCCATGAGTGCGAGCGATTTCGATAAGCTCGCACTCTTCGTT
>CAZAAO010000029.1:6712-7643 GCA_964483435.1 uncultured Candidatus Saccharibacteria bacterium | reverse complement strand
TCTGAAGTGTACCCGCCACTCTGGTCACTTCGTCTGATTTGGTGAAAGAGCATTCATACGACTCTTTCAAAGCTATTATATTTTTGAGTGCGTAGTTACCATTGATGCTTCCATCAGGTTGTACCACAGGAAGCGTCGGTTTGGAATATCTAACGATAGCTACTCCAATCAATGCTATGACAATGAAGATGATTAAAGCTGTGATCCAGTTTTTCTTTTTCATATTTTGCATATTATATCATTTGGCGTCTTTTGCCCACTCTTCTATTGCTGCACCCTTTATTTCAGTATCACCTGCCTTGCGGATATATTTGCGGCTCTCTTTGGGGACGAAATCCTGGTGAAATGATTCATCAATGTACTCTGCAATGTAGTGCAAATCTTCTTCATCGACTGTCCATTTGGTTTCAAACTTTTTGAATATGTCTAGAGGTTTTGAAAAGCTTTGGAGAGTTTTTTCACCACTGTCGAGGAAGTATTCGTGGAAGTATGAACGAGCTAGCTCCTTATAATTTTTAAAAATCGGATCACGGTAGCGGAGTACTCCGTGGTTGGTCTTGCTTATCGCTCCCCAAAGCTTTTGCTTACCTTCCCCTACTTTAAACAAAGTTATCACATGATCAGAGTCTAGTTTTGCACTTTTTTTGACTTTCAAATCCAAAAGATATGCTTCAAATCCGTGGTATATAAGACAGAGATAAGCAAGTAGCGCTCCTTCGAGGCAGTGCGCCTTGTTTTGTTTTAACACTTGTCTAGGGGAAAGATACGTCTGCCCTTCCTTTTGAAAATTGAATGGAATGCTATCCAAAAAATCTTGCACTTTGATCGGAGTATTCAAGGATTTGATGATCCTGATTTCTTCCTTGTTTAAAATATTTTGTAATGCGGAATCTTTTTTCATTTTTGGGGTGAGTTATATTTTATATGCTAC
>CAZAAO010000029.1:0-6702 GCA_964483435.1 uncultured Candidatus Saccharibacteria bacterium | reverse complement strand
TTACAGGGTCACAAAAAGCATTTTTTGATCCGAAAAGAAACGCAATAATTATATTTGTTATAGTGTTAGCTCTATTAACAGTCCTTTTCCTTCGAGATAAGAGCGAGCCGGCTAAAGATACAGGTCTCGATGATTCAAATCTAGAAGTCTCAACTTCTACTAGCACTCCTAGTGTTTCCGAAGCGACGAGTACCGAGCTGACTCAAATTTCTACCAAGGACAAAGCCTGGAACGTTTTGGAACAATATTTGAGCTTTGCAAAAGATAAAAATGTGGAAGGTGTAAAATCTCTTTCATATCAGATATCAGCGGAGTGCAAGAGTGCACCAAAAAGCGACGGTTGTCTAAACAAAATTTCTACAGTTTATTTTTTTGGTAAAGAATTAAAGAAAGAAGATTTCAAATATGTATGGTCTGACTCGAAGCAGATCATCCTGGCGACTGATTTTAAGTTTGAAGAAAATACAGAAATGATGAGCAAGTCGAGAGGTATAATTTATTTTGTGATAGACAAAGGCGCGATCAAGCTTTTAAGCTTCAATCCATCCAAGGGTGCGGTCGTTATGAAAAGTACCGCTTCAAAAGAAGAATTGAATGATCGCCTCACTCGCTACACCGAGGATGTCGATCAAGACGGCAAGGAGGACTATCTCGAAGAGTGCCTTTCAACAAGCCAAGAAGAAGGGTGTGTAAAGACTGATACCAAAAAGCGCGACTCGAATGGAGACGGCTTTTGGGACGGCATAGAAGCTCTCTTTTACTAATGTCCGTGTGAGTGTGTGTGCGTGTGTTTGAGTCTGTGGGCAAAGTAGACAGCTAAAAATGTCGTGATCGGCACAGTGAGAATGAGCCCGATCGAGCCTACTAACGTGCGCACTATTTCTGTAGCAAAAATCTCGTCATTTATGATCGTGCTAAAGGATGAATTACTTTGCGATACCCAAAGCATGAGAGGTAGCGAGACTCCGGCATAAGCAAGTACTAGTGTGTTGACGAGCGCTGATACATGTTCGCGTCCTACTCGAAGCGCTTTAAAATAAGTTTCTTTAAATGTAAGGTCTTTATTCAAATGCTTCAGTTCGGAAACGACCGCGACTTGTGTCACTGCGATATCGTCGAGCACTCCTAATACTCCTATTATGATCCCTCCAAGCAGAAGACCTTCAAAGTTGAGTGTGCCATGGGTGTTTAGGTTTAGATACACTGTCTCGTCTGAATAAAATCCAGAAAGTCGACTTGCGTGGACTGCTATGTAGGCGAGTATTCCTGTGAGTGCCACTGCACTTGTAGTCCCCGCGAAGGCGATAGTAGAAGAAAAGTTAAATCCATGAGTAAAGTAAATTGCACAAAATAGGACGAGCGCTCCTACAAGGATACTAGTTGGTATGGGCGCATAGCCACGCAGCAGAAGTGGCAAGAGTACAAAGATGATCATGAGGAAACTGCCCACAAGAGAAAGGAGAGATCGCACACCTTGCTTGCCGCTAAATAGTATTACGACGAAGGCAAATAGTCCGACAAGTATGACCAAGGTGGCTCTGCGGTCGACATCACGTACCGAAAACATCTCTATACCTTCAACGGTGATGAGATAATTCATATAAAACTTGTCACCTTCTTTGAGCTTGAGATAATCGTTTTTGACAAGCACCCTCTCACCTGCTCTCTCACCCTCTAGGATTTGGGCTCTGATATTTTGCACCGTTGCCTTGAGTTGGGTGCCAGGGACGCTTTCTTCTTTTGTACTTACGATCTCTACGACTTCCGCACGCCAAACGCCCTGTAAGTCTTGATGTATCTCCTGGGCATTTACTTGATTCGCTCCTAGAATGCCCACAATGAGTAATACAAAAAATATGATTTTTTTCACAGAGTGAGTATAACAAAAAAGCGAAGTGGTTTGCACTTCGCTTTTTTTGTTTAGACTTTACCCTTGTTTTCGTTACCTGCCTTGATTTCTTTTTTCAGTACCTTACCTGCTTTGTCTATATCGTAGCAGTGCACTTCTCCTGTTCCTATCTCGAGCTCGCAAACTTGAGTCTCGTCTAAGTCCTCAAGGTGCTTTGCTAGCGCACGGAGCGTGTTGCCATGAGCGACGACGAGTACGTTTTTTCCTTCCTCTAATTCCTTCCTGATCTTCTCTTCGTAGTAAGGCACCACTCGAGCGTGTACATCTTTGAGCGTCTCACCTTCGGGTATGTGATGGTTCCAGCCGCGACGGATGTTTTGAAATTCTTCTTCGCCCACTTCTTCTTTGACCTGCCACTTATTTTTACCGGTATGAACTCCGTAGTGTCTTTCGTTGAGCGCCTCATGAGGTGTGTGAGTGAGATCTTTTTTTCCTGCTACTTCTTTTATCTTTTCAAATGTCTGATGGGTGCGTTTGAGGACCGAAGTGTGGGCCGAATGTATCTCCTCGTCCTTGAGAGCTTCACCTGCGCGAGCTGCCTCTTCGAGTCCTTCTTCGACAAGCTCGACATCAGTCCAGCCGGTCCAAAGACCTAGTTTGTTCCACTCTGATTTGCCATGTCTAACTAAAAATAATTTCGCCATTTTTGTATATTGCTCATGAAATAGCTTCCTCCGTTCGATACAGCAATTTTCTGCTGAAAATTTGCTTTATCCTCGCGCCGCCGCGCTGCGGAATCTCACTCCAGAACTATTTAATGAGCAACTTCATTTTAACCTATTAATTAAATGCTTTTTTCCCTGCGAACACTGCTTTTTTGCCAAGCTCTTCTTCGATGCGAAGAAGCTCGTTGTATTTTGCTGTGCGGTCAGTGCGGCAGAGTGAGCCGGTCTTGATCTGTCCGGTGGCAAGGCCAACTACAAACTGAGCGATAGTCACATCCTCCGTCTCGCCCGATCGGTGCGATACGATGGAAGTGTAGCCTGCTTTGTTTGCCATGCTGATCGCGTCTACAGTCTCGCTCACGGTACCGATCTGATTGAGCTTGATGAGGATAGAGTTTGCTGCCTTTTCGTCAATACCCTTTTTGAGTCGATCGATATTTGTGACGAATAGGTCGTCACCCACGATCTGTATCTTTTTGCCAAGTCGCTTTGTGAATTCCTGATAACCTGCCCAGTCATCTTCGGCAAGGCCGTCCTCGATGGAAATGATCGGATACTTTTTGATCCACTCTTCGTACATGCTGATCATCTCGCTGCTCGATAGAGTCTTACCCTCGATCGCTAGTTCGTATTTGCCATCTTTATAGAGCTCGGTAGAAGCCACATCAAGTGCGATGCTTATATCTTTGCCAGGCTTGTAGCCTGCCTTCTCTATCGCCTCGACTACTAGGTCGAGAGCCATGCTGTTTTGGCCGAGTTTTGGAGCGAAGCCACCCTCGTCGCCTACTGTGGTCGAGAGCCCCTTCTCGCCAAGGATTTTCTTCAAAGCATGAAATACTTCTGCACCAAAGCGCAACGCTTCTCGGAAACTTTTTGCGCCATGTGGCACGATCATAAACTCCTGGATATCTGTCGAGCCTTTTGCGTGAGCACCGCCGTTGAGGATATTCATAAGAGGCACAGGAAGCACGAAACCTTTCGTCTTGCTCAATTTGCCAAAATATTTGTACTGAGAAGTTTTGAGAGATGCTGCGCTTGCTTTGGCAAATGCCATGGATACAGCAAGTATCGCGTTTGCGCCAAGCTTGCCTTTGTTTGGAGTGCCGTCGAGCTCGATCAAAAACTTATCTAATGAGCGCTGGTCAAAGTTTTTGCCTTTGACTTTGAGGGCGATAATTTTGTTTACATTGTTTACTGCCTTTAGTACTCCCTTGCCCAGGTATCGCTTTGCGTCTTTATCGCGAAGCTCTACTGCTTCGTGGCTTCCGGTCGATGCTCCGCTTGGTACAGCTGCTCTGCCAAAGCTCTTGTCGCTTAAAGTAAGGTCGACCTCTACGGTAGGATTGCCTCGTGAGTCTAGGATTTCTCTCGCGATAATTTTCTGAATTTTCATGTCGCTTTTAAAAATTTAACAAATAAAAGATGCTGCATAGTCTCCCGACCTGTAGCATTAACGAAGCTATTATACACATATTTGGATAGCCTTCACAACATCAAAATAACGAAAGGATAATAGTTTAGTAAATCAAATGAATACATTATTCTACACGATCGTATAAAATAATGTATGACGCGGTTTTAGGTTCCCTCAAAAAATAAATTGGTTAGACAGCTGTTTAGGAGCTAAAGCTTGAAATATTTTTTTAGAGAGTCGTCGTCTTCTATTGTATCGACGATCATATAGAGTAGATTGTTGCTAATTTCCAAATCAGATCTTAGGAGCGAAATAAACTGTTCGCAGTTGTGTGGATATACCCATACACTATTTTGAATTTTCTTGAAGCCTATGTTTTGCAAAGAGATTCTTACATTGTCTCTTGCGTATCTGTATTTTTCTGGTATATCAAAAATAACAACTCGCCATTTTTTATCCCATCTCTTAGGTTTGCCTATCTTAAATTGACGCGCGAGATATGATCTGCCCTTATTTGTAATACGTATATCACCATTGTGAATTTCAAGAAATCCTTTTCGGATTAGTTTTTCAGTCGATTCTTTTATACTTTCGATTTGTCGCTTGTGAGGAGTGAGTCCTAGTTTGCGAAGTGCTTGGACTGCGTTGGGAGCTAGGATGGCCATTGAAACAACGCCGGTGATATAAGCTATATCCAAAATTACATTCTGTAAATTTTTCTTTTTTGCCCTATTTTCTTCTGAAATTTCGTTTCCTCTTCTCTTTTTCATATACATTATTCTACACGATCGTATAAAATAATGTATTTGACAAAATTAATATTAGAGGTAATATGGCGGTGGATGTGGGAACCGCCCGTTTAGGGGTGCCCTCAAGTGAACGTAGAGTACGGCCCTTCTTTTCTTTCGAGAAAAGATGACAAGCTCCTAGACGGATTGCGTCCAGGGTCGACCAAAAGGTCGGCGACAAGTTCTCAATCTAAAACCCCGATGCTGCGGCTGAGGGGTTTTTCTATTACTCCTTTTACTCTACGCGGCGGGCTTTGTTGCGATCGTTTTCGGTGAGGTGCTGTTTGCGGAGGCGCACACTCTTTGGAGTGATTTCTAGGTATTCGTCTTCTTGTATGGTCTCGAGACCGCGCTCGATCGTCATCTCGTACGGAGGGGTGAGAGTGATAGCTTCATCCGATCCGGAGGCGCGGACGTTCGTCAAATTTTTATTTTTAGTTGGATTAACTACCATCTCCTCGCCTTTTGAGGTGTTGCCGATCACCATACCTTCGTAAACTTCTGTGTTAGGTGCGATATAAAGCACTCCGCGATCTTGGAGGTTCCAGAGTGAATAGCCGAGAGCTTTGCCGGTCGCCATCGAAGTCATGGAGCCGACAGCGCGCTTCCTTATCTCTCCTGCAAATGGTCGGAAGCCTATGACGCGAGAAGAAAGTATACCTTCACCTTTGGTGTCGATAATAAAATAATTGCGATATCCCAAAAGCCCTCGGGTAGGTCCTTCAAAAGTAAGTCTTACTGTCTCGCCTACTTTGATGTTGGTCATGATAAATCCACGCACGCCAAGTTTTTCGATCACTGTACCTTGAAACTCGCTTGGCACATCTGCGATCACTTCTTCAAATGGTTCAGTTTTAACTCCATCCACTTCGTGAATGATCACTTCCGGCTGCGAGACTTGAAGCTCGTAGCCTGCGCGGCGCATGTTTTCAAGAAGGATCGCGATATGAAGCTCGCCGCGGCCAGAGACGCGAAAAGATTCGTTTTTAGAAAAGTCCACTTTGAGACCAACGTTTACTTCGAGTTCCTTTTCGAGATAGTCTCTGATTTGGCGGGAAGTCACATACTTACCTTCTCGTCCAGCAAAAGGAGAGTCGTTCACCATGAAGTCAAGCGCGATCGTTGGCTCGTCGATAGCTATAGTAGGAAGACGCTCTACGTCCGCACTTTCAGCTACTGTGTCCCCGATTTCAATATTTGGAAGACCTGCGATGATCACGATATTTCCTGCATATGCTTTTTCACCTGCAGGTACCTCTACTCTTTGGAGGCCGTTTGTGGTGTATATCTTTGTAATCTTACCCTGCTCTACACTGCCGTTAGTTTTGAGCAAGTACACATTTTGATTCAGAGATACGCTGCCGTCATAAATACGAGAGATACCAAGTCTGCCCAAAAAGTTGTCATAGCCCAAGTTGAACGGCTGCATCCTAAGTGGTCTATCTAGATGCTCGTGCGTAGATGCGGGTACTACATTTTCCAAAATAGTATCGAGTAGTGGAAAGATACTTTGGGAATCATCACTCAAACTTTTTTTAGCTACCCCAAGTCGGCCGATTGTGTAGACGACTTTGAAATCAGCTTGCTCGTCTGATGCACCAAGCTCAAGGAAGAGCTCTAGCACTTGCTCTTCACACCAGCTAGGGTTGGCAGCGGGCTTGTCGATCTTGTTGATGACCACAATTGGCTTGAGACCAAGCTCAAGGGATTTTTTCAAAACAAACCTGGTTTGAGGCATTGGGCCTTCCTGGGCGTCCACTACTAGCAGCACTGAGTCAATTGAGCGGAGTACTCGCTCTACCTCGGATCCGAAGTCAGCGTGACCTGGAGTGTCTACTATATTGATCTTTGTGTCTTTGTACTCAATGGACGCGTTTTTTGCATATATGGTAATACCGCGCTCTTTTTCGAGTGCGTTTGAGTCCA
>CAZAAO010000028.1:4411-7818 GCA_964483435.1 uncultured Candidatus Saccharibacteria bacterium | reverse complement strand
TGGCAAAGACAATCATTTTCAACGAAGAAGCTAGAAAGGGCATGAAGCGCGGCGTGGATGCTGTAGTAAATGCTGTGAAGGTGACTATCGGTCCGAGGGGAAGAAACGTAGTCATCGACAAAGGATTTGGAGCGCCGACCATCACAAACGACGGTGTCTCGATTGCAAAGGAGATCACTCTTCGCGACAAGGTGGAAAACATGGGCGCTGAGATCGTAAAGGAAGTCGCTTCAAAGACCAACGAGGTAGCGGGAGACGGTACTACAACCTCTCTTGTGCTTGCTCAGGCGCTTATCAATGAGGGAATGAAGCACACCTCGATGGGTGTAAATGCAATCGCTCTCAAAAACGGTATCGAAGAAGCAGCGGGCAAGGCTGTGACGGTGCTTGGCTCCATCGCGAAGAAAATCAAAAACAAAGAAGAGATCAGACAGGTAGCGACTATCTCGGCGGAGTCAGAAGAAATCGGCTCTATCATCGCGGACACTATCGAAAAGGTGGGTGAAAACGGAGTGGTGACTGTCGAAGAGTCGCAAGCTTTTGGTGTGGACTCTGAAGTGGTAGAAGGACTCGAATTCGACAAGGGTTATATTTCTCCATATATGGTGACAAACGGCGAGAGGATGGAAGCTGAATACAAAGACGTGCCTGTCCTCATCACTGATAAAAAGATTTCAATTATAAAAGAAATTTTGCCTCTTTTAGAATCATTGGCGCAGACCGGCAGGAAGGAGCTTGTGATAATCGCAGACGATGTGGACGGGGAAGCACTTACGACTTTTGTACTCAACAAATTGCGTGGCGGTTTTTCGGTGCTTGCGGTCAAAGCTCCTGGCTACGGCGATAGGAAAAAGGAGATGCTTCAGGATATCGCCATTACTCTTGGTGCGACTGTGGTGTCAGAAGAAGTAGGTTTGAAGCTCGAGAGTGTGGATGTAAAAGTGCTCGGCCGAGCTCAAAAGGTGGTCTCCAAAAAAGACAGCACTGTGATCGTCGGTGGCAAAGGTAAAAAAGCTGAGATCGAAGAACGCGTCGCATCTCTCCGCAAGCAGCGCGAACAGGCAAGTTCAAAATATGATAAAGAAAAAATCGACGAGCGTATCGCGAAGCTCTCTGGCGGCGTGGCTGTGATCAAGGTAGGAGCTGCTACAGAGACTGAGATGAAATATCTGAAGCTCAAGATCGAAGACGCTGTCGCTGCTACCAAGGCAGCTATCGCTGAAGGTATCGTAGCTGGTGGAGGAAGTGCTCTTGTGCGCGTCGCAAAGAAGATGCGAAACGAGAAAGCAAGGCAGTTTGCTACTCCCGAAGTCGCACTTGGGTATGAAATAGTGCTCAGATCGCTCGAAGCTCCACTTCGTCAGATCGTACTCAATACTGGAAACGCTGATGGATCGGTAGCAATAGAAAAAATCATGAGCTCGGAGAAGGAAAATGCTGGTTTCAACGCTCTCACCGAGGAGTTTAGTGACGATCTTATCAAAGACGGAATCATCGACCCAGTTAAGGTGACTCGCACGGCACTTCAAAACGCAGCCTCAGCTGCTGCGATACTGCTCACGACCGAAGCGGCTGTAGTAGATGAGCCAGAGCCAAAAAAGCGCCCTCACGGCCCAGAAGAAATGGATTACTAGAGCGTACTTGACAAGATTTGTGGGTATGCTATACTATATATAGATCAGCGCGGAGCCTTTTAACCCAAATAAAAGGTTCGTCATCCGCGCTTCCGAGAGGGCGGCCTGCAAAAAGCCGTGTGCGGGCGAATCCAAACGGCCCGCGATTCTTTCCGGCACACTTCTGCGCCGCCTTCTCGCGCCACTCGCGTCCCCACCGCTGACCTCTTATGAGGTTGCTAGCTCGGGGAAGTGGCACTGGGCGCGGCGATGGTCATATAATGATAGACTCCACCATCGCCGCCGCCCGCAGTTCTCATAGTATAGTTCATACCATGCCGCCCTTCGGGGCGGCTTTACTTTTGTGCTAAAATAATTGCATGGATATCTTTGCTCACACTGCGTGGACAAACGTAGTTTTTTATAAAAAGTACAAACTCGATCGGGTCAATCGTTTTGTGGCAGTGCTTTTTGGAATACTGCCTGACCTCATGTCTTTTGCTCCCGTTTTTATTTATGGATTTTTTGCTCGCAAGGGATTTATGCAGCTTATTGGATCTAACGCTTGGCCGGTCCGCTTTGCTTCGGAGTCGTACAACTATACTCATAGCATCATCATATTTGCTGTAGTGTTCCTGATTTTTTGTCTCTACCGCTTTTTGAAGAGGGGTCAGTTTGGAGAAAGGATTTATAAGACAGTCATTTACTATCCATTGTTTGGATGGCTCTTGCACATACTTATCGACATACCTACTCACAAAGATTTTTACGAAACGCCGTTTCTTTTTCCGCTCTCCGGGTACAGATTTAGTCACGGTATTTCGTGGGCACATCCGACTTTTATGGTGCTCAATTATGGCGCGCTAGCACTTGTTTATCTCGTTTGGTTTTTGGTTTTGCGCAAAAGGCAGAAGAAACCAAATATGATATAATGCCCGCATGAAAACGACTTCAATCTTGCTCATAATTGTGGGCGTAATTATCATCTGGTTTGTATATGCATACAACCGCTTCGTAAGACTCATCACTCGCGCCAAGGAAGCTTGGTCCGACATCGAGATCCAAATGAAGCGCCGCTACGACCTTATTCCAAATCTCGTAGAGACGGTCAAAGGCTACGCTGCTCACGAACAGGGGACTCTCGATCGTGTCATTCAAGCTCGCAATAGCGCTATGAATGCAAAAGGCAATGCCGAAAGAGCACAGGCCGAAAACGAACTTACGGGCACCCTCAAGACGATATTTGCGTTGTCAGAAGCTTATCCAGACTTGAAAGCAAATACCAATTTCCTCGAGCTCCAGCGCGAGCTTACGGATACAGAAGACAAAATCCAAGCTGCAAGGAGATTTTATAATACTAACGTTCGTGATTTGAATATCTCGATCGATGTATTTCCATCAAGTATAGTTGCAAAGATATTTGGGTTTAATAAAATGGAATTCTTCGAGCTCGGTGAAGCAGAAGCGGCAGCTCGTGAGCCTGTCCAGGTCAAGTTTTAAAAAATAATCTGCAAAAAATATGAGCAAAGTCACAATTTACTCGACTCCTACTTGTCATTTTTGTCAGCTAGCAAAGGAATTCTTCAAGGAAAATAAAATCGCTTACACCGAACACGACGTTTTGGCAGATTTGGAAAAGCGTCGCGAGATGATGGAACTCTCAGGTCAGCTTGGAGTACCTGTCATTCGCATTGGTCAAAATGTAATAGTTGGCTTCAATCAGGAGAGAGTGGAAGCTCTACTTAACGAATCAAAGTCCTAAACTTATATCATGAATCCCGAAGAAAAAGAACT
>CAZAAO010000028.1:0-4311 GCA_964483435.1 uncultured Candidatus Saccharibacteria bacterium | reverse complement strand
TACTTAACGAATCAAAGTCCTAAACTTATATCATGAATCCCGAAGAAAAAGAACTTTTGAAAAAAACATTGGAGCTCGCAAGGGAAAACAACCGCATGCTCCACTCTATCAAAAGACAAATGCTTTGGGGCAGGATATTTCGTATTGTTTATTGGGTCCTTATCATAGGCGCAGCCATCGGGCTCTACTACTATATCGATCCGTACATCAACGACGTGATCAGTGCCTACGCCTCTCTCAAGGGCAATGTCCAAGATTTTGGCAATTTGTTTAGGTAAATTTTTGTGATATAAATATACTGCTCCTTGTGGGCGTATGCTGGGATAGCTCAGTTGGTAGAGCATTCCCCTGAAGAGGGAAGGGTCGTCGGTTCAAGCCCGACTCCCAGCACACTTTTTCCCCAAGGTCTGACCTTGGGGTATAATTAAACTATCTAACAATGTAATCATGTCTGAATTGAGAAATTTTGCCGAAGGCGAATTTTATCATATCTACAATAGGGGTAATAACAAACAAGACATTTTCTTTAGCGAAGATGATTATGACAGATTTGCTAAGCTCTTATATTTATGTAATACGAGCAAAAATATAAAATTTAGGGAGGATATAGTCGAAAAAGATATTGACGCTTACGATTTTGAAAGGGGAGAACCGTTAGTGTCAATTGGTGCCTGGGCACTCATGCCTAACCATTTCCACCTATACTTAACTTCCCCAAGGTCTGACCTTGGGGAAGGGGGATCGGGGCAAATTTCGCTAATATCTACTTTCGCTAAAAAATTATGTGTCGCATATTCAATGTACGTTAATAAAAAGTATTCTAGGACTGGCAGTCTATTTGGAAGTAGATTTAAATCGATTCGAATAAGCGATGAAAATCATGCAAAATATTTATTTTCCTACATTCATTTAAATCCAGTAAAAATCATTGATCCGATGTGGAAAACGAGAGGTATTTCAGATAAAGATAAAATTATCGAGTTTTTAAACAAATATAAATGGAGTAGTTATGGAGAATATAAAGGTATAGACAGAAAAGAATCGGTTATAATCGATCCCGAAAAGTTCCCTGATTATTTTAGAGATAAATTTAGAGATAAAAAAGTATTCGAGCGCGAAATTTTTGAGTGGTTGAGTTACCCCAAGGTCTGACCTTGGGGAAGAAGGGGTTTATTTATCGTTGCCGCGGACTTTGAGGCGGGTCTGGCGGTTTTTGTCGAGTTTTGGAAGACGGATGATGAGGAGACCGTGCTTTTCTACGGCTTCGGCCGCATCTACATCGATCTCTTGAGGAAGTACGATCGAGCGTGAGAACGTACCCCAATAAAGCTCGCGATGGAAGTAGTCATCGTCACTAATCACTTTTTCGTTTTCCCTTCGGCCTTTGACGGTCACCATATCGCGAGAGATGGACACGTCGAGATCTTCGGGCTTTACCCCTGCGACCATGGTCTTGATCACGATTTCGTTTTGGTTTTGATATACATCAACAGAAAGCTCGCCTTCCTCTGGCTCAGCGTTTAGCCAGTTTTCTTTGGTAGGCTCTGTGTCGATCTCCACGTCTATTTCGTCTGGGAGGGAAATAGAGCCAGTGAGTCGTTCAAAAAAAGATCTTTTGTCTCGCATGTTTATTAGTATAGATTATGAATGCACTGTTTTAACTTTTTCTATGAGTACGATGAGGATCGTGATGAGTACCCAAATACCAGAGAATATAAAAAATATTTCGTCTGCTCTATTTATTATAAGTAAGTTGAAAATCGTGTGCAAGGCAATACTTAGGATAATTCCGATGTATAGGAAAATATTTCTAATACTGTGCCTCTTATAAAACGCAAGCCCGTACATTATACCTATGGTTGCTGAAGAAGCTGTGTGGAGAAGAGTGGCACCCAAAAAGCGCATATTGCCGGTGATGATCGACTGAGTAAACATCTGAGCGTCGATAAGATTCCAAAGGAACATCGCATTTTCGATAGCTGAAAATCCAAGAGCTCCAGTGATCATGTACATGACAGCGTCGATCGGCTCGTCCATGTCTTTGTTGCGGAAGGCAACGAGGTAAACGAATATAAATTTAAATATTTCTTCGGTCGATGCCCAGAGGAAGACTGTGATCGCTCCCATATTGCCAACCAAACTATCAAATATAAATCTCTCAATTGGCAATACAATAAACACTGCTGCTACACCTGCGAGGAACGCAGCGGCGACTTTGACCTTCGGCTCTGGATGCAGGCGATCTTCTTTGAGCCAAAACCAAAGCCACAAGAGTGCAGGCACTACGCCACCAAGAAGTGAAAGAGTGAGGGTGTAGGATGCGTTCATTTAAAAATTAAAATAAATTAAACTCTTTATCCAAGTCCTCTCTCGTGGATAATATATACGGACCCCAGAAGTCAACCGTAAAATTTGCAATTTTTCCCGAAGAATCAACGTGGGCAGTAGAGACTTCCTCCCAATTAGAATGGGAATTGTTCTGCGTAAGAACAATTAGATCGCTATTTGGTGAGGCTTTCTTCGTAAGAGGCAAAGAGACTGACATCATAAATTTTTCGGTTGCTATTGTTTCAATCTCAGAAGCTATAGGTTCGAGATCAATGTTTGTAGAACCATAGATTTTGGCTTGAACTGGTATGGTAATCCTTTGTCGTTTGGTTAGTCCGTTCACGGTTATGGTCACATCCGTTAAAAGTGAACCGTTTGGTATGTTTATTTGTACACCATTTGGGAATTTTTGTGCACCACCACTCGTATTTAATACAGCTGTGTGCACGGGATTATAATTGAAAATATATAAACCGATCGCACTTAAAATAATAACCAGCAAAACTATAATAAGTTTTCTGTTCTTTAAGATTTGCATAAGTATATTATAACTTATGACTCAATATTTTTGAGCCTCTACTGTTTATATGGCCAGCGTTCGACTATAAGTAGATTTTTTCTATTTGGAAGCATGCCCCATAGCTTTTCGGTTAGGAATGGCATAAAGGGGTGAAGGACGATGAGAGAAGTCTCTAGTATTTTACGTAGTGTGTATTGAGCCATCTGCTTTGCCGCGCCGCCTTCTTTGATCCTTGCTTTGCTTTCTTCGATTATCACATCAGCAAACTCGTGCCAAAAGTAATGGTAAGCCTTTTCGCTCGCCATATAGAAGCGATAATTTTCCATATCTTCTGTGATTTCTTTGACGAAATCATCAAGTCTGCTTAGTAGCCCTTTGTGATACTCATCGAGTGTTACTTCGCTTTGATCAAAGCCCTGTGTGTTTTCGAGTACAAATCTAGAAGCGTTCCATATTTTGTTGGCAAAATGTTTGTAGGCCTTGATCTTATCTTCGGAGAGGGCGAGCGAAGTGCCAGGAGTGTTTGCCACAATGAGTGCCATTCTAAATGCGTCAGTGCCAAACTTTTCACAAAGTTCAATCGGGTTGATAACGTTGCCTTTGCTCTTGCTCATCTTTTGACCTTTGCCATCGAGTACTAGCCCGTGGAGATACACACGTTTGAAAGGGAGTGTGTCTGTCACATATAGGCCAAGCATTATCATGCGACTCACCCAGAAGAAAATAATGTCTCCGGCAGTCTCGAGAGTGTCTGTCGGATAAAACTTATCAAAATCGGATCCTGGAGTACCAAATCCATTGGCTGCAAATGGCCATTGCCCTGATGAAAACCATGTATCAAAAGTGTCTGAGTCTTGCCTTACGCTGCCGCCACATTTGGTACAGCTACTGATTTCGTTTTTGAGATCAACAAATCCCTCATTGCATTTGTCGCAGATTTTGGCGGGTATAGGTATGCCCCACACGATCTGGCGCGAGATATTCCAGTCGTTTATGTTTTGGAGCCAATGTAGGGAAATCTTTTTATAATGGTCGGGCAAAAATACGATCTCATCGGACTCGATTTTTTCAATGGCCTTTTCCGCAAGGGGCTTCATTTTTACAAACCACTGGCTTTTGATCTGAGGTTCGATCACGGTGCCGCATTTGTAGCATGTCTTTACGGTATGCTTGTAGTTTTCGTCAATTTTTTCGACCAAACCTTTGCTTTGTAGCTTCTCTATTATCTTTTGACGAGCCTCGGCTATCTTCATACCGGCAAATTCTCCGGCAATATCTTTGAGCTTGCCTCGTTCGTCTATTATCTGCTCCTTTTCTAGTCCATGTCTCTCGGCGATTTCAAAGTCAGTATTGTCGTGCCAAGGTGTGATAGTCATCACACCAGTGCCAAACTCCATATCAATAGCCTCATCCTTGATCACTGTGGCAGTGATTGGTCCGTTGATCCACTCTAGATCGATCTT
>CAZAAO010000027.1:0-8991 GCA_964483435.1 uncultured Candidatus Saccharibacteria bacterium | reverse complement strand
TTTTGTCGCCAATACAATTATTAAATCCCGTCCAAGGTATTGATTAGATTACGTAGGTATTTCGGACCCCATTTATAGCCTCTTTATGTATAAAAAAACGAGCTTTTTAGCTCGTTTTTTATCTTCCCTCTCCTTATTTTTTCCTCCAATTATTGATCGTCACAAGGAGTGGCGAACCGATAAATATAGATGAGTAAGTACCCGCTACGATACCGACGAGGAGCACAAGTGAGAAGTGCCTTGTAGTCTCCGGTCCCCAAATATAGAGAGCGACGATCGCGAGAAGTGTGGTAAGCGAAGTATTGATAGAACGGACGAATGTCTCACTCACACTCTTTCCTACTATATAATCAAACCTTTCTTTCTCATTTGCATGATGCAAGTTTTCTCGCACTCGGTCGAACACTACTATGGTGTCATGCACTGAGAAGCCGAGTATCACAAGTAGAGCCGTCACAAAAAGAGCATCCACTTCAATACCATAAAAGTGTCCAAGGAAAGAGAATAGCCCAACAGGCACTATGACATCATGAGCAAGGGCAATGATTGCGATAAGGCCGTACACCCAAGAGGAAACCGGTCTCGAAACTTTGCGGAATGCAAAGGTGATAAATAGTACGATACCGAGAAGCACCGAAAGGATCGCAAAGTAAGACTTGCGAAGGGTCTCTTTACCGAGCACAGGTCCAACGGAGCTAAACTCCTTTTCTACCGGAGAGTATTTGCCTTGGAAGCTGAGTGCAGACATCAAAGCATCTTTCTCTTCAGGTCGAAGCTCTCTTAGGCGAATGGAGTATTCACTGTTCGCTCCGGTTCGGACTGAAGCTTCACCAAAGCCAACTTTGGCTATTTCATCTCTAATCTGCTCGACTTGTGGCGCTTCACCATTATATGAGAGCTTCAAAAATGAGCCTCCAGCAAAATCGATTCCCGGCTTCAAGCCCCAAACAGCAAGAGAGACGATCGAGGCCAGTACTAGAAGTACCGCTACGAAATAAAATATTTTTCTGTGATTGATGATAAACATGATGGTTTATATTCCGCTTCCGAATAAAAAGTTTTTGACCTTGCCGACCTTTTCTGACATCAGTGCAAACAATAGAGTTCGAGAAGCAGTGATCGCTGAGAACATAGAGACAAGGACACCGATCGCAAACACGAGTGCAAAACCCTTGATCATCGGAGTCGATGCGAAGTAGTAGAGGATGACAGCGGTAATGATACTTGAAAGGTTCGAGTCGCGGATCGAATTCCATGCGCGGTGGAAACCTTCGTGAGCTGCATCGTTTAGAGATTTACCTTTCTTTCGCTCTTCTTTCATACGCTCAAAGATAAGAATGTTCGCATCGACTGCCATACCGAGTGAAAGTATAAATCCGGCGATGCCCGCTGCGGTGAGAGTCACTGGGATTAGCTTGAAGATGATAAGGTTGAGCACTGTATAAATCGAAAGTCCAAACACAGCCACAAGCCCTGGCACTCTGTACCAAAGGAGTAGGAATCCTGCCACGAGGGCGAAGGCAATACTACCTGCAAGTATCGCATCTTTCACGGCCTGGTCGCCAAGAGTAGCACCTACTGTCTCTGTACTGAGCAAATTGATAGGCATAGGAAGAGCACCGTAGTTTAGGTCTCTCACGATCTGCTTTGCCTGATCAACGCTAAAGTCACCCGTGATGACAGCTTGTCCGCCGGTGATTTCCTCCTTTATATATGGAGCTTCGAGAAGTGTATTGTCGAGAAAGATACCGAGAAGATCGCCTTGATTTTCGCGAGTGATCTTTGCAAACAAATCAGAACCTTCATCGTTGAATGTAAGTCCTACGATAGCTTTGTTTTGAAAATTTTGATCAAACTTTACGTCCGCTCTCTTGAGCTGTCGACCAGTAAGACCTGTTGGAGTAAACAAGCCTGCCACTTCCGACATTTGAGCCTCTCCTTGTGGGATTTGTGACTTCTTGAGAAGTTTGAATTCGAGTATTGGAGTCTGGCCGATTCGCTTGATAGCTTCGTTTACATCAGTCACCCCTGGAAGCTCGACGATGAGTCGCTGCTCGTTTTGATCACCAAAAGTACCTCCCTGCTCTACCTGGACTAGTGGCTCTGCTACACCGAATAGATTGACTCTGCGCTCGATAGTGTCGCGAAGTGAGCTCATAGCTGCACCCACGTCACCCTTTGCCACCTGTGAAATATCCGCCTTATAAACCAAGTGTGTACCGCCAGAAAGATCGAGGCCGAGCTTAAACTTGCGCGAGCCCTCACCACCTACTTCTGATTGCCACACATAAAAACCGGCCCAAACTGCGGCCGCAATAATAAGTATTGACCAAAATCTGTACTTTGCCATAGCGCTATCCTAGCACATGGTTTTTTATTTTTCTAATCTCTCCACACCACCTCATCCGACTTAGCATTTCTAATCTTCCCCCGACCCCTTCTTTACTTTAAAGAAGGGGTGACTACCATTTATTACTTTTTGAGCAAACAACGTATTGTGCAGTTCCCCCTTTAAGGTAAAGGGGGACTAAGGGGGATTAGTCCATTCCTAATCTCTCCCCTTCCCTCTCTCCTGCCTGCCGGCAAGGCGGGTCACCTTAAAGAGAGGGTGACTACAATTTGTTACTCAGTGATTTAATTTTATTTTGTAGTTCTTTGAGAACATCTTCTATGTTCTTCAAAACATCATCGTTCCAAAATCTAATGACCTCAATATCTAGATTCTTCAGATATTTTTCTCTTTCTTTGTCATATTGCTTTCTTTCTATTGCGTTATGCACTTCGCCGTCCAGTTCAATCCCAAGGCGAATTTTGGTGCAATAAAAATCGAGGATATATGGACCAACACCATACTGTCTCAAAAACCTCAGGCCCAAAATTTTGTCTTTGTTGATCAGACTCCATAACTTTTTTTCAGCGGGTGTCTGATTTTTTCTTAAATCTCTACGACGCTCTTTGAGAGATTTGTTGTTATAGAGGAATTTATCATCCATGCATTTATTATAACTAATCTCCCTTAACCCCTCTGTTTAAATAATCTCCCCTGACCCCTCTTTATATTAAAGAGGGGTACCGAAAAAAGACGAGAATTCATAAAACCACAAATCTCGAATACGAGTCACCTCCTCTTTAATGTAAAGAGGAGGATGGGAGGAGATTATTTTTTAATCAAAAAGCCGGTGACACCCCATCACCGGCTCCAAACTTTCTCACCCCTTGGGCCACAAATTCTCCGCCTGCAACATTACTTCCGGCGGTAGTTCTTTTAGAGGGCCACAACCGCAACCCCCAAGATCCACGCTTTCTAATCTTTGAACGGGGTTTAAACCCTCTTCTACTCGGTAAGTGGCATTTACATGCAGCCTGCGGCCATTGTAGGTGACACACCAACTGTGTGTTCGCCTATGTCCCCAGAGTTGCGTTACCGACACCAACCTTCCTCTCATGGTGATTAACCTCCATATATACAATAACACATTCTATAATAAAATCAACCTCGAATACGAGTCACCCTCCCTTTAAAGTAAAGGGAGGGTTGGGGAGGGATTAGGAACAAAAATAGAAAAGCGGAGGATCTTGTCCTCCGCCTCAATCCCATATTTACTTCCTCAAGAGTAGCCAGAGGCTAACCCCAGTCGAAATGACGAATACCACAAGCATGCCGGTAAGATCACCGGAATTGGGCCTGGGAGCGTTGCTCCCAAGCAAACATAACATAAGCCACATACAGTCTCCTTCCGGCCACATAATGAATTATGAATTGATATATGTCAAACCCCGCTTCTTGAAATCAGCGCTTTGACTGTTTTGAGAGCGATTTTGAAGTCGAGCATGAGGGAGCGGTTTTTGATGTAGTAAAGGTCATAAGACAGCTTGCGACGAGTCTTGTCGGCGTTCGCGGTGACCTTTGGAGGATCAGTGTGGTAGAGCTGCGCCCAACCAGAAAGTCCCGGCTTGATAAGGTGGCGCACGTTGTAGTAGTGAATTTCTTCTTCGTAATGTTTGACGAGGTTTGGTATCTCGGGGCGAGGACCGATCATAGACATGTCCCCTATAAGCACGTTCCAAAGTTGAGGAAGCTCGTCAATGCGAGTAGCGCGAATAAACTTACCCACTCGCGTGATGCGCGCCTCCCCCGCCTCGCCTGAAGGCGACATACTTCTAAACTTTTTCACTTTGATGATGCGATTATTTTTTCCCACTCTGTCCTGAGAAAAAAGTATACTACCGCCGTCGTCGAGCTTGATCGCAATATATACAAATGGATAAACAATGAGCGAGACGACAAAGAGCACAAACGAAAGCGCGATGTCCATCATCCTTTTGAGTACATCATATGAGACTCTATTTTCGGTAGAGATATTTTCCAAAAACCAATTGTAGCGGACCAGAGAAAGAGGTACTCGGTCAAAAATATCTTCGTAGACCTTGTACATATCGATGAATTTTACCTTAGAAAATATGAGGTTATAGAGATGTGGCAAGATAGGCTCAACCTTTTCGTTTTTGAGGTCAATGACGATAATTTGAATTTCTTCGGAATAAATCCGGTTCAAGATTTCTTCTTTGAAGTCGACGCTTCCCACATCATCGAGGTCGATCGAAGAGACAAACTGGATGTCGTAGCGGGGGTTGCCGTTTACTTCTTCGAGTAGCTCGCGCATTTCTTCACCTGAGCCAATGATTATACCTCTCTCTTGTTTTGAAGAGCGGAAAACTCTATCACCGTAGATACGCCAGATAAGCATCGCCGCAAATGAGATGACGAGATAGATAAAAAGATTTGTCTTTGGTGCGATACCAAAGTAAGGGATGAAATAAAAGAAGAGTACTGCTATGAAGCTGTTTGCGAGCTGCGCGTTGAAGATCGTCGAAGGCAGTCTGCTTTTGAGGATAAGGGTATGCTTCTCATAAAGACCGGATATAAAAAATATAACAAGCCACACCAGAATGATGATCGAAAATGGTGCAAAGTGAAGGTTGAAGATTTCCCTACTTGGGAGAGTTGAGTAGCGTACCGCAAGTGCGATCCAGAGGCTCGCATATAGCAAAACGATGTCGCCAAAAAATAATGTAGCGGTTTCTTTGCGTTTTGAGATACTCATATTAGGTCCCATAATTATGCCGCAATTTGAAATTTAAGTCAAACTGTGGGAAAATACAGCTTGTATGGAACACACTAAAAACAAGGTGCTTATCCTTGTAACAAAAGGCAATTTTGGCGGAGCACAGAGGTATGTCTTTGACCTCGCCACCCATTTGCCCAAAAAAGATTTTGAGGTGCTAGTAGCTTCGGGCGAGGGCGAGAGCCTTGGAATGAAGCTTAGCGAAAAAGGCGTCCGATCTATCGATATCGAATCCTTGGGTCGCGAAGTAGAGGCGGGTCGCGACTTTAAAGCCTTCAAAGAAATCCGCGCACTCATAAAAAACGAATCCCCTGACATCACCCACTTCAACAGCTCAAAGATGGGCCTATTGGGAGCGCTTGCTGTCATATCTTTGCAGATCGAAAACGAGTTTATACATGGCAAAGATCACAAAGTACCAAAAACAATTTTCACCGGACACGGCTGGGCACACCACGAAAAGCAGCGCAGTATTTTTTGGAGAGCTGCATTTTATCTACTTCACTACGTGACAATGCTCCTCTGTGACGAGACGATACTTGTGGCAGATATGCTCAAAGAGGACTACCGCTTTATGCCATTTTTGAAAAACAAAATAAATGTCATTCATAATGGCATCAACTCATTTCGCGCAGATGCAAAAGAGCACGCAAGGCACGAGATACTCGGAGGCAAGCAGGACAAAAAACATGTTTTGTTTTCACTTTCTGAACTTCATCCAAACAAAGGGATTGATGTAGCGATCAAAGCGATTTCGCTTTTGCCCCAAAGCGTAAGGGATGAGCTCTATTATGCGGTCGCGGGGAGCGGTGAAGACAAAACGAAACTAGAAAATCAGATTGCGGAACTAAACCTTCAAAATACCGTGTCATTACTTGGTTTTATAGACAATGGCAAAAGACTTTTGAGTGGTGCAGATCTCTTCCTTCTTCCCTCTCGCAAAGAAGCTTACCCTTATGCACTGCTCGAGGCTGGCGCTATTGGCCTACCTATCATAGCGACAAGTGTCGGAGGAATACCCGAGATTATTCACGATATGCAAAATGGTATTTTGGTTCATAAAGAAAATCCGCGCGAACTCGCAGAAGCTATCTTATACATGCTTGAAAACAAAACAAAGAAAAGAGAATTTGGACAAGAAATCAAACGCACGGTGCAAAACTTCTTCTCGCTAGAAAATATGCTAAGAGACACAATGGAAGTGTACGGCAAAATTATTTCCAAACCTTAGTTTAGACGACTCCGATTATTTCGTTTTTTGACGCGTCCCTACCCGCCACGCGTGAGTAACTTTTCTGACTCATTATTATTCCAAGCGCGCAAAATTCTGCGAGCAAGTGTGACCCACCATAACTCATAAATGGCATGGTGATACCTGTGACCGGCATTACTCCTATATTCATACCTACATGCACAATGAGATGAGACAGTATCATTATGGCCACGCCAAATCCGAAAAAAGTTTCAAAATTGCTTGCGCCTTTGCGTGCAATATCAAGTATTCGCCAAAACAAAATCCCATACAGCACGAAGAGTATCAAAGCCCCAACGAATCCCCACTCCTCCGAAAAGGCCGCAAAAATAAAGTCCGTTTCGTACTCCGGCAAAAACTGAAGTTTGGATTGAGTACCGTAACCCACTCCCTTACCCCAAATACCGCCGGATCCGACAGCAATCGTCGATTGATAAGCGTTGTAGCCCGCACCTTGCAGATCGGTCAGAGGGTGAATAAAAGTCATAATACGAGCTTTTTGGTACTCCTTGAATACAAAGAGCCACAGCCCAGAAAAGCTAATTACTCCTATGAGGAATACTGCCAAAAGATGCTTTTTTGAAATACCTGAGACAAGCACCATTCCAAACCAAATTGCGAAGAGGATGATACCCGACCCAAAGTCCGGCTGAAGCATCACAAGCGCAAAAAATACAAAAGCGTAAAAACCAGATACAAGTATGTGACGTACGTTTGCTATTTCGATATGCCTGCGCGAAAAATATTTGGACAAAATTATTATCAACACTATTTTCACAAAGTCGACTGGCTGAAAGGCAAAAGCCCCAAGATTAAACCAACTTCTTGCACCTTTGACAGGGCCTGTAAGTAACACAAAGAGAAGCACAAAACACGTCGCCACGAACAGCAAGAGCGAAGACTCTTTGCGTCGCAATATCCTCATGTCAATCTGACTTACTGTGATACAGAGCACAAGCGCTACAACAAACCAAATTATTTGTCGCTCAAAAAAGCGACTCTGCTCCACGAAGGAGTTCATAGTGATCATCCCAGCGACCGAAATAAAACACACTGGTATGAGCAGCGCCGCATCTAGCGATTGGTAGATTTTTTGAAGTGTTTTCAGCATTTTACCTCGTTCCGAAAACCTTGTAGGTTATCTCTATTCTGGCAGGAACTTCTTTACAAATATTTGACGAGATCTTGGTATAAATCGATTCGAGTTGATCAGCAGCAGGAGCTCTAAAGTAGTTTGTTTCTCTGGTTGCGATACTCTTCAAAAAATCATCGCTTACATCCTTACCCAGACCAATCGTAAATATTTCAACGCCTGACTTTTTGATCTCTGCTGCTTCTCTCTTTGCTTCTGACTCTGCGTAGGCAATATCGTCCGCCTCGGTCTTACCTGTTGGAGACTTTGGGTACGTAGCGCGACCATCGGTAAGCAAGACTATGACCGGAGCCGAACCTTCGCCCACTCTCGATGAGATGAGCTCTGCCCAAGCGTTCCGTAGGGATTGAAAGATGTTTGTATATTGAGTAGAACCTTTGGAAATATTTATCTCGCCTATTTTTATTTTGGCATTTAGAAAATCATTTGTGAGCAAAACTTCTGGAGGATTGCTTGCTTCTGTAGCAAAAGAAACGATACCCACTTTATCGCTTGATTTGAGCTTGTCTACGAAAGTGATCGCCGCGTCCTTCACGCTTGTAAGCGGCTCAGGAGGATTTGATCCTTCGCTCGACATCGAACCCGATCGGTCAATCGCCAGCATGACGCTCGACGGCCGAGTGCACGCCTTTTCACCCAAATCAAATGGTTCGGGCCAGGTGAAAAATACGTCCCTACTTTGGTTTTTTGGTATTTTTTCTACAAAAGTACGCGATGCTGCAATCGCATTGTCCTCACCGTCAAAAACACTTGCGACCAATTCGATATTGCGCACGTCTTCAATGTCGTTATTCTTTATTGTCGCTTCTATGCGAGGCGCGCTCTCGGTGCGCAAAAGTGGACTGTGCGTGATAAGTAGATCGTAGTCAGCTAAAGTATTTTTTTGCCACGTGATGTTTTTGCCGACGTCAAAAGTTGCTCTGCGAGGCACGGCACCCTGCGGCAAACTTATCGGACCTTCAAAAATACCGACCGTCTTTCGCTTTGGGAGTATTGTAGCAGCTGTACGAGTAGCTATGAGCTCGTTGTTCGCGTCGTAGATAGCAAAGGTGTAAGGGAGATAGGTAGCATCTGCATCTGCGTTTGGGTTTTCGACGTAAACAAGTACACTCCAAATACCTGGAGAAATCTCGAAGAGACGCGGATCCCAGCGTATTATCGGAGGAAGAGCGTCGCTTTCACAAATAAGCGAGCACGACCCACCGCAATCAACACCTGTCTCATCACCATTGCGGATACCATCAGTACATACCGGGGCTTTGTACCAATATTTCCAAAATATCAAAAAAGCTATGAGTGCTACGACTCCGAGTACAGTCCCGAGGTAAATAGATTTGCGGCGCGAAGCCCAAGAAGACATACAGTAAGTATAAATTAAAAAGACCAAAGTAAAAAGCAAAAGCCCCGAAGCCTATAGGCTTCGGGGCTTTTGCAATTGAATACTCTGTGCTAGCGCCTAG
>CAZAAO010000026.1:4802-9714 GCA_964483435.1 uncultured Candidatus Saccharibacteria bacterium | reverse complement strand
GCTGCCGCTCGGATCACGTCCTTCTATTAAATAGACGGACGGGCCGAGCGGCATTTTATTTAGTTTGTGACCGGAAGCTCAAACCAAAATGTGCTACCTGTTCCCTTTCCATCGGAGTGAGCACCAATGCTTCCACCGTGGGCCTCGATCATTTTCTTAGCTATATAAAGTCCAAGGCCGGTACCTGTCACGTTGGTGAGGTATGCATCTTTCATCCTTACAAATTTTGTAAACAATTTGCTTTGTTCTGATTTATCCAAGCCTATACCACTATCTTTGATTTCTATTCGTACCTTATGTTCCTCAACGTGCGCAGATATGACGATCTTGCCTCTCACGGTATATTTCACCGCATTATCTATCAAATTGGAAAATACCTGACGTATTTTGTTTTCGTCGCCTTCGACACATGCTTCAAAATTTTTGGGTACATCTACCACAAGATCGAGACCAGCTTTTTTGATATTTGGCTCGAGCGAGAGCACGACTTCCCTTGCAGCTTTTATAAGATCAAATCTCTTCTTTTGGTAAATCATACGTCCCTGCTCTATGCGGGATATATCGAGAAAATCATTTACAATGCTGATCAAATTTTGGCTTGACGCAAATATTGTTTTGACCGCTTCTCTCACTTTGGGATCCAAATGCCCGTAGTCGCCTTCGAGAAGCATCGACGAGTATCCTTTCATTGCGGTCAGTGGGCTTCGGATTTGGTGTGAAGCTAGAGAAAGGAACTCAGACTTCATTTCGTCGAGCTCACGCAGTTTAGAATTGGCTTCCTCCAAGTCATGTGCCAACTTTTCAATCCTCTCACGCTGAGATATTTCTTTTTTGACCGACCTTACGAGCTGCCATCCGAAAAAGATCGATCCAATTAGTGTAATAGCTGTAAGGAATCTGTTGATTGGGTTTTGGATAAAGCTAAATTGAGAAGCCACAAGAGCAACAAGTCCGACTACAAATATCTGAGCACGAAATAGTTTAAGGTTGAATTCACCGTACATTATCACCAATTTTGCAAGTGAGATAATGAATACTACTAATGCTGCCAAGCCGTATATCTCAATTAGGTAGTTTTCGGTTATTCCAGCAATGATTCCAGATATTAAGAAAGAGAATATAAAGCTCAACATACCAACCGCCAATACTACAAGCCTCTTTTTGTTTATATTCTGTGATCTAATGCCGACGAAAAATAAATACAATATTCCGAGCGACAAGATTATTTTGACAAATAATACATAGTTAGAGAAAAAACTATTCTCAAAAGCGATACATTCTTGTGCGTCGTAACCCGTCAAATTTAATGATGTTGAAGCAAAAAATACTACTGGTAGATATAGTATCGTTAGTATTATTTTACTTTTAGTTCCTGGGGCTTTGCTATAAATGAATACATAGCTAAAGTAGTATGCCAATACAAATAACAGCAAACTCATAATCTCAATGTTGGACCACGCAAACATGAGAAGTGGACTGTAATCGTAATTAAACCATATAAGCATATCGAGACCGGCCCACATGGCAAAGCTAAATGCGATCAATATCAAAAGTTGGGCAAGTATCTGTGATCTGTTTTTTAAAAAGATGAAAATCGCAACGGTTAAAAAAAGTATAGCGATGGGTATATGAGAGTAATAAATTAAGTTCGAAACTGAATCGACAATAGATCGGCAGTACTCAATATTTGTGGGGATGTTATCGAACATGATTGTATTTTATATCTTTAAATGACTCAGAACAACGGGTCGTAAGTGTATGGGATATCCTAGCCACGCATAATTTTCCTCCTGCTCGAATGGAACCAAAGGGAAGATTAGGGGCTTGCATTGAAACTGGTCAACAACTTCGTTCAAACTCGGAATAATTTTTTCAACTGTAAAATCAAATTCGCGTTTATCGCCGAGATCATAATTGTCAAAAAGTACGGCGTTTTTTAAAAACAAAGATAGAAAATAGAAATAATATTTTTTATCCAAATATCTGACCGAATTAAACCAATCTGTAAAATTAATTATTATGGGTGTGTCAACATTATCAATTTTTTTGAATAATGTGTGGTGAAAATTTATCAATTTTTCTCCCCCTTTTGTATTAATTTCGTGCATGTTTTTACCCTGGTTTTCATTAATATAAATCAAATCATGTTTTTGAATAACGGGACCTGTTGGCGACTCTGAAAAATGCGTTCTAACTGTATAAAATTTTTCTTTATTGAAAGTTACAAATTTACCGTTATATTCTAGGATTACGGGTTGTAGATTGTATTTACGACAGATATCTAAAAAATGTAATTGCTCATAATTTGGACTCGCTATGCTACGAGACAGCACTCCGAGAGGTTTGTTCAAATCAATATTTTCAAACGGATGCTTAATCTTAACTAGTTCGTGTAAATGAAATGGATTTAATATCTTTCCCCCACCTCTTTCCTCAAGGGCGTTTAGAATAGCCGAGTGATCATGTCCGAAGTATATTTGATCGCGCAAGCGAGAAAACAAAGGTTTGGAATGCATATTAAAAACAGCTTGACTCTGTACTGTAAATGGAAACATTCTTTTCAGAACAATATATCTCTGAACAACCATTACCCCTTTCGCATTTTTCTACAGGGCTGCTATCACTGCCCTTTTTAACGGTGATTTTAAAATAAAAAAGTTCGTCATTTTGAACGCAACGTGGGTCTCCGTCACTACACGTTTGAGCAAAACAAGAATTAATCAAAGGATCACACTCGGTTTTAACTTCGATAGAATAGTCCTTTATATATATGTATTTAAAAAAAGAAAGGATAAACGAGGAAGTAGCGAATAGGACGAAAAGAATAATCACAAGTAATGATAATTTATCGTGCTCTATTTTCATATCAATTATTATACAGTATCCATGTTCCTATAAAAACAATTAATACAGCAAGAACTTTGTGAAGCAGGTGCCTCCACCCCACTCTTTCTTTGATGAGTTTTGGAAAAAATATCGTGAATATTATTGCCTCAATGAAGACAAGTACCGGTTGATAGCCTGTAGTGGTCATAACTAATGCTACAGGGGCCAAAAGAAGTGCAAAATTATACGCAGTATTTCCAACAATTGTCAGTCCTTCGTTTGTAATGTTCAACAAAAAGAGGCTCCAGTTATGACGCTTGAGCAAGTAAATAAAATCTTTTCGGTGTTTTTTGGATGATGCAAATATTATTATTCCAAATATAAAAAGTCCAAAATATTGCCAAAACGTCGCAACCCAAAAACTATCATCGATCGCACCAAATTTAAAAAGAGATTCATAGGCAGCGTAGAAAAATGATGATGAGATCATTATCAGAAAGAGTTTTCTCTTGAATCTCAACCTTTTTAGTTCGTTTATTTCAAGAGATAGAATAATTGCGCCGATAATTACGATACCGCAACCAATAAGTTGTGTTTTTGATAAAGTTTCTCCTAAAAGTATATAACCAAAAAGAAAACCAAAAACAGGTATGGATTGAAAAAAAGGAACAACCAGACTCGTCTCCTCCCCTTCCAATGCAGATAAATATAAGTATATTCCAATTGAGCTAAATATACCGCATATGATTAAAATTAAAATTTGAAAACTTCCAATATTTAATATATTTGGTTCAATAAAAGCTGAGAGTGGGAGCATTATTACTCCTATGAGAGTTGAATATAGCACTAGAGCTTCTTTGCTCGTGTCTTGTAGGTGTTTAGATAATAGGTATTTGTCCAGATGATTGGAAAGACTCCATGCAAGTGGACCTAATAATGCAATAAAAAACCAGTTCATACCTATATTGTAGTTTAAGTGGTTACAAATATAAAACGCGCTGGAGAGCTTTTGGCTCGACAGCGCGCTTGGTTGACCGACATTGATCCTCCTACTGCGTCTGATGAAGTGATGAGGAGTCATCATCCTCTTCAGATGCTAAAAAGTTAGAGGTCACTATATTTTGAATTGCGGTGTTGCAGTAAGGGCACTGCTCCGCATCAAAATACATGTAGCGCCTACGGTTTTCGTCTACCGAAACCTGTACGAGGTGAGGACAGGTCGGCGGTTTTAAAAATAGATCCCTTTCTGAGGTCATAAAGAACCTCCTCTGAGTTTACTTCTCCGAGTCTGTATATATTATACAAAAATTTTAATGAAAAGTAAATGCAAGTTCATTTACTCTTCATGCTCTTTTCGATTTCAAAATACTTTATTTTTGATGTTGATCCACGTTTAAGTACAACGCGACTCTGGGAAACCCCAAAGTGATCTGCGAGCACCCTTCTCACAGCTTCGTTTGCTCTCCCCTCTATAGGAGGCTCTTTGACGTACACAGTATAAATATCATTCTTATCCTCCCAAAGCTTTGTTTTGGGTTCTTCTATTTTCTCTGTTTTAGAATTAGGTTTAACTTTTACTTGAATCAACATTTTTAAATATGAGAGGGGCGGCCGAAGGCCGCCCCAGAGCTAGTTAGCAAATATAAGGACGAAGTACCATCTGTTCTTCGAAGCGAAGCTGACGCTTGTGATTCTCGATTTTTGTCTTTGCCACGACGTCTGGTCGCTTAAATCCTGCGCGTAAGCCTTCTTCTATATGGGCGCGTAACTCTTCCGTGTTCAGAAGAGCTGTTGCGCAGTCCTCGCAATTCTGCGGAGACTCATGCGGACAATTATTGCAAAGCATAAAAGATCCTTTCAATATTTATCCTACTCCTCACTATTTTGCTCGTCCAGAGGGCTGTGCACCCTTCTTCTTTGCATCATTTTTGAAGGGTGCTAAGTCTTTTAGCACTTCTTCGGCGTGGGTTTCGGGTTTTACTTTTTCGTATACTTTGGCGATCTTGCCTTCTGGGTCGATGAGGAATGAAGTGCGCGTTGTGCCCATGTATTTTTTGCCGTACATGCTTTTCTCTTGCCATACTCC
>CAZAAO010000026.1:0-4702 GCA_964483435.1 uncultured Candidatus Saccharibacteria bacterium | reverse complement strand
GCGGGCTCATGTGAGCCCGCCTTGTGGCAGATCTTCGTAAATCAAGAGGACGCATTCGCCCTCATCTTGCCAGCTTACCCGTCCAAACCCCTTGATTCTTTCATTTAGCTCATATAAAAAGTCGACGAGCTTCGGATACAGATCTGGTCTGTAGCCAGCTGTGATTTTCTGAATGAATCTCGAGGGGGTTTCGCCTCGATCAATGAGTCGATCTCGATCCATTGCTCGATTGAGCAGGTCTCTGCAGTTTGTGTAAAAGAAGCTAAAGAGCTCCTTCCGGTTCTCTTTCTCGACTAGCTCGATTGCGATATTAAGCAACACTCCAACATGACTTTTGTCCATTTTTCACCCTCCGACGATATTAAATCACAAAATGGACGCAAAACAAAAGCGGGCGGACCGAAGGTCCGCCCGCTAAAGATAAATAAAGAACAAAGTGGATGATCAGATTTTTAAGTCTTGATCGATAGCAAGTTGGCGAAATGTGGGAGACAACTTGTAAAGCTCTTCAAAAGAACTTGCAGTTGCCTCTACTTGGCTGTCGCCGTTTACCACATCCGCCGATGGTTTTAGCACCACAAACTTGTTGCACAAGTGCCTCACTGTGCTAAGTCTGTGAGCGATGATGATCGCGCTTACGTCAGGTCCCAAGGCTTTTTCTAGCCCTTTTTGGACGTTTCTTTCAGTCGTAGAGTCGAGACTAGAAGTAGCCTCATCTACGACCATGAGCCATGGGTTGCCGATGATCGCTGCTGCGATCATTAAGCGTTGGATTTGCCCGCCCGAAAGCTTGAGTCCGTGCTTCCCTACTACCGTATCGAGTCCGTTTTCTAGGACTAGCCCGTCAGTAAGGTGGACTTCTTTCACAAGCTTCCAGAGTTTATCGTCGGTGTACCCTGCTCTCTGTTTGGGGCTCAATCGGTAAGTGAGGTTTTCTCTTACAGTGCCATTGAATACTACTCCTTGTTGTGGTATGTACCCGATGGACTGCATAAGCGAAGAGAGTTTGATGTCTCGCAGGTCTCTCCCATCAAACCGGATCGATCCACGAGTTGGATCCATTGCCCGGTAGCAGAGTCTTGCAAGTGTCGACTTGCCTGATCCGCTCGGACCAAGTAGTGCGACCTTGTCCCCCTTGTTGATTGTGAATGAGACTTTTTTGAGGGTGTGGGACTCTTCTTTGTCGGGCTTATCTTCTTCTTCGACCGCGATATTTTCACTGTTGCGACTTGGATACATGTATCCTACATCGCAAAACTCAATTTTGACGGGTGTCGTCGGGTTGAGAGCGATAGCTGATCCGGATTCTGTGATATCGGGTTTGATAGACAAAATCTTTATCATCGCGAGTACGGTAGGTAGATTCCAGTTTATCTGGTGCTCGATTTCACTGAGTCGCCACATGCTCTGGCTTACAAAGTTGGTCCAGTTTATTGCGGCGTATACCGCACCATAACCGATTTGCCCATGCCAGGACTGATAGAAAGCATAAGCAGCCGCCAAGATAAAACCAGTGATATTGATAAGACTTCTCCAGCTCGACAGATCAATGAACCAGAACCAAAATTTTCGGTCCTTCTCCAAATCCTTGTCGAACCACTCTGTCATCTCGTCGATCTCACGGTCCTCTTGGTCGGATATTTTGACGCGAGGCGTCATCTCCATCCTTTCTAGTCGGCGGCGATTCAGTGCTCGCATGCTCTTGTCGATCGGCTCGCACACAGTCATTACGTTGTGATTGAGAAAGATCGAGTAGGCAAGATATCCGATAAGTGCCAGAGTCATGATTAGTCCCGCAATGGGAGTAATGATGAACAGGAAGACGAGAGACACTGCTATTTGCATCAGAGTCGGAGCTCCATCAAAGAGGATCCGACCTTGCAAGTCTAAGAGTTTCCAGCGTCCCTTATCCACGGTGTTTGTGGAAAGATTGCTATCTTGGATGTGCTGACCGATTGATTTTTCGAAGAACAGCTCTGTGATCCGCTTGTCTTGGTTGCGGTAGAGCTGCCCCAAAATCCACTCTCTGCTTTTGCCCATATACCTCTCTGCGATTTTTTGCAGAGTGATGAGTAGACAAAACGCAGCCGAACTCCAGATGAGCTCATCTTTGTGTTTGTTGATGAGAGCGTTGATTGCTCTGCCGATCACGTAGGGCTGTCCCATCTGTAGCAAGATGAGGACAAATGCGTAGACCAACATCTTTCTTGTGTAATCTCGGATACCTTGATCTACAATTTCCTTTTTTACCCAGTCGAGCACGCCTCTTACTTTGGCGACACTCTCGAGGTGAGATTTTAACCCTTTTGCGCTTTTATCCACTTGTACTCTCCTTTCAAAGATCTAAAGAACTAAAAGACAATGCCGTGTGGATACACGGCATTGTCGAGATTTAAAGTAGATTTAAATACCGGAATGCCGAATATCTGGCGCATTAGCAACACCAAATGTGCGTAGGACGAAATGCATTTCGCCCGCTGTATTTGAATATATTCGGTTGTTGTCCATATTTATCATGGTATATGCAATATTACACTACTTCTCAAATATGTCAAATACATTATTCTACACGATCGTATAAAATAATGTATTGAGCATATTTAGTAACTTTGAATTAATATATAAAATTAAAAGTGCGAGCCGCAAGGCTCGCATTTTTATATCCCCTCTTCTCTGAGTTTTTCGAGGGCTTCTCTTGCTTTTTTGTTTAGTTTTTTTGGAAGTAGGATTGTAATGTGCACGAGTATGTCGCCGCGCTTTGAGCCTTGGGGTACACCCTTGCCTTTGATGCGAAGTACCTCGCCGAAGCTAAGCCCCTCAGGAATCTTGAGTGTAAGTGGCCCGTCTAGAGTTTCAATTTTGTACTCAGCTCCAAGGAGTGCGTCAGAAAGTCTAACATCCAAGTTCATTACTAAGTCCAAACCTTCCTTTCGGAATAGTTTGTGTTTTTTGACGTGAGTTTTTATATACAGGTCTCCAGCGGGGCCACCTTTGATCGCCTCTCCTGCTCCTGTGAGGCGGATCATTTCGCCGTTATCGATACCTGCAGGAATTTTTATTTTTACTTCTTCTTGTCTCTTAAGCACACCTTGTCCTCCACAAGCTTCGCATTTATCTTTAGGGATTTTACCTGTACCGCTGCACTGCTCACATTCTTTAGTCACTTCGATTGAACCAAATATCGACCTCTTAATTTCGTGTATTTTACCTTTGCCGTTGCAAGTACTGCAGCTTGTCATTTGAGTACCAGCCTTACCGCCGTTACCTTTGCAAACTTCACATACTGAAACTTTATTTAGAAGTATACTTCGGTCAGTGCCAAAGACTGACTCTTCAAAACTGAGCTCGATGTCGATAGAAATGTCGCGACCTCTTCTCTGTGCCGAGCGTCGGCCACCACCAAAAAATTCTCCAAAGATGTCCCCCAGGTCGAAACCTTCGGCATTGAAGCCATTGCTAAAATCAAATCCAAAGTCGCCCCAATTGCCTTGGAAGCCTGCTCCTCCACCCGCTCCATTCCCCGATGTTCCAAAGGTGTCGTACTGCTGTCTCTTCTGATCATCTGAGAGCACACTATAGGCCTCGTTTACTTCTTTGAATTTTTCAGAGTCACCGCCATTTTTGTCTGGGTGAAATTGGTGCGCGAGCTTACGGAAGGCCTTTTTTATTTCCTCCTTTGAAGCTCCTTTTTCGACTCCCAATATTTTGTAGTAGTCTTTTGCCATATGGCTTTATTTTGTTTCTGCATCTCGCACATTATTTCCGTCCGCTCCAGTTTCTCCGCCATTTTGGGATCCTTCTTGTGGCGGAGTGTTTGTGCCACCTTGCTTCGAGATATGCTCTCCAATTTTTGAAAGTTCGGTAGAAAGCGCCTCTGTCGCTGCTTTTATAGCCCCGGCATCTGTAGAATCTTTTACTTTTTTAAGCTCGTCGATTTTTTGCTGTACCGAGGTTTTGATCTCGTCTGTGATCTTTTCACCGTGTTCTTTGAGAGATTTTTCTGCTGTGTAGACACTCTGCTCTGCAAGGTTGCGAGCTTCCGCTGCTTCTTTTTTCTTGGCGTCTTCGGCTGCGTGAGTTTCTGCGTCGCGCTTCATTTTCTCGATATCATCTGCTGAAAGACCAGAAGAAGCCTCGATACGTATAGATTGCTCTTTGCCGGTAGCTTTGTCCTTAGCTTTTACGTTCAGTATTCCATTTGCGTCAATGTCGAAGGTGACTTCTACTTGAGGCATACCTCGAGGAGCTGGAGCAATACCATCTAGAATAAACCTACCTAGGCTCCTATTATCTTGTGCGAGTGGTCGCTCGCCTTGAACTACGTGCACTTCAACGCTTGTCTGATTGTCGGTAGCAGTAGAGAAAATTTGCGAACGTGATGCAGGAACTGTAGTATTTTTTTCGATAAGTTTGGTGTTCACGCCGCCCATAGTTTCGATACCAAAAGAAAGTGGAATTACAGCTAGAAGAAGAATATCTTTCACATCGCCTCCGATGATACCTCCCTGGATAGCCGCGCCGAGCGCTACTACCTCATCTGGGTTGATAGTCTTATTTGGCTCCTTACCAAAAAACTTTTTCACCTCTTCGACGATTTTTGGCATGCGAGTCTGGCCACCTACGAGCACTATTTCGTCGATCTCTTCCTTTTTGAACGGAGAAGCTTCGAGGGCGCGCTTGGTGATCTCGATTGAGCGAGTGA
>CAZAAO010000025.1:6992-9985 GCA_964483435.1 uncultured Candidatus Saccharibacteria bacterium | reverse complement strand
CGGGAGATGAGGAAGAAGAGTAACATCTAATCCCCGCTCCCATCGACACGGCCGGACCTCTACGGGGTCCGGCCGATTTTTTTATTTACATCCTCTCTGGGACTTTGATACCGAGAAGGTGGAGACCGTTTGTAAGTGTAATCTGCACCGCTTTTGTAAGTGCGAGGCGGTAGCTTGTAAGTTCTTTGTTTTCTGTATCAATGATTTGGTTATGAGCGTAGAAGCTATTGTACTCCCCCGCTAAGTCGGTGAGGTAAGTCACGATATGGTGTGGGCTCAAGTCTTTTGCCGAGCGCTCGACGACTTCTGGGAATCGGTAAAGAAGCTTTTCCGAATTTCCCACCGCGATGTCAAAGGTTCCCTTTGACATTTTTTGTGTGTTGTAATTTGGATCAATTTGCGCCGCTTTTTCCAAAACAGATTTTGCTCGCACGGCTGTGTATTGGAGATAAGGTCCAGAGTCACCATCAAAAGAAATCGACTTGTCGAAATCGAAAACAATATCCCCTCCCACCGACTGTCGAAGGATCGAATACTTGATCGCGCCTATTGCTACAGTCTCCGCAATACTTTGCTTTTCGTTTTCGTCAAAACCTCTGTCACTGATTTTTTCCATTACACTTGCTTTGACCTGATTGATGAGTACCTCTGCGGTGATGACAGTACCTGTACGGCTCGACATCTTGCCACTAGGCAATTTCAAAATACCGTGCGAGAGATGCTTGGTTTTGTCTGCCACTTTTTTGTCGATCTGCTCGAGCGCTTTGAGTACTACTTTGAAGTACCCGTCCTGCTCGTTCGCAGTGATAATAATCGACTCATCCGCGCTATAAATAGACTCTTTGCGCAAAGCATGAGCAATATCCTTGGCCTCATACAGAGGCAGGCCTTGTTGCGTAAGGAAAACGCGAGTGTGGAGCTTTGGATCATAATTCTCTCCTCGGAAAATCACAGCGCCGTCGCTCTCCTCAAATACTCCTTTTTGCAAGTATTCTTTTACGATTTTTACAGCAGCCTCTCCAACCTCACTCTCAAAAAAGTAGTAGTCAAATTTAGTATTCAAATATTTGTATATTTCTTCAAAATGATTGAGAGAAACTTTCCTAGCCCATTCATAAATACTATTTAGACTTTCATCGCTCCTCTCAAATATTTTTTTATTAATATCTTTTATTTCTTCAGTGGCGACAGGGTCATCTTCATAAGCATTTGAGCCAAGAGCGTATGACTTGCCCACATAGTCCACCTTTTCGCTTAGCGTCCCCTCTTTGATACCACCCGATTTCAATATCCCCCACACAGCCTTGGCGATATGAAGACCCACATCTCCCTGGTATGTATTTCTTTTAACTTCGGAGCTGCTTGCCTCAAATATATTTGAAAGTGACTGACCGATCACATTGCCCATCAGGTGGCCTATGTGCATCGGTTTCAACACATTTGTGTTTGTGTACTCAATGATTATTTTTTGATTATTCAAAAGTTCGCTTTGTCCAAACTTCTCCCCTTCTTCTAAAACAACATCTACGCTTTCTAGCAAAAAGTTCGATGAGAGATGAAAGTTTACAAACCCAGGTCGTACAGCCTCTACTTTTTCCAAAAAACTGGGCAAGTTTCCATTGATTGACCCTACCATTTCACTTGCAATATCAAATGGATTTTTGCCCAAGCCATTAGCGACGACCATGGCAACATTGGTCGAATAGTCGCCAAAAGAAATGTTCTCAGGATGCTCCACAGCAAAATCCCGAGCTTCAATATTGAGCCCTTTTAACGTTTCCAGGACCACGCTTTTTATTTTTTCTCTGACATTCAACATTGCTTTATTTATACCACTCTTTTGCCCAAATCTAAAAGTATCCATGATTTCATGCAAATCAAAAGGGCGTACAAACTGCACGCCCTCCGCACCCTTACAAAAGAACTTTTTCCCTATGTCTCAAAACACTCCCGCTCTCGTTCACATAAATTTCCTCATCATCCGTACTTAGAATATCGTCAATGTTTGTAAACACATTTGAGACAGAGTCGCTATGACGCGCTCGCCCCACCTGATCGATTTCCAAACACGGCACGTGAATTACTTTGTCGCAGTAATCCAAACTCTTCTTATCGTAGTTCACAATGTACGAACCTTTCTTGTGATACGAATTTATTACACTTTGGGGAGGTATTTTGTTGTTGAATATGCATGCGTCGATCATCTGCCCATCAAGATGACCGTGCACGAAACGCAAGTACTCTGACAACGGAAAACCGTAGTCCTCTGCACTTGTGAACAAGTTCACAACACAGATTAGTTTTGCCGGATTTACGCTTCGCGTCCTAGCTTTGCGTATAGCATCGGCAACCCCATCGACCGCTAAAGTAGCGATGACAGAGCCGTGCCAACTTCCGGGACCAATAACGATGATATCACCCTCTTCTATCTTTTCTTTTGCTAGAGGATGAATTTTTGCCGTTGGATTTAGGCATACTCGAGTAATCTTCCTGCCATCGTACACATGTTTATCGAGTTCGCCTTCATCGCCCATTTTGTAACCATCACTCAAGTAGACTTCCAAGTGTGACGGAGTAGTACTTGCGACAAGAGCTTGACGACCAGGTAACACTCCAGCTTTTCGGCTGAAATATTCAATGGTCTGAATCACTGCGGTGTCGTGATCTGTACCCTTCTTTCTCAATTGTTCGTATTTTGAGGCAAGAAAGGCATTGCCGATATTGTGATCCTCCTGTTCTGGCATCCGGGAATCAAAGCGATATCCCATGTGCTCTTTGAATTCCTGATCTTCACCAAGTGTGAGAACAGCTCTTCGAACATCACCCCAAGCAAGATGCCCGAGACGTTTTCGATATCTTTTTGAGTCACCACCTTCATCTGCAGCGGTGACAATGATTGTCATAAAACGATATTGGCCGACGTGGTCATTCGTCTCAGCGAGACGACACGCGCCAGTACCGCCACCCAGATGCACAATTTTGGCACCTCGAAT
>CAZAAO010000025.1:0-6982 GCA_964483435.1 uncultured Candidatus Saccharibacteria bacterium | reverse complement strand
GAATAAACCTTGTCATATTCCACCCCTTTGGAAAAAACGTCTAGCTTATTCATACACGAAAAGGTAAGTACATTCAACCAGGAGCAAGTAGCTAAGATGAAGATGATTATTTTCCCGTACTTCCAAAGCCACCTTCTCCCCTTGAGGTCTCGGACAGAGTATCAGTTTCTATCACCTCTGGGTGTTCTACTTTTTGTATCAAAAGCTGCATTACTTTGTGACCTTTTTCAAATGTGTATGTTTCTATTCCCAAATTTATGACGCCCATTATGAGCTCCCCTCTAAATCCAGAGTCGATCACTCCCCCAAGTACTTTTATACTATGATTCATCGAGAGTCCGCTCTTGTCCCAACAGAGACCTACATATCCATCTGGTATTTCGAGAGCTATCCCGCTCCGAATTCGAGTCACTTTACCCGGCTCGACTTTCACTTCTTCTAATGCATAAAGGTCTAGACCTGCATCGTACGGGTGAGCAAAAGAAGGAACTTTTGCATCGTTATGAACTTTTTTTATCTTTAGTAGCATTTTATTTAGCGCTCTTTAAAATTTTATCGATCTTTCTCGCGATATTTATAAAATCTTTTTCTTTCTTACCGCGGGTAGTCTCTGCTGCTGTGCCGATACGAATACCCGAAGGGTCCACAGGTGTACGTGTGTCGTAAGGAATCGTATTTTTGTTTACTACTATTCCGTTTTTCTCGAGGAGATCGCTTGCGATTTTACCTGAGACCCCTTGAGACATGGTATCGAGTAGAAAAAGATGAGAGTCCGTCCCACCTGACACCACCCTCCAGCCAAGCTTTTTAAACTCCTCACCCATTGCTTTTGCATTTTTCACAATCTGCTTTGCGTACTTTTTGAAAAAAGGTGTTGCCGCCTCTCGTAGAGCCACCGCCACTGCAGCAATATTATTCATATGCGGGCCACCCTGAAGCCCTGGGAACACTGCTTTGTCTATCATTTCGGAAATTGATTTTTCTTCGCCCTTAGTATTTTGAATAGTCACGTCGTTTCGCGAAAATATCATCGCTGCTCGTGGTCCCCTAAGAGTCTTGTGAGTCGTCATAGTCACCACATCGGCATACTCAAAAGGTGAAGCAAGCTCCCCCGCCGCGATAAGTCCGGCCGTATGCGACACATCAGCTAAAAGATATGTCTTGTTGCCTTTGCGCACATGCTGCACTGCATCTGCAATTTCTTTAAACTTTTTCCAATCGATAGCGCGTGAGTATGCAGTAAATCCTGCGACGATAATATCTGGCTTTTCTTCTAGAGCGATCCTTCTCACTTCTGCATAATCGATCTCTTCAGTGTCTTTTGAAACTCCATACGAAACCTGCTTCCAAAATTTTCCTGTCGCAGAAACTTTGTGCCCATGAGTGAGGTGTCCACCATGATCAAGCGACATGCCCATTATTTTTTTTAAACCCGCGGAGCCTTCTGCGAAGTGGGGACCGCCCAATAAGCCCACATAAACAGCGAGGTTTGCCGGACTTCCCGAAAGTGGCTGCACATTGACGCTCCATTTGGAAGAAAGATGGAAGAGCTTCAAAGCTCTTTCTTTGCAAAGATTTTCTACCTTATCGATGACTTCATTGCCACCATAATACCGTGCACCAGGATACCCTTCAGCATATTTGTTTGTAAGCTCACTACCCAGTGCCTCGAGCACATCTTTGGAGACATAGTTTTCAGAAGCGATCAGATTGATCACTCCCTTTTGCCGCTTCCTCTCGGCCTCTATGAGCTTTTTAACTTTAGCGTCTTTCATAGCACCCAGTATATATTTTTATATAAAAAAAGGAACCCGCCATCTCCCTATGAGACAACGGGTCCATACTAACTAACCATCGATCCCTACCCACTTGAGATCGCGAAACAACTCAGTTCTCAAGTTTCTAAACCTCTCAGGACGAGGAGGTTTGACCTCAACTGGAGTAACCTGATCCCACCCTCGCGGATCGCAAGGAAAGGGCGTTCTCACATTTCTCAAGATGATAGTCTCTACCGTGGTACCGACTGCCATAGTGAGAAAATTGCGATGTACTCCGTCCAAAAGAAACAAACGGTCATTGTGCATCTCGATAATCGGAGGCACGTAATGAGCAATGACACTGTTCCCTTGCGCGTCATAGCCGCGAATGATTAGCGCATTGCACTTTGCAAATCCGTGGTTTACACAAAAACCCTCAAAGGTTTCGGGTAAATTTTCTAAGATCCGCCGATACTTTGGCCTCTCCACAAATGTCTGACCCACCTCGATATTGTGTGGATCAATCCGTGCCCTGGTCAGATCGCAGTCGCGGTAGACTTTGCAGTCCTTATCCCCTTCCAGGACTATATTGGATAAAAGCCCTTTCAAGTAAGCCTCAGACATGATGCTGATATCGGTAGTCTTGACCAAATCTCGCATTGAGACTACCTGCGATGCTACCTGTATGGATCCGTTTGGATTTAAGCCAGTCCGACGTTCAAACACCTCCAGCGGTAAATTTTCAAACATTACTTTTCCTCTCTGGATAATATAAAGAGAGACAGAAATTATAGCAAGAGATCCTTCCAGTTTGACCAATCAGCTCTCAATCTGAGATCAGTTTTTATGTGTTTGTTATAAGGCGTGTGGTAAATGACATGCTTCCAAAGAGGTGTCATCGAGCCTGTAATCTCTGGTTTGTCATCAATAAGATAATCCCCTCTCACGACGGTTTTATCTTTGGTTAAAATAATTTTTTTGATGAAATCTTTACCCAGATTTTTTTCTACCCAAATATATTTTTCTACCACATTGGGATCGTAGACAGTAAGAGGGGCGCTGCATATGAACACCTCATGCCCCAACGCTATCGCGTCTTTCAAAAAGTGATCCGCCCCTTCGATCATGGGGAGATTTTTTATAAACTCCGGCGACTCATAAATACTCCTCACTTTTTCTCTTAGATGATCGGGGTACTGATCTTTTATATGAAAAGTATTTCTGTCTTCGTAATTTATTACCATCTCATCCGGATATTTTTCTTTCCAAAATCGTATGAAATGGTTCTCAAAATCAGCCAGAGGCCCATCAAGATCTACAAGTATAGTGAGTTTCTTGTGCAGAGGGTTCTTCATAGCCACCAGTATATATTTTTATATAAAAAAAGGAACCCGCCGCCTCCCTAGGAGGCAGCGGGCAGAGACACAAGCTTTTCAATCGCACCTAAAACCTGATCGTATACCGCGTCAGGTGTTGAAGACGCATCAACCACCACAACAGGGTTTTCAGATGGCGAAATCGTCTGGGATGAGAGATTCTTAATTTCCCCAAAAAAAGCTTCGTAGCCTTTAAAGACTCGAGTGTGATATTCAGAAGTTTGCAAATCGAAGTGATTTGCGCCTCCTGCAACGTTCTTTCTTTCATGACGTCTGCTCGCCGCCACTTCCGGAGTGAGCCGAAGATAGATATAGTTGGGGCGCTCGACCCGTCCTTCCTCCGTCCGGATGATCTCTTCTCGGATATACCAAAATAAATCCTCGAGAGAGTGATTTTGTTGCCCGTAGAGCTGAAACGCATACGTCGATGCGTCAAATCTGTCAGAGATGACCGTCTTTCCACTCCTTACCGCTGGGATGATTACCTCCTCGAAATTTGAGCAACGAGAAGACATGAAGCCCAGAAGAAACGGTTTTGGAGGAACATTCGCAGATTCTGGGTGGACCAACGCCGCTCTTATTTTTTCACCGAACGGCGAACCGCCAGGCTCACGGGTAAATACGTACTCCGGTCTCTCGATTTTGAGACGATTAATGATCGTGGTTTTGCCACAGCCATCGAGACCTTCCAAAACAATAAACTTCCCTATTTTCATAAAACACCTCTAGCGTTTAAAACTAACGGATTTGGTCTATATTTCAATATTGACTTAGGTCACAAACAATGTAGCATTCTGACCAGACGGTAACTTAAATGAAAGGTAAAAAATAAATGAGTCTCGATAAGTTAAGGCACGTCAGGCGGCAGTTGAGCAACGGCGGTCTCGTGCTTGTGTTAGACACAGGTTCAGTGATCAACGCAGAAGCGGCGGCCATGTTGCAAGCCCTGCACTCTCGTTCTGTGGGCGGTATTGAGGAACATCTCAAGACGCTCGCAAAAAAAGGACCCGAAAAGTTCATGTCAACGTATTACGTTGGCTATGGACACAAGTCCATTGGAGATTGTGGCGATGCAATTGTATTTGTTGAAAACGTACCGATGTTTGTGCCTAAAGCAATTCAAGACTGGCCGCTCTATAGTGGTCAGGAATCATCGACTCGCTTCATTGATTTTTCCAAACAAGAGTTTGCAAACCCGCTCGGAACAGAAGAGGGTCGCAAAATTCTTGAAGGATTGCGCTCGTTCTACTTACACGGCCTCGAAATTTTGGGTAAATCGCTCAAAACACGCTTTCCCCGTGGGCAGAGTGAGGATGAGCAAACATACAACAAGGCGATCAACGCCCGCGCTTTTGACATCATGCGCGGTTTCTTGCCCGCAGGAGCACACACCAACCTGTCGTGGGACATGAACTTGCGGCAGTATGGTGATGAAATCGCTCTATTGCGACATCACCCTCTTCCGATAGTACGTGAAGTTGCAAACGCAACCGAAGACGCTCTGAAAGAGATGTATCCGAATTCATTCACACTGAAGCGCTATGAAGAGACTGAGGAGTATCTGGAAGAACTAGGGTCACTTTACACTTACTTCGACAACCCAACGCCAGCGGAGTTTCAAAGGAGTCAAACACTTTTGGATTACTCCCTTGTCCGACAATACCAGTGGGCCATACGAACTCGCCCACCTAAAACAGAGCTGCCGCGAAAGATTCGCGAGTGCGGCATTGTTCGCTTCGATTTCCTTTTGGATTTTGGATCTTTTCGCGACATTCAACGCCACAGGGCAGTCGTACAGCAAATGCCGCTGCTCACTACAAAGCACGGGATTCATCCGTGGTACCTGTCGGAGCTTTACGCAACGGGGCACAAAAGTCTCCATATGCAAGCGTGCGAAATCAGCGATTTCTTACACAAGCAAGTGGACGCTCTTAACTGCTCCGCTGAAATCAAGCAGTACTACATCCCGATGGGTTTCAACACGACAAATCGCCTGACAGGAGATCTTCACGCCCTTACTTACTTGATCGAACTCCGATCGAGTCAGACGGTCCACCCGACCCTTCGCGAGCGCGCCATCCAGATGGGCAGAGAGATACGTAAGATATTCGGTCACTCCGAAGATGGCAGCGGAAAACCATTTTTTGCACTTCATATGGATGAAAGTGAGACACGTTTTGATATAAAGCGTGGCACTCACGACATCGTTGAACGAAAATAAAAGAAGCCCCGTTCTTGGCACCGCATCTGCGGCCACCAAGAACGGGGCTATGTTTTTACCAACTTTTGAAATACTTTCCGAGCTTTGGCCCAAGTTGCTCACCATATGTCGGATTCATTTCGTCATAGTGAGCCGTTGGACTTTCTCTCATTCTCTCAAAACGAATCTTAGCGATAGGCTGACCGTGTTTGATGATGAGGCCAGAGTCAAACGACCTCACCTCAAGCGTGAGAGTCCTCCCGCAACCCTGACCATCAGGTCCAACTCCCCATCCCGGGTCTATAAACCCGGCATAGTGTGATCGAAACTCTCCACTCCGATCATCCATCGGCCGCATCTCACATGCTAAATGAGCAGGCACCCTCACATACTCCGCAGAAGACAGTATGTAAAAAGTGTCCGACTTCAGAGTGAGCTGATGATCATCAGTAATGATCGGTCGAAAATACCGATGTGGATCATAATGATTCTTGAGCGACAAATCGATCGGCTCTCGTGTCTTTGACGCTTCAAATCCGGGATATTCGAATTGAAGTCCAAGCGACAGAAGTATCGACCCGTCTCTCTCAAAACGATGGCGATTTTCGTATGGGATAGGCTGACCATTATGATTGAAAAGCAAACCGCTGAAGTTTGTCTCCAATCGAAATTCGTCAAACCTGGTATCCTGATTAAAAAACCGAAGTTGGTTTAGCGAAATTCCCCCTGATACAATCACAGGGAATGTGCGCGGAGTCATGAGTAGCCACAACGGACCTGTGTACCCTTTCGGGATGAAGTCAAATCGCGGCGTATAGTCGACTAGCAGTCTTACGTGCAAGTCCACTCTACCACTCGAAGATTTCGGGTTTGCAAAAGAATACACTTCGTCCGGCAACTTTACGATTTTTTGGTAAAGAGCGAAGACATAACAACAGTCCACCTCAAGTAGTATTTTTTCCCCGTGAAGTGGAGTTCCACCCGCTCTTCTGATTGCCGTAAGGACCGTCTCGTCCGCTTGGGGCAAAAATGACCCATTGACCCTGTAGACATCGTGGAATCCAGAGCAACTTAACACCGGATCGAGAGATCCTGGTCTAATACCACTTTTATCCTCCACTCCGGAAATAAATCCGGCACTGATCATTGACTCAATCTCTTGCGAGGGCAGCGCCCCACCGTATTTCATAATTTAATTTACCTCTCTCGAAAGGATACTTATTTTTTAAAAAAAAGAAAGCGCCCGAAGGCGCCCTCACACTCCCCCAATCCCGAGAGATTTTAATATTACACTCACTACCCGTTCCGAATTATGATCGCGGGAGTAGTTCAAAACGGGAGCAAGGTTGAGACGTGCTATATCTGTCACCATCTTGGAAAGTGGTCCTGAGTCTTCCTTTAAAAACAAAATCTTCTTCAGATTTGCATGTGCAATTTGGATTTCCATTCCGACCCCATGAGAGGGGTAGTCGAGAAACGCAACCACAGCATCACTTTTTAGAATTTGTTTCTGGTTGAAGTTGTAAATGTTTATACCGTTTTCAAGGTCAGGATTTTTCATTCTTTCAAACATCTCGAAGCGATTTACCTGAACCTTTTTATCCATTATCTCCACTATCTCACGGAGACGATTTATATACTCTAATGTG
>CAZAAO010000024.1:0-10024 GCA_964483435.1 uncultured Candidatus Saccharibacteria bacterium | reverse complement strand
TGCAACTACCCGAAATTTTGTTTTTATCCCTTGGAGTGGAAATGTGGGTGGCCGATATAGTGCATTTACAAGTGCACATATAACTGTACTCACTCTTTTAGGTATCGACACGAGCTCCTTTTTGGAAGGTGCGAAAAATGCAGCGGAAATGTATCTAAAGGACTCACCACATAATGGCGCACTCTTGTTCGCTTCAAAGCTCGCGATCTACTATGAAAACGGATGCAATATTTTGGATGCGTTTCTATGGAATGAAGAGATGGAAGACGTAGGTCTTTGGATAAGGCAACTTGTCGCAGAGAGTTTGGGCAAGGAAAACATAGAAGGAGTACCTGTAGGTCTCACACCCACAGTCTCCCTCGGACCAAGAGATTTGCATTCGCAACTTGAGCTATATCTCGGAGGTCCAAAAAACCGCTTCACCCTTTTTATAAAATCAAAAAAAGAAATCGAGGACACCGTCGCAGAGACTGCATACCAAAACACGATCGAGGCTTACACCAAAGAAGGTTTGCCCTTTGAGCAATACGAGATGGAAGAGATAAATGAAAAAAATATAGCAGAGTTTTTTGTATTTATGATGCTTACTGTCGTCTACCTTGCGGAGCACCTCAAAGTAAACGCTTTTGATCAACCTTCCGTGGAAGATTTTAAGTTAAAAGTTCATAAAGATAAAAGTTTATAAAGTATGAAAATTGAAAGATTTGAAGATATAGTAGCTTGGAAAAAATCAAAATTGTTGTGCTTAGACATATATAAGACTTTCGGTGAAATCAGAGATTATGGTTTTAAAGATCAGATCACAAGAGCATCGGTCTCTGTAATGAATAACGTAGCTGAGGGCTTTGAGAGAAGAAGTAACAAAGAATTCAAAAATTTTCTCTTTATAGCAAAAGGATCGTGCGGTGAAGTTAGATCGATGGTCGAACTTGCATTTTCACTTGGATATATTAATAAGAATAAATATAATGAACTTATGAATCTTTCTGAGGAAATATCTAAAATGCTGTCCGGTTTTATAAAAACTTTATAACTTTATAACTTTTTACTTTATGAACTGTCTATTGTTTGACATAGGAGGGACCAAGATGCGCATCGCGTACTCAGAGGATGGCAATACTTTTGAGACGCCGCACAGCATCCCTACACCACCAACTTACGAAGATGGAGTAAATGCTTTTTTGGAAGGAGCTCGTGCCTGCGCCAAAGGCCGAGCGATCGAAAAAATTGCCGGCGGTATCGCAGGTCCTTTTGATGAAAAACGCCGAACACTTGTCGGAAGTCCAAATCTACACGACTGGATCGGCAAACCTTTCAAAGAAACCTTGGAGCGTGAGCTGCAAGCTCCTGTGACGATTGAAAACGACAGCGCCGTAGTCGGCCTCGGAGAGGCGGTAAGTGGTGCAGGTAGGGGATTTGGCATTGTCGCTTACATCACTGTATCAACTGGTGTAGGAGGTGCACGAATTATAAACGGTAAGCTCGATGAAAAGGTAGTCGGCTTCGAACCGGGACACCAGATAATGGATATCGCTAACGGTAAGACTCTTCAGGACCTTGTAGGTGGCCGGTCACTTGAAATGCGAACCGGCAAAAAACCAAAAGAGATCACCGACCCAGTACTTTGGGACGAATACGCAAAAATGCTAGCAGCAGGTATCAATAATGTAATAGTGCACTGGTCGCCAGATGTGGTAGTACTTGGCGGATCAATGATCACAGGAGACCCCGCAATACCCGTAGACGCGACAGAAGGATATCTCAAAGAAATACTCAAAATTTATCCGGAAATTCCTGTGATAAAAAAAGCGGAGCTTGGCGATTTTGGGGGCCTCTATGGCGCAATGCAATTATTGCGACAGTAAAATTATTGTATTAGAATCTTTCTTTATTACTTTATAACTTTTGACTTTAAACTTATTTATGGGTATCAAAGATTTCTTTTTACGCAAAATGGTAGAGTCCAAGATGAAAGACGTTCCTAAAGAGCAGCAGGAGCAGATTTTGACTTTGCTTCAAAGCAATCCTGAATTTTTCCAAAAGATAGCAGTTGAGATTGAGGAAGAGACTAAGAAAGGCAAAGATCAGATGGCAGCAGCGATGACCGTGATGCAGCGACACCAGGACGAACTAAAAAAATTAATGGGTTCATAACAATCCAATGAAAAAAATTTATATATTAGTCGGGCATCCGGACACAGAGAGCTTCAACCTAAACCTGGGCCACGCGTACGCAGAGGGCGCTCGAGAAAAAGGTCACGAAGTGCGGATCACAAACCTCGGCAGCTTGCAGTTTGACCCTATACTTCACCGAGGATACAGAGTGATACAAGAGCTCGAGCCCGACCTCAAACAAGTACAAGAAGATATCAAGTGGTGCGACCATCTAGTGATCCTTTATCCATCATGGTGGTCTACTATGCCAGCACTTCTCAAAGGTATGTTTGATCGAATGTGGCTTCCGGGTTTTGCGTTCAAATTTCATCCAAGCGGACTTTGGTGGGACGGACTGCTCAAAGGCAAGACATCGAGAATATTTGTCACTTCAGACGCAAATCCCTGGTTTACACGAATCATCTTCGGAGACACTACAAACGAAATCCGCAAAGGTATACTCTGGTTTTCGGGAATCAAGGTCAGAGTCAAAAAAATCGGGCCCGTAAAGAAGATCGGGGAGGAACAAAAACAAAAGTGGTATAGCAAGTTTAAAAAGTGGGGAAGTAAGGTGTACTAATTACCACAAAAAAGCAGAGCTACCCAGCTCTGCTTTTTTGTGGTAAGTTTTACCCGGATTTGTATGATAAGAACGACCGCTTCAAAAAATTATGCCTCTTTTGAGTTAACGAACTTGCTCAAAACACAGGCCACTTATTTCCTTCAAAAAAGTACCGTAGAAATTCAAAAACTGGTAAACGATAAAAAGCGTGTACGCTTTCAAAACTTTCCGAACGATCTTCGACGGGACTGGGTAATCATGTGGTCAAACATGGTTGCGACCGCTGAAGAGGGGATACAACGCAATCACAAAAACGCACAAGAGTTAGCACGACAAATAATCCAGGAAATCTACGACGAGCTCAAATACTCTTGGCCAATCGAGCCTTTGACTTTCCTCTCCCAAATCGAAGATGCTTCTCGTGATGTCGGTTAGTCAAAATCTCTTCACACACTGTCTTGAGGTATGATAAAATTATATGGCTCATTTTGGTTTCCCCCTTTCGCGCCGCACATAGTGCGGCGCATTTTTAACTCCAAACTATTTACAAAAATTTTAGGGATGATAGGCTAAAAATAGATCCAAGGAGGCAACTCCTTGTACGTTTACACTCAGAGAGGTGAAAAATGTGTGACTATTCATTGGCACACAAGCAAAACCGCCTAGCGGAGACAGGTGAAGACCTAGTTTGCCGCAACTGTGGAACTGGAAGCAAGGGACTTTTTAGTCCTACTGACACAAACTGCGGCGTTGCAGTTTGCGTTCAACCCGGAGCTCAGCTCCTAGTCTGCAACATACCGGCGCATATACAGAAGGAGCACGATCTTGACGATGCCTTGAACGGCAAGTTCGTTCAGACTTCAATGCAAGCGTGGTCATACCGCGACGCCATTGAATTCCGCAATCGCCGCGACCAAACTGTCGTTGTCTCTCTGCAACAACTCGAGGGTGTCCGGGTACACATCCTCTCGCTCGACTCCACCTCCGAACGCACTACGCACCCCGAATACGCAGTCGCTCACTGACCACCGTCCGGCCGAAGCCGGGGGTCCCCAAAAGGGACTCCCGGCTTTTTCTTATATCATCTCGGTATCAAAGCTGAGGCGTCTATAGGGGAAGATGAGCCTATGTTTGCGAAGATTGTATTTGCTGTATTTAAAAACCCAACAGTTGTGTCCGTGAGAGCGTGGAACACATCACCAAGTAGGAGACGAAGTATGAGCACGAAGATCCCAAACCCGATCGCTTTGCGTATGCCTATCATGTTGGCATTTGCGGAGGGGGATTATCGTGCTCTGCCGAACTACAGGGCACAAGAGCTTTGCTCTTCTCCCTCCGGGCACTTGCGCCCAACCACTCGAGAGCAAACGCCCAGAGGATTTCGCTTCGCCTCAAAGAACCAGCGTATTATTGTACTAAGTACACCTGGGGTGTCAATAGAAAATGTTGCATTTTGCTCTTGGTGTGCTATAATATAATGCATACTTTTGGCCTGGGGAGGCTCAAGGTAGAGAAAAGGCCGGGTCTGCTTGCGCAGCCCGGCCTAAATTATTTGTGGAGAACCTACTTATCATCATCCTCCACCGAGATCTTGAGTGCCTTGAGGAACTTCGCGTCCTGCGAACTCCAGCGAATTCGCTCAGAGGCTGGGATAGTCTGCACGTCGACAACATCTCCCTCTTCCTCTTCGGAATCTTCACGTTTGTTGAAGCCGATCGTGGCTTCGAGCACCAGGAACACGTCGTATCCGGCTCGTTTGATCTCGCCGATCGCAGCGGCAATCCTGTCTGAGTCCGAGAGGGACTCGTTGATGGCGTTACCGAGCTCCTGCATCAATTCCTTTAGCCGATCGTCCATGTATTAAAATACCTCCTGTTTTAACTCTGCCACCGTATATCAAAATTGTCAAATATTTATTTTATTTATATAGAATGTAAATCCCAGCACCTCAAACGGGTGCTGGGATTAAAAAATTTGGACAGTTTACCGATCAACTATGAGCGACCAGCTTCTGGCACCTGCTGACTTGCTCGCAACTGATCTTGTTTGGCCGCAAGTTCTTCAGTCATCTTCCGCAGAGACTGAATACTTGTTTTGGCAGTAACAAGTCCTTGCTGGCTAGCTTGCTCGATTTGAGTAAGCGCTGCCATCAGATTGCTATGCGCCTGTTGAACCGCTTGAAGAGCTACCGCCGGGTTGTAATAGATATCCGAAATAGTAGCCGCGCCCTCGCGGGCCATCTCGCTAGTTTTTAGCATAACTTCCTCAGTGCCGCGCCTAGCTCGGATGACCGCTTGTATTGCCTGTTTCTGATGAGCGAGCGCCCGGCAGTCTTTCTTTTTATATAAAATTTCATTAGACTTTGGGTATGGTAATAGACATTGAACTCACCTTGAATAGATTTGGATTCGGAAATATGAAGCAAAAGGGAAACAAATAACATGATCACCCCTGATCAACAAAAGTGGCTGGACCATTTGAACAGTGAAGGCATTGTTCATATTTTCCCATATGACGATCAAGCGCCTCAAAAATTTGAAGAGGTAAAGAGTCGTGTCCAAAAGGTGATAGGTACTGAGTATCAAATTTTACACAGAGGAGCATCTGCGCTGCAGATATCTGGTCAAAGAGAGATCGATGTATATATACCGGTAGATCAAATTCTCATGGAGAAACTTGCTAAGCAAATGGAAGAAGTGTTTGGCAAGCCAAAAAGCATTTATCCTTTGGAGCGAATAAAGTGGCTGTTAAAAGTGGGTGACACAAATGTGGAAGTGATGATCGTAAATAAAGACTCGGAAAGTTGGATCAACAATGAAAGATTTTTTAATCATTTAAAAATGAACCCGAAAGATTTGGAGAGATACAGGATTTTGAAAGAAGAGGGTAATGATAAACAGACAAAAGAATATTATCGAAAAAAGATTGAGTTCATAAACGAAATTTTAGGTATTTAGAAGTGTGTATAGAACTCCTGTTTTTATGCTATAAATAGCTCATGGCAAATATTTCTATCGGCATAGTAGGACTTCCAAATGTGGGTAAATCCACACTTTTTAACGCGCTTACCAAAAAGAGCGTACCGGCGGAAAACTATCCTTTTTGCACTATAGACCCCTCAGTGGGCATCGTGCCCGTGCCTGATCCTCGGCTCGACAAGCTGAACGACTTTTCAAAATCAGCCAAAAAGATACCAGCGGTGGTCGAGTTTACAGACATAGCAGGTCTTGTAAAAGGAGCTTCGCAAGGAGAGGGTCTTGGCAACCAATTCCTCTCGCATATCCGCGAAGTAGATGCGATAGCGCAGGTGGTAAGGATTTTTGAAGACAAAGATATCATCCATGTAAACAACAAAGTCGATCCGATTTCTGACATAGAGACGATCAACCTCGAGCTAATACTTGCTGACTTACAAACAGTCACAAAGCGTCTTGGCAGTTTGGAAAAAGAAGTAAAGTCGGGCAAGAAAGAAGCGATACTCGAAAAGAGCGGGCTTGAAAAAGTGCGCAAATACCTCGAAGAGGGCAAGCTTGCCTCCGGCGCTTTGTCCGAGCTCGATGAAAAGGAAGTGCCGGTGGTCAAAAATTTGCAGCTTCTCAGCATGAAGCCGATCTTTTATGTACTCAATACTTCCGAAGCTGCAGAAAACAAGAGGGAAGTGACTTCGCAAATTCCAGGATCGTTCGTCGAAGTGGATGCCGTCTTCGAAAAGGGATTTGATGATTTGATTCGCAAAGGCTACGAAGTGCTCGACCTTATCACTTACTTTACGACCGGAGAAGATGAGACCAGAGGCTGGACGGTCAAGCGTGGCTCGACCGCGCCAGAGGCAGGTACCGCGATCCACACCGACTTCAAAGACAAATTCATCCGCGCAGAGGTGATCGAGTGGGACAAGCTTATCGAATCCGGCTCCTATGGTGCCGCACGCGAAAAAGGCCTCCTCCGCACCGAAGGCAAAACCTATATCGTCCAAGACGGGGATACTATAGAGTTTAAGATCTAGTGAATTGGATATAGGAAAATCAGTGGCCAGCCAAGCGTGGATTGTACACCTTCAGAAAAACCACCCCTTACAGTTGGATCCAATCTCCACGTAATAAACAAACCGATTAAAATGTACACCACTGCAAGTGTTAGAATAATTTTTTTAATCATAAAATAAGTTTATCACAATGGTTTAATATATAATCAAAGCTTATGAATATTAGAAAACAAGTTGAAAATCTTAAAAGGATACACATGCCCAAAGATCAATTTGTTGTCGTGAGTTCTGGAGCTCTTGCAGTAAGAGGAATCCGGGAAGCGAATGATATTGACGTGATAGTTCAACCCGACCTTTGGGCAGAATTAACTAAAAAATACATAGTTAAATTAAATGGGAACGGAATAGAGGTAATTGCATTAGATAATGAAATCGAAATATTAAATCCCAGTCAATCAATATTTGGTAACTCATCTGTAATTAAAATAGTGGATATTTTTAAATACTCGGATGAATTTGATGATATTAAATATATTAACCTTGATCATCTAAAGAGTATCAAATCTGCCTTAGGTCGAGATAAAGATCTAAGAGATATTACATTAATAGAAGAATATATGAATCAACAGCCAAAAATAATTTTTGATTATTCGCTCGAGGATGAAATATCTCGCGTTAAGTACACAATTAAGAAATATGCTTGGTATGTAGAGAATGGATATAAGCCCACATTTCCGCAAACGCTTATAGAGAAAATTGAAAAAAGCGAGCATATTGATGATTCGGAGATTGAATCGAGTATCAAAGCTGAATACGTCGAAGGTGAATATACAGATATTAAAGATAAGATTGCCGAGGGATGGGAAATCATAGAGGACAATTTCTTTTCGCAGCTAAAAACGCTCGGGAGATCACTGCCAAACGAATACTATATTAATCTGACTAAATACGGGACTAGTGGTAGTTATGGTTTCCCAAATGATATACAAATTAATTTTAAAAAGAGAAGTCCGAACGATATTCCATTCGTAATAGCTCACGAAATAGTACACCTAACAATAGAGGATCTCATATCAAAATACGGAATCGAACATTGGACCAAAGAGAGGCTCGTAAACCTTACAATAAATTGCTTTTTCCCAGATAAAAAATCTCTACAGAGAGATCCTCAACATTCTGAGCAGATAACTCAAATTTTTGAAAATAATTTCCCGAACCTCGAAAAAATTATTACTGAAATTTCCGAGATCAAATGATCACAATATCTTTTCCAAAACTAAACGATGCAGAAGGCATGAATGAAGTCATCAAGCAGTCTTGGTATGCGACATACATGACGCCAGAAATAGGAGTGACAAAGGAGGATATTGATGAGATATACAGGACGAGTGAAGTTGGTCAGATTGAAGCATTCAGGAAAAGAGCAGAATCCCCAAGCGAAAGTGATGTCACATTAATTGCAAAGGAGGACGATAGAGTGGTCGGCATAATAAGATTTGTTGTATTTGACGATCATATTCGAGTACGTACACTTTATGTACACCCCGAATATACAGGTAGAGGAATTGGCACCCAGCTTTGGGCAGAAGCTCTACGACATGTGCCTGTAGATAAGAAAATAATTGCTTATCCAGCCCTCCACACTAAATCAATTGATTGGTACAAAAAAATGGGGTTTGTAGCTACAGGAGAAGAAGTGACCGATCCAGAAGCAATGCCGATTAGCGGAGTACATCTTAAGTCAATAAAGATGGTGCTTGACCGAAAATAAAACACACAAATTTTATGAAAAAAGTTTCCAAAAATAAATCCAAAGTATCTAAAGAAATACTCACGCATTTTAATTGTGGACACTGTGGCAAGTGGTGGTCCATAGGCGACGCCCCAAAACGTAAAAAATGGACTTGTCCATGGTGCGGTAAGGAAATTAATATATAAGAATCAGGGGCCGCGTAAGCGGCCCCTTTTGTAAAAAACAGCTATTCGGCACCCAGGATCTGCATGAGTTTGGAAACCACGATCCTAGGCTCAACGAGTTTCTTACCGATCTCAGTCATGATCAAACCAACCAACCCGTCGATAGCAATCGTAAGTGCCGAAGTTATCAGAATTGCTCGCCGACCTTCGTCGTCTTCTATTTCACACAGATCAACGTAGTGCTTCAACAACGTTGCTTTGGGTTTACAGCCCCCATGGCTAATAAGCTCTATCGAAGCTTTCGCCAAAGCAAGCTGCTCTTCAAAGTGTGCTCGCGCTATCGCATCCGTTTTCTTTTTCGTGCTCGCCTGATCGATTCTCATCACCAATTCGGACATGCGCACCTCCTATAAAATGATACATACGTCGTGGTATAATTGCAAAAGAATTTATTTATAAACTAAATTTTATGGACAACATTACTCCAGTGAATCATGGCACAAGCGCAAAAGACTTCTTCCTCCATCTCGGGATGACGGTCTCGCTCTATGCCATAGTCATAAGCTTCCTCAATCTACTCTTCAGAGTGGTCGATCGAGCATTTCCTTTTGCCGGCAGCTGTATATACGGCAATTGCTACTATGGATATACAAGCTCTCCGATCAGCTTACCAGTGGCGACACTTATAATAGTGTTCCCAATATTTATCGCTCTCGCTTACTTCGTATATCGCTCATACGCGAGCGACCCAAGCAGAAAAGATATTTGGATAAGACGCTGGCTTACTTACATCACTCTCTTCGTAGCGGGCATAGTGCTCGTGGGCGACCTAGTCACTGTGCTGTACAAATTCCTCGACGGGCAGGACCTTACCGGAGCGTTCCTCCTCAAAGCACTCTCCGTACTTGTAGTAATGGGAGGAGTATTTTGGTACTTCCTTGCGGATATCCGTGACAGAAGCACAGCCAAACTTCGCAAAGGATTTGCGATCGCGACCGGAGTACTCATACTTATCGCTATCATACTCGGATTTTCGGTGATCGGTAGTCCACGCACTCAGAGACTCTATAGAGAAGACGACAACACGCTTCGCTCAATGCAGAGCTTGCAGTGGGGTATAGTGAACGAGTGGCAGAGGACTGGCAATTTGCCAAACACTCTCTCCGAAGCAGAGATCGCGGCACAAGTCGGAAGCTATGGCCCTTATGAAAAGGGTACAAGTATCACCTACGAGCGCACCGGCGAAGTCAGATTTCAAATTTGTGGCAACTTCAATTTTGAGACTCCAAAAGGTGGGTCGTACGACTATCGCGGCGGGGTAGCAGTAGCTCCTTCGATGGTTGGTCCATCCGACAAAATGAATGTGTGGACCCACCCCGCCGGCCAGTACTGCTTCGAACGCGAAA
>CAZAAO010000023.1:0-10169 GCA_964483435.1 uncultured Candidatus Saccharibacteria bacterium | reverse complement strand
GTAGACGGCAAAGCTAAAGGTTTTTTCGGTCAGTTCTAACCATTCGTTCGCCCGTTGGCTCAAAGTGGTCAGCTTTTGCTCAATTTCAGCCTTTTCTCTCAAGAGTGACCCTTTCTGGCTTTTGAATTCCTCATCGCTCACCAGTTCTTTTTCAGAGTTGGCGGGTGAGATATATACCCTGAGCAGGTTATCCACCCTCTCCTGGCAGTCTTTGAGGGCTTTATTGAGGTTTTGGGCCATCAGGACGCGATTGTCAGTCTCTTGGTCATTGTCTCGGTTCAGGATGTCGAGAGCGAAGTTGAGGAAGCTTTCAGGCAGGGCTATGCTTTCGAGTTTGGCCATGATCTGTTTGTTGAGCTTCTCATAGGTGATCGGCTTCTGTTGGCACTTCGCTTCTGGCTTCTTCTTGGTACAGTGATGGTAAATGAAGCTTTTGAGAGTGTTTTTAGTCTTAATACGCTTGGTTTTGATCTCGGTGGTGATGTAGCAGCCGCATTCACCGCAGCGAATCGTACCACGGTAGGGCAGGTCTTTATGTTTCGTCTGGGGCTTGCTTCTGATCCCGAGCAGTCTCTGGGCATATTCGAACTCTTCACGAGTAATCATGGGGCGGTGCTTGCCTTGGTAGAGTTTGCCGTCCCACTCATACTCTCCGTAATAGAACGGGTTGGTAAAGATGACATAGCCGTTTTTCTCAATAAGCTTCCTTTCCCCATGCTTGGTTGTGAGTCGCAGACCCCATTCCTCATTGGCGATATTGATAACTTTGGCAACAGAGTATTCACCCGTAAGGATGAGATCCCACATCTTCCTCACTAGAGGAAACTTTTCCTCATCGACATGAATGACTTTGCTTCCTTGCTCACCCCCTTTGTCGTTCTTGTAGCCAAGAGGAGCACGACCAGGTCGCCAACCCTTCTCGGCTTTTGAAAGCATGCCCCGTTTCACATCTCGGCTCAGGTCGATGACATATTGACTGGCCATGCCAAGCTCAACGCTCATGATAATCACGTTGTCGCCGGTCTTGTATTCGCGCCCTGGTGTCTGAATCGATTGGACGAGGCCTTCTTGGACGAGCCACATGATTTCACCTCCGTCGATTGGGTTTCTTGCCAGGCGGTTGAGTTTCCAGCAGAGAATGCCGTTTGCCTTGCCTTTTTTGAGATCCGTAAGCATTCGGGTGAACTCCGGGCGACCCGGTTTCTTGGCCGACATGTTTTCTTGATAGACGCCTTTGATTTCAAGCTTAAACTGCCGGGCTATTCGCTCCAGTTCTTTTCTCTGATCCTCGATCGATTGTATCTGACGATCCTCCGAGTCTGTGCTCTTGCGAAGGTACATCAGGTAGGTTGTTTTCGGCATGTGCTATTAAAACTTTGTAGGCACGAGAGCGATTATAGTGCGTCCTCGTCGGTTGTACACTGGCTTTCTTGATCGGGCGGTAGACAAGTCGAAGGGTCTCAACCAGACTCTCGGCATACTCCAAGGCCTCCATGGGGGTCAGTTTTTGACCTGTGGCTTGCTCGTAGAGAGCTTGAAACCGTCGAATGTCTGATTCGGTAAGCACAAGTCTGCGGTAGTCATCGGATTAAAACGGGACATCAGTAACCAGGGCTTCTTTATCGCCCGGGACGTTCTCATCGTTCACAACGTTCACACCTTCTCTGTCTATTCCATACAGCTTCCGCAAAACGGCAACTTTTGCTGCGTTATCTTCACAGAGAAAATACCCATTGCGACCCCTTTCGGTTTTTAGGTAGAGTACCTTATTGACGAGGTACCCCATCTTTCTCGGGGTGATGGATTCGTAGCTGCTTAAACCCTGATTGAACTTGTCCGCGATTTGCTGCATGGTCGGTTTATAGTAACCTTCGTCCAATAATGCGCAGATAGCGTCCAAAATTTGATAATTATAGTTCAGTGTTCGATCAGTCCTGATCCTTTCGTTGTACTCGCCGATATGACCCCTGATTTCTGTGAGGAGCGTTTGATCTTCGACGATGCTCATAAGCGGCACGGCGATTTGATTCAGCCTTGGCTCAATGCTTCGATCCTCAAGCTCCGGGTTCAATTTGGTGATCCCTTTGTTTTTGAGCCTGAACATGAGAAGCTTGTTTCTCAACTCAAGAGCTTCATCTCGGAAGCCATCGGGGATATTGAACGGCACATCGCTCCTCGGCGAATTAAGATTCATATCCTCGGTAATCATCCGGCTTTCCAAGGCTGTGTCCTTGAACAGTTGCCGGGTAGCAATGAGTTTCGGGCCAAACACCTTGAACGATTTAACATCGAAGCTCTTTTGTCCGTTGCTTTCACTGCGCAACACGGGGATTCCTTTCATGAAACCGTTGTTGAGAATTTTGATGATGTCGGCAGTCGTGTCTGAGAATCGAAAGTCGGCCTCGTCGAGAACGAGTGTCCCTTTGAAGTCGTTGAGGATGCGAAATATGGGCGAGACAGTTGTTGCGCCGCTTGCGAATATCGGGGTGTAGCAAATTGAACCCACAACCTGTAGCAACCTCGATTTCCCAGTCCCATAATCTCCCAGCCCTCTGAGATAGGGCAGTTCGTTGAAGTCGTCGTATATCCACGAAAAGAGCACATAGTAACTCGCTATTTTTTCAAAGAATGGCGACACTGAGAGATATTTGTGGATGAATGACTGAATTTCACCGACCAACTCCTTTTGCGACCCGTACTCTTTCGGTTCCGAGGGGAAAAGAACGACTCCGCTGGTGATGAGTTCTTTTCTTGGCGAGTGGGGTCGATAAGTGGTTCCGTGGTGTTCGACAAATTGTTTAATATCGATTTCTCCCATCATTTCAGTAACCGCAAAAGCGGTCGTGCCTTCCTTTGGGTCATAGACCATCTCGACTACCGTTCCATCACTGAGTACGGCTGACGATATTTCGTTTGGCTTCTCGTCATTTTTTACTGCTTTTGGCATAATTTATTGGAGCATCTTCACGGCGTCTGCAAATCCGACACCGTGTAAACGCATTGTTAAGTTGATTACGTCGCCCTTTTCACCGCATCCGAAGCAGCAGAATCGATTACTTCCGGTATAGAGGTAGAAGGAGGGAGTTCTCTCGTCATGAAAAGGACACAGTGCGACAAAGTTCACCCCGGATGGTTTGAGATTGAGTTTGTCTCTGGCAAATTCGTAAATAGGGTATGTCCTCGCTTTGGCGATAAGTTCGCTCATGCTTTGCCAGTGTCGCCCCGGTCTATCGATCGGACTGGTCAGCATCAGAATCTGCCTTTTGAGTCTGGCGATATGCTGGTCAATTTCTCGAAGTTCCGGCATGCGCAATTTCTCAAAGAGAATTTTGTGAAACCACGCGTGTTCCTCGGGAATTCTTCGCCAGTCCAAGTTAATCTCTTGCACTATTGTGTCTCGCCGGTGCCACCACTCAGTGATCTTTTCTCGAAGCATCTCTCTTGCAGGCTGAAAAATCTCAATCAGCTCTCTGTCAGTGAGCTTCTTGAGCGATTTTCTCCACTCTCGCTCCCACTCGAACGCAGCAAAAAAGAGTTCGTCATCAAGGGAATCACAATTCTCAATGGGTTGTGGGCGATTTACAGTGTTCATGGGTTTTTATGGTTAACCACGTTCCCTATTAAATCACTATCAAGAAGATGAAAAAATTCGCTTTTTGCTAGGTGTTTTTACGAGAAGAAAACAAAAAACGGCCCTTTATTAAGCCGTTTCAGAAGAGTTATTAACACCTATCAAACACCTACCCAGGTGCTTTTGATAGCCTGTATTCGTTTATCTCATTTTTCCTTTCCTTGGTTTTCATCTCTATCAACTCTTTTATGAGCCCGTTTGTTTTTACGTAAACGCGCTTATTAATCGAATCGACTTTTTTCCTAAACTCATTTGAATTTATGGTCATTACAGACTCATTCTCTGCATAGAACACTTGAAAATCCTTTGCGTTTTTGTAGTCCCCGGATATCTTTCTTGATTGATAGAAAAAACGAATAATCGCTGCGGGGGTCTTGTCAAACATCAATGACAAGTCTCCAATCGTGAGAGTTGCGCTCATAGAGTCAGTCAAGTCCTTGAACTTGAATTGTATGCCTATCTTGTCATTTGCCACACCTATCCGGGTATATTTTTCATCAACGAGGCCTTTTAGAAAAAGGAAGTCTAAAGCCTCAAGATTGAATTTAACCGAAAATTCATAGTCGCCGTAATATGTGAGAGATTTCAGAACACCGAAGTACTCATGAAGCATGCCAAGCGCATATTTAGCATCTTCTTTGCTAATACTCTCCGGAAAGGCATGAAGCGGGAGATTAAACCATAATCCATAAGGGTATTGATTAACCTCGCCTTGTTGTGTCTTTGTACCAAGAGCACCAACCTCTTCATCGGCCTTGGTTGCGAGTACTTTCATGACCTGAAATAACTTTTCAATATCTCGATTCTGCAAATGGGAAAACAGACCATTTATGCTAGCCGCGTCGCGTGGGTATTCTGGACTCTTCCACGAAGAAGAAAGTAATGCTATGGCGGGGTCGGTACCACTAGAAGGTTTTTTGTTGCCCATAGGAATTCTTATGTGCAGCAATTTTCGCATAAAACGCTATAAAATCAAGTTGATTTTTACGAGCCCGGGGTGTACTTTATGAGAGGAACCACAATCAAAGAATACTGAGGAAAGCTAAGTTATTAGCCCCATCACGCCCTTTAGCGGGCGGCTCGACGCACATGATGGGGCACCTCGGTGTTTCTTGATTGTGGTTCCCGTCGGGTCGTCCACTCAAGTGAACTTGTGAACATAGTGAACGTCTTGGCGACTTAAGACCATAAGTCGCTTTTATGTTAAAGGAAAAGATAAATTACAAAGCGCTGAAAAATACAAAACAGCGGGAGATATATAATTTTCAAAAAGCTTCTGCCATTTTTGCCGACTACGGCTATACGACCATCAAGCTTTCTGATGATTGGATGGGCGCCGACTTCATCGCCATCAGTTTTGATGGGACAGAGTATCTCAAGGTACAGCTAAAGGGGCGACTCACTTTTGCAAAAAAATATCAGGGTAAGGATAAAAACATCCACATATGCTTTCGTGATGACAAAAGCGGTATATGGTATCTGTACAACCACGATGAATTGTTAAAGAAATTCACTCATCATATCGAAAATAGTGATTCCTGGGAAAACAAGGGAGAGTACCACTTCCCCTTATTGAATAAGGAAAAACAAGCACTTCTTGTCCCGTTTGCGATTGGTAAATAAAGGGTTATGCAGAACTTCTTCGTTTACTCTGAGATAGCACTTCGGGTAGTGAGGGCGTTCGCCTACTTTTACATGGTAGCCACGCCAATACTTGATTTTGATGATACCAAGCTAGTAGTAGGGACGATTTTGCTTTGCCTGGGCCTTGTCGGTATCACCAACCTACTGATCAAAAAGGTGCGGAATAAACTTGGTGGGCTTGCTAGACAGGCCTAGAAAATATTTCCTTTCAAAAAGGCTTTACCTAAAGCCAATCGATGTGTTTGCTCATGTTTTTTAATGGTAGAAAACCTCAATCTAAAGCCAAATTTTGAGTTTACACAAATTTTTTCAATCTAGGCTTCCCGATCATGTGCTCCTCGAGGCTCTAAAACACTCCGAGTCGCATGAAATGTAAAAAAGAATAAAGATATATGTCGATGCCAAAGAAAATGTCCCTCGGACTGAAATAATGAGTCACGATTGCAAATTAGTTATTTTTGAGATAAAAAGACTTTATAGATATGTTTGTTTTGAAATATGGCCCTATTCCGCATACAAGACAGTAAAGCCAAAAAGGTCCTGTCTCAGAGCTTAGACTTAGAAAAAAACCTTCAAATCCTCTTCGAGAATAATCTTGAAGAGATTTTAAACATAACTTTTTTAGCCCATGAGTACTCGACGAGTTTTGGCGGTAGAATGGATACTTTAGGTATAGATAAAAATGGTGCCCCCGTGATTATTGAATACAAGAAAGGTCAGAACGACAATGTGATAAATCAAGGGCTTTCTTATTTGCGTTGGCTCTTGGATCACAAAGCCGATTTTGAAATTCTGTGCAGAAACAAAAATATTGAAGTTGATATTGATTGGGATTCACCAAGGGTTATTTGCATCGCCGAAAGCTACAATAAGTTTGATATTGATACAGCCGATATTTTGCCAATAAACATCGAGCTTTTACGGTACAGGCTCTACGAGAACAACCTCCTCTCTTTGGATGCTGAAAGCTATCAAAAAGTGAAGATTGCTACTTCTGGAATAGTAAAAAAATCAAAAGACCAAAAAGAAAAACTAGATGTTTTGCAGAAGAACTACACAACGGAAGACCATTTAGAAAAAGCGAGTAAAGAAATTAAAGCGTTATTTTATCAGCTACGTGAAATGATCGTGGCTCTTGATGAGAGCATCATCGAAGAAGCGAAATCAAAGTACATCGCATACAAGACATCGACTAATTTTGCTGATGTTGTTATTTTGCATAGTAGCTTGAAATTATTTTTGAATGTTAAAAGTGGGCAGCTTAAAGACCCGCATAATCTTTCAAGAGATTTAACAAAACCAAAGCCAATCGGCCATTGGGGCAATGGTGATTACGAGATAAAAATTGATAGGGAAGACGATTTGAACAAGATTTTCGATCTTATTCAACAGAGCTATAACTACAATAAATAATACTGAGGAAATACGGATTATCTCGATAGCAGAGGTTTCCTTGGAAAAATCATGCTAAAATGAAAACGAGGCGTCTAGCCCCGTTCTAGGAATCCCTTAGTGACCGTTTAAGAGGTCGTTAAGGGATTTTATGTTATGCATCTCAAGATACGTTCCGAGGTGCATATCGCTTCGAACACCGAAGTCCCTATCGTATTGCTTCTCAATGGTTCCCATGTGGGTGTCGTCTCGCTTGTCGCGGAGCCGTCCATTTTCGTCGCGTGTACGATATCCCTTCATGCCGATAGCGTCTTGTGCTTGTCCCATATTTTTCGCTTGCCTTACCTAGGCAATAGCTTAGTAAAGAAGGCTCGACCACTTATTCTTCTTGTCGCTTAATGCGACAGGCTGGTGGTATCGCATTGCTTCAAGAGTGGCCAAGATATGGAACGGGCTGAGCCTCGTTTTCAACTTTATATTTTGAAGAAAAAATTAAAAACTGTCAAGTTGGTTTTTTAAAATTGGTAGCCGTTTACAGAAACTATGCAAATTTTGCATAGTTTCTTAGCGAGTAGTACAATAGAAATTAAGTAATAAAAAAGAAACGATTTTGATTATGGAAAACATAGTGCATTTGGAAACACGTATCAATCAGATTTATGACCATTTATATGCGAACGCTTCGGTACGCACCCCTGCTGCAATTGCAAAAGAGGTTGGAAAAATTCTCAGAACTATCGCTTATTTAGAAAAAACAGATCCAAGTGTATTGGTTGATTTTCATTTATTAAACAAAAATCGATTTGATAGTAAGGATAGCTCGATCATAAAGGGCATAGCGGAAAAAATAAGAAGGGGCTTTAGAGAGTCTAATAAAAAAAGTAAATTTTTTGATAACGAATCACAAATTGCACTGGCTGATGTTGATATTGCTTTCACCTGCGGAAAGATGTCGGGGATCGAGGTTTCGTCAACTCGTAGAGACGTGTTCGGTGATGCAATGGAAATATTCAGGTCGCATTTTAGTAAGTCTACTGGTGGACAATTTTTTACGGATCAAAGAGTAACGCAATTAGCAATCAAATTACTCAGATTTAACCCGTTAAAGGATGAAGATTTGGTAGATGTTTGCGCAGGAACAGGAGGGTTTTTAATTGCAGCCTTGTCTCATATTAAGAAAATTACGGGCGGGGATGAGAAATTAGTGCGTACTATAGCCTCAAAAACGCTTTGCGGACAAGAGATTGATAAAGAATTGTGCGATATAGCAAATATTACAATAGCAACCCAATTAGGGCTTGCAAAATCGGATCTTGTTAATCGAGGTGATTCTGTTCTTCCGGAATCATTTATTGGAAAAAAGAAAATATCATTTGATTCTCACTACTGTTTAGCGACGAACCCTCCGTTTGGAACAAAGATTACTATTAAAGATACCAATGTCCTTGAGTCTTATGATCTTGCTAAGACATTTACTCGGTCTGGTTTATTTGGTAATGAATCAAAAATTACCCAAAGAGCACCAGATATTTTATTTATCGAACAGAATATAAAGCTTTTGAAGCCAGGTGTTGGCAGACTAGCGATTGTTGTTCCTTATCAAATAGTATCTGGCCCTCAAACAGCGTTTGTTAGAAACTGGATATTAAGACATGCGGAAATATTAGCTGTAATTGATCTGCCTCCCGAGACGTTTCAACCGCACACTGGAACAAAGGCTAGCTTGTTAATTCTAAGAAGAAGAAAAAAGCCACTTGAAAAAGTCGATCTTTCAGATGACGGAAAGATATTTATGTCAGTACCAAGGTGGATTGGACATGATCGTAGAGGAAATCCCACATATAAAAGGGCATCAGTAGGGAGTCAGGCTTCGTTGGATGAGATATTAACTGATTTCCCTCAGGTTGAAGAAGCTTTTGAAGCTTTTTGTACTGGAGAGAACCCAAGCAAGAAACACCCTCTTAGTTTTGTTGTTCCAGCTGAAAAAATTTCGCAAGACCCGTTACAGAGAATTGATGCCCGATACTATAAGATTCACGCAGATGAGTTATTGTCTCAAAAAAAACCAAAGGCTGGATGGAAGACGGTTAAGTTAAAGGAAGTAGTATCTGATATTTTTTATCCTGGGAGATTTGCTCGAAACTATGTTACGTCAGAATTAGACTCAGTTCCTTTTTTGGGAGGAACAAATATATCTCAGCTACTTTTAAGAACCGAGAAAAGAATTGGTTTAAATAACGAAAAAATCGCTGAACTTAAAGTAAAGGCTGGATGGATATTGATAACACGAAGTGGTTCAGTTGGAATAGTAGCAACAGTTCCGCGTGCATGGGAAGGTTTTGCTGTTTCGGAACACGTAATTAGAATTATTCCTGATAAGAACAAATTAGCTCCTGAATATCTGTACGCTTTTCTCAAAACAAGCTACGCGCAAAACATGATGGCGAGAGGGGTGTATGGCTCAGTAATAGACGAAATTACACCTGAGTATATTGGAAATCTTGATATTCCAATTCCGAAAAAGAAGGAGTCCCTTCAGGCTATAGTAAAAATAATATCTAAAGGAGAGCAGGAAAGACAAAAGGCAATAGAATCTTTGAGTACTGGCGTGAAACTTGCCGAGAAGCTTTTTATTTAAGTATTTTTTCTTCTTCCGGATTGCTATGGCGTTTGATAATCTGTTCCATCAAAAGCAATAGCTCGCTGAGAGTTAGATTGCCTTGCAATTGATTACTTCTTGCGAGAACCAAAAAAGTATTTTTTGGCTCGTGGCGACCACCCCGGTCAAGAGGAATAAGATGACCTGAATGGATTTGTCTTAAATCCTTAAGAATCTCCTTTAAATCAATTGGTATGAGCTGGATTGGATCTTTATATTCGCCAGGAAGAATTCTGTGTCCAACTAACCATGAAAATTTGTCTTGAATGGTATCTTCCGGTAGAGGAGGACAGTTCGTCATCGAAAGAACTTGTAGGTAGTATTTAACTTCAACAAGCGTTGCAACGATTTCGTCCGCATAAAATTTATGGTCAGGTTCAAATAACCAACGTAATCGTCGATTACCATCTGCTCCATCTTGGGGGCGGCCCGGAACTCTATTAGAAAAGGCAGACCATGGAGGAGAGCGCCTGCCTGCATCACGAAGCTTGGTTGTTAGTTTTGTCACTTCGCGTTCAGAAAAACCGTTATTAATGAGTAAGTTTTTGGTGACGAATGTGATGTCGCTTATAAGTAAACGGACATCTTCAACAGTAATCATTTGCTCTAAATCAGCAAACGAAGCCACTCTGTCTAATACAGAAGTAAGTGAGTTAACGGCAATCCGAGGCATTTTGGCCTTGTGTAAGACTTAATGTCTCAAGATTAGCACCTATTACTCTCTCACGCAAAAACTTGCATTAGACACTTTGTAAATCAATAAAATGAGTTCTAACCACATCGACTACCCAGCTCAAAAAAGTAAGGCCGTCCCTTCATGGGGCGGTTTTGCTTTTTCGTGGT
>CAZAAO010000022.1:6593-10285 GCA_964483435.1 uncultured Candidatus Saccharibacteria bacterium | reverse complement strand
AAAAACCGCCTTTCTACTACTGATAACTTCGACAAACTTGTAAATCTCGCCAAATCAAACGCGTTGAAATAATGCCTTGCGAACAAAAGTACTCTTAATTATTAAAATGAGTGTGCCTTTGGGTATTGAAGCAACATAATTAATGGTGTAATACTTTCAAAAATTGCTATTAAATTTATACAAATAGAAAGAGCGGGCCCCGAAGGCGTCCCGCTCTTGTGTTGGGCGAGCTGCAGGCTCGCCAGTGTCCTTACCCCTTAGAGATGTTCTCGCGAGAACACGGAGGTCTGTTCAGAACAGAAAGTTTGCGCTGGCTTTTCGGGCGGACGAGCAGATCTCTCGGATCGCTCTCCCTACTTCGCCACTTTCTATCCATAGAACCGGTGTGTATCCACCGGCAGATAATTCACTGGCTCCACTCTTTGCAAAACCAGTGTCTCTCATTTTGACCGTGCCGAATCCACGGGCGGTCAGACGTTAGTTGTTCCGAAACAAGAGAGCTTTGCTTCGGCTAACTATCTATGTACAGTATAACAGATCTATAAAATTTGTCAACAACAAAACCTCTTTCCATATTATAATATATAAAATATGTTCTAAAATAATGGTATTTAAAACTTAATTAAAAGGCCAAGTCTTTTGAACTTGGCCGGTGGGACAGTATTCGTCGCCTACTCTATGCGCCTTAAGTCACTCAGAATGACCACGATGGGTAAACACCATTTAGGTTCTGTCTCGCTCCTGAGACTTGGCGGCGTACCACTTCGATAATACCATATTTGTAGGAAAATAAGCTTGGATTGAAAAAGTTTTGTGTTAGGATATGAGGGTTGATATCAAAATATAAAAATAAGCGGGATTAGTTAAATGGTATAATGACGGTTTTCCAAACCGTAGTCGGGAGTCCGATTCTCCCATCCCGCACCGAAATTGGCAAATATGCTATAATGGGAGTATGAAAAGTATTCTTCAATTTATAGTCACCGAGGAAAATGGTGTTTACACAGCATCAGCCGTAAACGCTTCTATTGTGACGGAAGGAAAAACTTTTGAGGAACTAAAGAAAAACATAATCGAAGCTGTTGACCTTTATTTTAAAGATGAAGACCCAGTTTCACTAGGCTTTTCTAGTATGCCTTCAATTCTAACTAATTTTGAACTCATTCCTAATCTAAATGGGGCGGAAGTTTAGAGTATTATCCGGAAATGACATTGTTAAAATATTAGCAACTTTTGGATTTACAGTTAACAACCAGAAGGGAAGCCACATCAAGTTAAAGAGGTTTTCAAGTGGAGCAACAGAGACTTTAATAATTCCAAATCATAGTAATCTGGCAAAAGGCACAATCAAAGCTATATTTAATCAGTGCTTAAAGTATGTAGAAAAAACGGAGCTCTCTAAATACTTCTACACCGATTAGCAACACAAAAGCGGCCAAACAGGCCGCTTTTGTGTAAGTAGGAAATAAATAGAGATTTATTTCACAGCGTCTTTGAGAGCCTTTGCAGCACGGAACTTTGGAACCTTCATAGCAGGGACATTTACTGTCTCGCCAGTTCTAGGATTTCGTGCTGTTCGAGCAGCTCTAGTCTTAGTTGCAAAAATACCGAGACCAGCTATAGAAACTTCACCGCTCTTCTTCAAAGTGTCAGTGATTTTGCTGATAAGGGTTTCCATTACTTCTTCAGCCTGTACCTTTGTACCGCCTAGAACTTCCTGGATTGCATTTACAAGATCTTGCTTATTCATGTTTTAAATAATACCTATTAAACCTCCACACGAAATGAACATCTCCACAGTCGGAAGTATATATATTAAGCCGTATTTTAGCAATACCTTGACCATTTAACTGTGGATAGGCAAAATTATTGACTTTTTAGATTTTTGTATTAAAGAAAAATCCCCCAACTTGTGGGGGATTTTTCAGATTTTATTTTAGGAAACTTTTGCAATTATTTTTTTGAAAGTCTCAGGATTATTGTGAGCAATTTCTGAAAGTACCTTGCGGTTAAGGCCTATATTGTTTTTCTTAAGAGAGTCGATAAACTTGCTATATGATAGACCGTTTTGATCGAGGAGGGCATTGATGCGTACATTCCACAATCTGCGGAAGTCACCTTTTTTGTCGCGACGGTGTGCAAAAGAATAATTACCAGCATGAGCGATAGCTTCGTATGCTTGTTTTTCTTTTTTGCTACGACCAAAGCGGTAACCCTTTACCTGCTTCAAGACGTTGCGTCGTGTCTTCAGTGCGTTTTGTCCTTTTTTTACTCGTGCCATGTTCTAATACTTATGCGTTGTTAAGAAATCTGCCGCGATCTTTATTTTTCATTTGAATTCTAACGCTTCCTCTTTTATGGAGAGTAGTTCGAGAATCGTTTTTTGCATTAAAGTGGTTTTGACCGATTTTTCGAGTCACAAGCTTACCGTTTTTGGTCACTTTGATGCGTTTGAGGAAAGATTTGTTTGTTTTCATAGACCGATATATTTTGCACGAATATAAATAATTGTCAACCAAATATTGCTATTTAAGGCTATTTTGCCTTTTCGATAACAGCAGTAAGGCCTTTTGGACTCTTTTTTGGTTCTTCCGCTATTCTGTAGTTTTCGGAAACAAGCTTTAAAACCCGCTCCATTCGCTCCTTTAGGAACTTTTCATCCATGTATTTGGTCCTTCCTGGGAGGAAGAGGTCGATCTTGACCCGGTGACCCTCCTTGAGCCACTCGGAAGCTTTGCGCGCTTTGAGCGATAGATCGTGGTCGCCAGTGCCAACTTTGACCTGTATGTTTTTGACTTCTACTGTATGCGCTTTAGCTTTTGCAGCTTTTTGCTTTTTGTTTTCAGAATAAAGGAATTTGCCGTAGTCGACGATCTTTGCGATAGGGGGCACGGCGTTTGGAGAAATCTCCACAAGATCCAACTCAAATTCCTTTGCTTTTGCGATCGCATCGGCGAGACTCACTACACCGAAGTTTTCGCCCTCCGGACCAATGAGTCGGAGTTCGCTTGAACGAATTTGGTTGTTTGTTCTATAAGATATGGACAAAAGTGATTTTATTACTGATTAACAGGCATATTCTAGCACAAATATGCCAAAATTAAAGCAGGGAGTTTCAACTAGAAAGGATTTTTCGCCCCACGTACTTCGAAGTGTAGGTGAGGGCCAGTAGCCTTGCCGGTCTGACCGACGTATCCGATCACATCTCCTTGTTCTACCTCATCTCCGACCGAGACAGTGTTGCTACTATTGTGAGCATAAAGAGTCTGTGTACCGTTTTCGTGTTTGATAACTATATATGTCCCATATCCGCCGTTCCATCCACCCGAGCGGCTGATGATGACTTCACCTTTGGCGGCAGCAAGCACCGGTGTACCCACGGGTGCACCAAGATCAACTCCATTATAGCCGTGTATTCCTTGAGTCCTTACCGCTTTTGTAACAGGTCGCAAGAAGAATCCGACTACTTCCTTGAGCCCCGAAGCGACTTTGCCAGCAACAGAAGATTGAGACGAAGCCTTAGGAGCGCTTACCATTTCACCGTCAGGGATGATGATGGTGGATCCAACTTCCAAAGAATCGCCTTTTTCAAGATTGTTGTAAGCTAGGATCTCATTTGCGTCTCCACTGTATTTTTTGGCAATAGAAGCTATAGTGTCGCCTTTGACCACAACATGTTTGACTCCGGAAAT
>CAZAAO010000022.1:0-6493 GCA_964483435.1 uncultured Candidatus Saccharibacteria bacterium | reverse complement strand
TGTGGAATAAGGTTTTTTTGAATCGGGATTGTGAGGGACATTTAAAATAAGCCTAGGGTTAATGGTAATTCAGGATTTCGGTAAATTACGACTCAACGGAGCCGTATTCTGTCACGCAGGCGTCTTACAAATTACTCATTAATTCTATATTAAAGGGGTCTCTAGTCAACTTGAATATGAACAATCCATGTGGTTCATCTTGTGATATATTTTATAAGTGAATTTCTTAGACGAATTGAATCCCGCTCAAAGAGAGGCGGTCCTCGCGACAGAAGGGCCGCTTCTTGTGCTCGCAGGTGCAGGAGCAGGCAAGACGAAGACGATCACGTATCGCATTTTGCATTTGATCGAGCAGGGCATAAGTCCCGAATCGATACTTGCGGTCACCTTTACCAACAAGGCCGCTCGTGAAATGCGAGAAAGAGTGCACAAGCTACTTTACGAAGGCAAAACTTCGGAGAGACTTATCGCTTCTGGCGGAAGTCCGTTCGTTTCCACATTTCACAGTCTCGGCGTAATGATCATCAAAGAAAACGCAGCCATTCTCAATCTGCCAAAACATTTTAGTATTTACGATAGGGGAGATTCAAAAAAGGCTGTCAAAGATGCGCTCGAAAAGAGAGGATTTGATCCAAAAGAGCATGATCCGGGCAAAATACTCTCAATAATTTCAAAAGAGAAGGGAAATTTCGTAACCGCAGAAGAGTACGAAGCGCAAGCAAGCAATGAGTACTTTGGCCGTATCGTGGCAGAAGTGTGGAAAGAGTACGACGAGACTTTGCGCAAGGAAGGGGCGCTTGATTTTGATGACCTACTGGTAGAGTCTACGCGTTTACTTTCACGAAACGAAAATGTAAGGAAGATTTACAGCTCTCGTTTCAAATATATTCATATCGACGAATACCAGGACACGAACAAGGTGCAATATCACCTGGCAGAATGCTTAGCTCGCGACCATCACAATATATGCGCGGTGGGCGATATCGACCAAAATATCTATAGTTGGCGCGGTGCAAACATCCGCAACATGCTCAATTTTGAAAATGATTATCCGGGCGGCAAGCTTGTGGTACTTGAAGAAAATTATCGCTCTACCCAGACGATCCTTGCAGTTGCCAACCTTATCATTGAGAAAAACAAATACCGCAGAGAGAAAAAATTGGTGACGAGAAACGGCATGGGCGAAAAGGTTGGGCTCTTTGAAGCACTAAACGAAGCACACGAAGCACAGTTTGTGGTAGAAAAAATAAAATCACTCCATGAGAGTGGGGTAGCGTACGGCGAGATCGCGGTACTGTACCGAGCCAACTTCCAATCGCGTGTACTTGAAGAAGCTTGTTTGCGCGCTGATTTGCCGTATCACGTGCTTGGCACCAAATTTTTTGAAAGAAAAGAAGTGAAAGATATCATTTCGTTTTTGCGGCTCTCACTCAATCCCCAAAGCGCTGCGGATTTGAAAAGAGTAATAAACGTACCGGCTCGAGGTATTGGCAAAACCACTCTCCTCAAGATAGTAGAGGGCAAAACAGACACACTACCTGCATCAATGCGAATCAAACTTCATACTTTTTATGAAATGCTCCGCAGTATCAAAGAGCACGCGACCATTAATCCTGTTTCAAAAACAATTTCATATATTGCAGAAAAAACTGGCGTACTAGCGGCGCTAACAAAATCCGAGGAAGACCAAGAAAGAGAAGAAAACATAAAAGAGCTCATTGCTCTTTCGGTTCGCTATGACGAAATGCCACACGAAGAGGGGATCGAGAAGTTTTTGGAAGATGTATCTCTCTTGAGCGACCAAGACTCGGACGATGAAGAGCGCGACGCAGTGCGTCTCATGACTGTACACGCCTCAAAGGGCCTTGAATTTGCTTATGTTTTTGTCGTTGGACTTGAAGAAGGACTTTTTCCACACGAGCGCGACGAGCACCTAAGCGAGGAGGACGCCGAGGAAGAGAGAAGGCTTTTTTATGTAGCAGTCACACGCGCAAAGAAAAAGCTTGTGCTTTCATACGCGCAAACCAGGACCATCTTTGGATCAAGTAGTGTAAATATCCCGTCTCAGTTTGTGTTTGATATACCCGAAGAGTATATTGAACGCGAGTTTTTAGACTTTACTCCTCGACACAAACCTCTACTTCATATCGAATTTTAAAATGAGACCCAAAAAATCACTCGGCCAAAACTTCTTACGCGATCCAAAGATTTTACAAAAAATCGCAGACGCTGCACAAATATTAAAGGAAGATTTGGTAGTAGAGATCGGCCCTGGTGAAGGTGGGCTCACAGAGTGTATTTTGAAGTTGGCACACAAAGTCATAGCAATCGAAAAAGATGAGCAGTTAGTCGAATTTTTGAATCAAAAATTTAAAAATCAGGTTGAGAGTAACAAATTGAAAATAGTATCTGCAGATGTTTTGGATTTTGATAAAGATAAAAATTTAGAGGCTAATTATAAATTAGTAGGAAACATCCCTTATTACATCACAGGTGCAATATTTAAAAAATTTTTGAGTGCTCAAAACAAACCAAAGTCTCTTACGTTCATAGTCCAAAAAGAAGTAGCTCATCGAATAATTGCAGAGGACAAAAAAGAAAGTGTTTTGAGTATTTCGGTCAAAGCGTATGGTACGCCAGTTTATGGCGGCACGATAAAAGCAGGAAGTTTTTACCCTGCCCCAAAAGTAGACTCAGCAATAATTTCAATTCGTGATGTAAATACAGGCTATTTTGACAAATACAATGTTAGAGAAGATGCTTTTTTTGAAATATTAAAACAAGGATTTGCTCATAAAAGAAAATATTTGTTGAGCAACTTGAAAGAAATTTTTGATTCAGAAAAAATAAAAACCGCATTTCAAAGTGCACACTTGGATGAAAAAATTAGATCAGAAGATTTGCAGGTGGAAGACTGGTTCAAACTCGCTCGATCTCTGTTATAATTAATTCATGATCTCGCTCCCTAGCAAAAGAGCTCAAAGTATTATCGTCATTCTCCTTGGAGTTACCGTAGGCATCGTCCTTATATTTGGACAAAACACAGTCAAAAGCGGCGTCAAAAGCATCAACACACTTGTAGTTGGTGAAAAAGTTGCTCTTCCTGAAAATCCAAACTGGCAAGAAGATTTTGGCAAAGCAACAGCTGGAACAATAAACTCATCTATAACTCTAGAAAACTCTACCTCAGCTTCCTCATCACAAACACTAACTGACACAGTCTCCAGATCTTTGATGGCCAATTATCTTGTACTCAAACAAAACGGCTCACTTGATGCGAACACCGCTCAAAACCTAGTCACTAACACTGCTGGGTATATTCAGGCAATGAAAGCAGAGAAAATAACGGTAAATGCGTTAAATCTTATCCCTGATAACGGTCAAAAGACTATGACTGAATATGGGGATAGATTGGGAAATATAATAAAAAGCAACAGACCAGCAAAAAGCATGAATGAGGTGGAAATAATTAAATCCGCTGTACAAACTAGAAATACCGAAGAAATACAGGAATTAGAGAAAATTGCTCTTATATATAGCAACCTCGCCAAAGATCTCCAAAAAATGCCTGTTCCCCAAAAGTTTGCCAGAGCTCACTTGGATATAGTAAATAGCCTCTTGGGAATATCTGGGTCTTTAAATCAAATAACAAAAATTTTTGAAGACCCTATGCAGGGACTCGCAGCGCTGCAGACCTACCAAGAGAGCGCTTCTACTTACGTTTCTGCACACAAATCTATAATTGATTTCTTGACCCAAAACAAAATCTCTTATAAACAGGGGAGTGGTGGCTACTACCTAATGCATGGCATATAATTAAATCAAACTTCTTTGTTTATTTTCAAAGAAAAATAAATTATGCTCCACAAATCCACCTTCGCATTCATCACAATACTTGTAGTCTTTGTTTTAGGCTTTTCGCCGCTTGCCGCTCAAAAAGCCAACGCTCAGTGGGTTGTCGCTGATCCAGCACTTATTGCAATTCAAGGTTCAAGCCTTTCCAAGGATTTTGGGCTAGACTCAGTAGCCTGGATAATTGCAAACCTTGTCATAGAAAGAATGTCCGCTGCGACCGTCAACTGGATAAACTCTGGATTTAAAGGCACTCCTGCATATGTGACGGATCCGACCAAATATTACTCTGATCTCGGCAACAAAATTGCAGGGCAGTATATATTTTCAAATCCTAATTTAAATTTCTTGTGTGGCCCAATTAGCGCCCGAGTTCGTCTAGCTCTTGCTCAAAACTACATAAATGACAATCGTATTTGGCAGTGTAAGCTGACGGATGCATATGGAAATATGCAGGATTTCCTTAATGATTTCGATAAAGGAGGTTGGGAAAAGTTTTTCACAATGACCCAAAATCCTACCCAAAATCCTATTGGCGCTTATGTTTTGGCTCAAAGTGAATTGAGTGCAGAGATAGCAACCCGCCAAGGTCAAAAGAAGGAAGAGCTCAGTTGGGGTAATGGTTTCCTTTCATTCAAAAACTGTGCTCGATGGGAACCTGTCCCTCAACAAACAGGATTAGGCACAATCGTAGGAGATACTGTAGACCCGATAACCGGAATACCTCAGGATACACTACCGGCGGATACAAGATCTGCACTTGAAAGGTCTCTCACTGTAGATACGCCGGACGGCCCATTGAGTTTGGGCAATGGTAGTGGTCAAAAATGTGCAGAGGAACGCATCGACACCCCCGGCTCAGTAATACAGAAAAAATTGAATGATGTTTTAAATATCGGTAATGATAAGTTAGCGGTCTCAGATGAAATAAACGAAATTGTAAGTGCATTGCTCAACCAACTTGTAAGTCAGGTGGTTGGAGGTATTGGCCGAGGACTTAGAGGTTTGAGCTCTCCCAGCGTACAAAACAACAACCAAGCATTCACAAGCCAGCTCGTAGATCGCAAACCAGGCGATCAGGTGGTGGATTATTTTGGTTCGACCACGGATACCTCGATACTAGACGTGCCAGTAGACCCTACTTCCTACGGCATTGACCCTTCACGACTTGTATACCCACAAGATGTAAACGGAACAAACACTGCGACTCCAACTGATAATGATTGTAAAAACATTAGTCCATCGACAATCCGCCAAATGGTTGAGGATAGCCTTGGTAGAACCCCTACCAATCAGGATATAATTAACTTTGATTGCGATCCGGTTGGTATACATTAGAAATAAATAGGATTTAAAAATATGAAGACATTTATAAAAACAGCACTCATTGTGATAGCGTTCGGAAGTTTTGCAGGAATAGCAGGAGCACAGAGCACATGCCCAACGATTGCTCCATACCAATGCAGCAATGGCACATGTGTAAACGATGCATCACTTTGCAACCGCACCGGTATGGGAGGACTTGCAGGTAGTACTAGCTCAAACAGCTCAACAGGAGGAGCTGGCGATTTGTTGAACACTAATTTGAGCGAAAAGTGCTCAGGCAATCTGAGAGTAGACAAAGCTGCTACCGAAGCATGCGCAGCCCTCGCAGAAAAGCAGGGCAGGGCACTCGGTTATGATATCAAATGTTCAACCGAAAAGAGGACGGATGTGCTCGCAGAAAGTGCAAAGCCAATTGGCGAACGAGATGCTTTCTTTGCAACTTGTTATATCAACGGTAGCCCAGATGGTTACGACCCGGTATCACTTGTAGGGTATAAAGGCAGTGGGACTGGAGTGACGCTATATGACAACTTCCTCGGCACAACCCAAGCATATGGCTCAGGGTACAACGTAAACTCAATGTGGTACGCACTTCCTTGCGATCTCGCTAACGCTGCATCAGGTAAGTCAGGTGCCCTCCAAGGAGCTGTCACATGTACTAAAGGTGCACAGGAATTTTTCGGTTCTTCAAACCCTGCAGGCTGGAGAGTGGATACCTACAATCAAAACAAAGGTAAAACTTCAACTACGGTTACTACCGGTACAGGCAAAGTTTCTTTCCCACTACAAACCTCAACTAGGACAACCACAGGAGTCGGTGTAGTGGATGATGTGTTCAATAGCTATGCGCTCACTGTAGTCAAGCAAATGATAGAAAAAGCGCGAGCTCTATATGGCACAGCAGCAATACTTCAAAATACTCAGGATAGAAATAACACGACCAACAACGGCACCACAGGTGGTACTCAAAATATCCCTACCGATTCTCGCTTCACTGTCACCTCTGACAAAGCTAGCTACTGCGTAGGAGACACACCACTCTTCACAGTAAAGGGAGGTAAAGACATTGTTGGTTATAAAGTACTCTGGTCATCCGCAATTAACGGAGTCGCTACAATGGAATACGATAGCGATTATGGTCATGTTATGTCGCAAGACGGCACAGGCTCAAAGTGGTCGGACTACGGCGGCACATGGAATTCGACACAAATCGGCAAATGGACCAAAACAGCAAACGTAGGAGGAATGCTAAACACAATAAGTTTTGAAGTGAGAGATTGTGGCGTACCTCAGACAGGAGCACTCGCTTGCTTCC
>CAZAAO010000021.1:0-10479 GCA_964483435.1 uncultured Candidatus Saccharibacteria bacterium | reverse complement strand
TATTTTGTAGAAACTTCCTCGACACTGCTGCAAGGATTTGAGCGCATTATTCCGGATCAAACTCCGGTCAATTCTGCGCTTCCGGCCCTTATCGAAAAAGCTTACGAGCTTGAAAAGGATTACAAAATATTCTTCTCATTTGAAAGTATATTGAAGACTGCTGTTGATGCCGATCAATACGTGACTTACGGAGAGATGCCTGAAAAGGCGATCGACTTGCTTATTGAGATGGCACCTTGGATAAGATCTCAAAAGATAAAAATAGTCAGAGCCGATCATGTGGCGGAGTTTGTAAGTGCGAAGACTGGAGTCAAATCTGGTAAGGCCGAGGGTGAAGAAGCTCAAAAGATTTTGCATTTGGAAGAAATACTTCACGAGAGAGTGATCGGTCAGGAAAAAGCGGTGACAGCTATTGCAAGCGCGATGCGCAAATCTCGCTCTGGTATCGTAAGTCCAAAGCGTCCTATCGCATCATTCCTTTTCCTCGGCCCTACTGGAGTCGGTAAAACAGAAGTAAGCAAAGCGCTCGCCGCAAGCTTCTTTGGAAGTGAGACCAACATGATCCGTCTCGACATGTCCGAATACAACACTCCGGAAGCGACCGAAAAGCTTTTGGGCAACTTTGCTAGCGGCAAGAGTGGAATACTTGCTTCACTCTTGCGTGACAAACCGTACGGAGTGCTACTTCTTGATGAGTTTGAAAAGTCGTCTAAAGAGGTGCATGACCTATTCCTCCAGATACTTGATGAGGGCAAATTTAGTGACGCACAAGGCAAACCAGTCAATGCTCGAAACTGCATCATCATTGCCACTTCAAACGCTGGTAGCGACAAGATATGGCAAGCGATCAAAGAACACAAAGATATGGATATGGAGAAGGACAAGATCATCGACTCTATTATCGCCGAGCAGATTTTCAAACCAGAGCTTTTGAATCGTTTTGATGATGTGATCCTATTCCATCCACTTCAAAACGAAGAGCTCGCAAGTGTTGCCCGTCTTGAGCTTGAAAAGTTGAAACAAAGACTCAAGGAGCAAAACTACGATCTTGTGATCACTCACGAACTCATCAATTTCCTCGTCGAGCAGGGCAGTGATCCAAAGTTTGGCGCAAGATCGATCAATCGCGCTGTCAAAAACATAGTAGAAGACGCCGTCTCCAAAAAGATCCTTTCGGGGCAGGTGAAGGAAGGAGATAAAATCGAGATAGGCGTGGGGGAGTTAATATCTTCCTAAACCCCACCCCCACCTCACTTCGTTCGGCCCCTTCAGTTAGGGAAGGAAAACAAAAAACAATCAGAAAAAAAGCCATAAAATAAGACTATTTTAGCATCACCTAAAAGAAAGTAGCTTTTGGTGTTGACAATATTTTAGGGTGTGCTATTATATATAACAGGAGGTATTTCATGACCCACGCACCCCCGCGTCGCATGGCAACATTATTCTAAATTATTGCCCGCCGGCGCCGTCCGCGTTATATTTCCCGTCCGATCGTAGGGCGGGGAGATAGGGCTTCACCCAGCTCGATAGAGCACTCGAAGCCTGACAAGGGAGGTGTAGAAAACGGGACTCCCCTCAGGGTCACCGAACAATGGTCATATAAATCCACTCATCGGGAATGCTGCGAAACTTGTATATAGCTAGCAGCTGATATCGATGAGTGCCTCAAACTTGCGGATAGGGTTTGAGGTATATGTACATACCGCAATTAAAACACGCGAAGATTTCGCCGGCGCCGCCGATCGTGCTACGGCAAAGCGGCGCCGGCACCCAACAAGGATCCCACATTGTGGGATCTTTTTTATTTCCCCAAGGTCTGACCTCGGGGAATTTATATTGACAATAAATTTGCTTTTGGTATTTTTAACTCAGATGCTACATAAGTTAGCAACCGTTCAGACGGGGAGTGGCTCCACATCGAAAACTGCCACAACGATCCGTCAAGTCACGACCTTCGGTGCATCCACCGCCGGACACCAAGTGTCACCCCTCACCTAACCTGTCGACAGGATAGGTGCCAACCGAAACCGATCCTTGCAGTATAAGGATCGGTTTTCATTTTACCCTTCTATAATATAAAGATGGGCATGAGAGATTATTTCCCCAAGGTCTGACCTTGGGGAAATTTTAAATATAAAATATAAATATGATAGGATAGGACGCATGATAAATTTGGGATTTTGGGCAAAAATGAAAAGGGAATCAGAAGCGAGAGGAGAGCCGATACTTTGCCTTGCTCCTATGGCGGACGTCACCGATTCGGCCTTCCGAAATGTCATTGCTAAATGTTCAAAGCAGTCCTTCGACGGGTTCAACAGGCTCACTGCAGACAAGCTCAGGACAAATCACTTTGTGATTTGGACCGAATTTGTTTCTGCAGATGGACTTGTGCTTGCTCACGAAGAAGGCAAAAAGAAGTTAATGAAAGATTTGGAGTATTCCGAACTTGAGCGACCAATAGTGGCGCAGCTTTTTAGCTCGCGACCTGAAAATATGAAAAAGGCAGCTCGGCTTGTAGCAGAGCTCGGCTTTGATGGAGTAGATATCAATATGGGCTGCCCGGACAAGAGTATCGAAAAGCAAGGTGCTGGCGCGGCGATGATCAAAAATCCTTCTTTGGCGCGAGAAGTGATCCGTGCGGCAAAGGACGCCGTAGAAGCTTGTGCAAAGGAGAAAGGTGTCGAGCCAATACCCGTCTCGGTAAAGACTCGACTCGGCTACAACAAGGACGAGCTCGAAACATGGCTTCCAGAGCTTCTTGCAGAAGAGCCTGCCGTTATCACAATACACGCGCGTACTCGCAAGGAAATGTCCAAAGTCCCTGCTCGCTGGGAGCGAATAAAAAAAGCGGTTGCAATACGAGATGAATATCAGAAGAACAAAATTGTCTCAGAGGACACGGGAATTTCCTTGCTAGAAAATTCCCTCCAGTGCTCGCCTCAGCCAGGCTCGCAAGCTCCTCTTCAACAACTTTCTTCTTCTGATATTTCTATTGTTAATAACACCCCCCAACCCCCTCTTAATTTAAGAGGGGGAGCCCAAACCCCCTCTCCTTTGCAACCTGCCTCGCCGGCAAGGCAGGGGAAGGGGGCAGGGGGTGAGGTAGCTAAAACTTTAATCTTCGGCAATGGCGATGTGGAAAGTGTGGAGCAGGCGAAAGCTCTTGGAGCGGAGACGGCGGCGGATGGAGTTATGCTCGGGAGAGCAATATTTGGCAATCCGTGGCTATTTGCCAATTTGGCCACTCTGGAGCAGAGCAGCCAAACTGAGCGTCTAGCGAAGTCGGATATCGATCCTATACTGAGACTCAAAGCACTCAAAGAGCATATCTCTCTTTTCGACCAAAACTTGGGCGGGGTAAAAAGTTTTGCAGTCATGAAAAAGCACTTCAAATCCTATCTTTCTTTTCTCATACCCTTTGCGATTGAAAGACAGATCGAAAAGGAACTTCACGATTTAAAAGACGCATTGCTCGCATCCTCGAGCGCTTCTGAAGCACTCGATTTGATCGACGGGTTTATCCACAAACATTGCCTCTAAAAATGGATAAATTATATACTTCTAGTATGGATTTGTTTGGCTTCATAAACTCATTAAACCTAAGTTGGGAAGGATTTGCTGACCTCGTTTTCGCGGGAGTGTCTTTTCTAGCGCTCGTCATATCTCTCATATTTATCTTTCACTGGAAGAGGTACGGCATGGGTGGCTTCTTCCTCGCAGTGATGGAAATAGTTTATCTAGTCGTCGCTATAATACTTTTAACTACTGCATTTATTGCACTTTAATATGAGCAACGTCATCAAATTTGAAGATGGAGAAAAGATAATGAAAGTCGTGCGCAAGCATTACTTTGTTTTGTTGCCTGCGGTCTTCATGCTTCTCGTTTTGGCATTTGCACCTTATATCTTGTACGCCTTTTTCACTTCGTCTATTTTCAATATGAGCGAAGTAGTGGCATCAAACATGGGAGCATGGCTTGAGCGTTGGAAAGTTTTTGCTTACTCTATTTGGCTCCTTCTTTTGTGGATCATATTTTTTATAGAGTGGACCAATTATTATCTAGATCTTTGGATCATCACTGACAAGCGCATACTCGACGTCGAGCAGCACGGATTTTTCAATCGAGAAGTCACGAGTTTCCGCTTTGAACAGATTCAGGATATTACAGTCGAGACCAAAGGTATCATAGAGACTGTATTTCACTACGGCACTCTCCATATTGAGACCGCTGGACACGACCGAGACATCATAATAAAAGACGCTCACAACCCTGAGGATGCGAGGTCTCTTATCTTGAGCATGCAGCTCCAAAACAAAACTTCAAATACTTCTGTTTAGTTTGAGTTTGATCTTCGTACCCCGACTTCTCTCAATGCGTCTTTGGCGATAGCAAAAAAGTCTTCGTGAAATTTGAGTGCTCTGTCCGACAGTGATGAGAGTGTCGCATGAGAAGTGGATTCGCTTACACCCTTTACAAGCTGCCAGTGTACAATGACAGCGCCTTCAAAAAATCCTGACCACTCCATGAGCTCGGTAGGATTGTCCCACTCATCGCCAACGTAGAGATCTCGCATCTTTCGAAGTTTCTCTCCGGTCGATTCGAGTTTTTTCATTACAATATCTAGCACGTGGCATTCATCTGCGATCGAATGCAAAAGATCCTTGTGGCTGATTATTTCTTCTCGCATGTGGGCAAAATTTTCACCAAGAGTTTTTTCAAAAGCTTCTCGCCCTTTATCAAAAGTCTCGAGCCCCACATCGGCAAAGGCGAGCACTTCTCCCAATTTTTTTGCGCTAAATTCGTTCATACCGTTCAAATTTATGGTAATGAACGTATTATATCATATTGCTTTTTTATAAAAATTGTTGGCCAAAAGTAGCCAAATTAGGCCTATTAGGTATCCTGCTGCTACATCTGCAAAATAATGCACTCCAAGATAGAGTCGGCTCAAACCGACAAGTAGGATCAAGATGGCAAGTCCGAAAATGAGAGGATTTTTCAAATGATGTTTGTCGTGTTTCCAAGCAGTAAGAAGCAAAAATCCATAAAGCACCATCGCAGTGGCCGCGTGGCCGCTCGGGAAGGAAGGAGAGCTTTCGATGTATACAGCATACTCAGGTCGTTTCAATCCAAAAATCAACTTGAGCAGATACACACTCGCGGTCGTACCTGCGAGGGCAATGATAAATGGTTTGATTCGTTTTGCGTGCTTGTGCAAAACAAAAGCTAATATAGTGAGTATGGAGACCAAGGTGACCACCATGTACCCAGCAGAATATGTAATGGTTGCGAAAATGTAATCGAAAAAAGTTGTGTGAATTTGGAGTAATAAGCCAAATATTTTTTCATCTATATAAGGTATTTGCATATCTTCAATTATATACGAATTCATTTAGAGTTCACTAGCGCAATATATAATGTTCAAATGGCATCAGAAGAAACAAAAAATGAAGCAGACAAAAAGCGCAAAGAAGCGGAGGATTTGCGTGAGGTAGCGCGCCGAGAAAAAAGAGAAGAAGAAGCCAAAAAGAAGGTGGAAGAGAAGAAGCGCGATATCGAAAAGAAAAAAGAACGCGGCGAAGAGTAGCTAAATTATTAGCATTGAGTCGCCAAACGAATAAAATCTAAATTTGCTTTCGATCGCGACTTTGTACAGCTCGCTTACACTGCGGGCTGATTTTTTGTGCTGCAAAAAAGCTTCGACGAGCATAATGAGGGATGTGCCCGGCAGATGAAAATTGGTGATGAGAGTATCTACAATTTTGAAATTGTACGGAGGTAATATAAATATATCTGTCTCTCCTCGAATATCCGCGTCATCTCCGTTTAGGATGAGCTCGGCATTTGCCTCGAGTGTGCGTACTGATGTGGTGCCGACAGCGGCTACTCTGCGGCCCTGCATTATCTGCTCTTTGATAATCTTTTTGGACAGAGAGGGTATTTGAAAGCGCTCCTTGTGCAATCTTTTTTCCTTAATGTTTTTTTCTGTGATATTGGCAAATGTGCCTAGGCCTACATCCAAAGTGATGTGTGTTTGTTTAATCCCACGATTTGAAAGATCTTCTAATAGTTCATTTGTGAAATGGAGTGAAGCGGTCGGCGCTGCGACCGAGCCTGGTTTTTTGGCAAAAACTGTTTGGTATCTTTTTTCGATTTCGCTTGGCGTGAGCTTAGAATTTTTTATATAAGGCGGGAGCGGTACTTCTCCGTATTTTTCAAGGAGAGAGTAAATATCATTCTGTTTAAAAAACAGATCAAAATAAAAAATATTTTCATTTTGACTCACGACTTGGCAATAGTTTTCGCTGTCAAAAAATACTTTGTCTCCTATCCGAAGTGTACGATCAACTATTGCCGGTACCGGGCCACTTCCACCCCATTCATTTAGCAGGAAAAATACTTCAATCTTGCCACCCGTTTCTTTTTTGAGATGGGTGCGCGCTTTTATGACTTTGGTGTCATTTAATACAAGAAGGGTATTAGGGGGCAAATATTTCGAGATGTTTTTAAACAGATCAAAATGTATCTGATTTGATTTTGTGTCATATACAAAAAGCCGCGCCTCCTCCCGTCTTTGGCTTGGTTCGCTAGCTATAAGGTCTTTTGGCACTTCAAACTGCATAGTGTATAGACTATGCTTTCTAAGCAAGCGGATCAAGTATCCCCAAATTGACTAAATTCATGAATTAAGAGAGAGTGAAGAAAGGACTTTGTCCTTTGAACAAAACTCAGTTTTTGGAGTGTTTGTGAAAAAAGTCGCGTCCGTTCTGGGTGCTTTTTTTATTTGCGCTACTCTTGTGGCGCAGATCAACTCCGAACCAACTTTTATCCTCATTCCCGATACTCAAAACGAGCCTCGGGAAGTGATCGACGGGATCTGTTCTTGGATAACCGAGCACAAGGTAAGTCGCAATATTGTGGCTGTGATTGGACTTGGGGACATCACGAACAACGCCTACCCAAGCGAATTCGACAAGGCTGTGCCATGCTGGACAGCTTTGCGCGATTCGGGGCTCGTCGTAGCTCCGATCGTCGGTAATCATGATTACAACGGAGCAAATCCTGCTAGTAGAAATACTAGCAACTATGACTCCTATTTCGGTCCACAGTTTTACAGTGGAAAGACGTGGTACATGGCGAACTATCCTCCAGGCAGCAATGCAAACTTCGCGCTCCGTTTTAGCTACGGCAATCGCAAGTTTGTCATCATCGGGCTAGAGTTCTTTGCTCGGCCGCTTGCGGTCAATTGGGCAAGTGGAATCATAGCTGCAAACGCTGATGCCGAGGTGATCATCACTACTCATGGTTATCTCAATGTAAATGGTACCAGGACTAAAGACGCGGACCAATACGGTCCAAACTACTATTCTTTGCCGTCCTCTGATAACAGCGGGGAAGACTTATGGGGGAACTTGGTATCGCGTTACCCAAACATCAAAGCTATCACCTCAGGACACCAGCTGGGAATGAATGCGAACACGTTCAACTCCAAACGGGTAGATGCTGGAGCGGGAGGTGCTCCTGTAAATCAGCTTTTTGCTAATTGGCAAGAAATTGAAAACGGCGGCAACGGTTGGATAGGAATACTCCGACTCGGAATGGGTACAGGTACGGCAAGTCTTGCGTACCTGCGGACTTACAATCCAGCAGCGACACTTTTGTGGCCAGAGCAGGTTACTGTGATAGAGCCGCCACCTCCGCTTAATTGGTACGGTTCGTATCTGTACTGCAAAGCTGGAGTGAAGCTCAATACTTCTTCCGATCGAGTGCAAGGCACTCATACGGACATAGAGAGTCGTATAAGGATCGTGGATCCTGATTTCCGGTCCATACCAAACGGAGGCAAGGTGTCGTCTGCTCTTGGGCACGATATCGTGGTCACAACGACGGGCAATGTCAAACTGCCTCACAAGTTCGTGGGCGCATTTGATCCGATGTTAGGGGTGATCGACTTGATTGTGCGTATCCCGCAGTTATCAGCTGGTGTGGATACATTTGTAAACGTTTATTTTGGCAATTCTTCTGTGACTTCGTCGCAGCAAGACGGGGCCGGAGTGTGGGGCGCGGACACCGTAGCAATGTGGGATTTCGAAGAGCAAACAGGCAACCAGTCTGATAGTTCAGTGGGGGGCAATACTCTCAGTGTAATAAATGCTCAGCGCGGAGTGCCAAGTCCGCTCGGCCTCGCTAATAGGTACTCAGGTACAAACAATTACGCGAGCGCGGCGGCGGCAAGCCCTCTCAAACAGGCTTTCAGCCAACTCACTGTGTCAGCTTGGGTAAACCCAAGTCAGCACAGCGGTGGCACCTGGGGACCGACAGTATTCTCGAATACAGATGCTGTGGGTATCGCAATGCGGGTGTGGAACGGGCAGTTTACGCCTGACATACGCGTTGCCTCAGGTGACATCAAACAACCATTAGGACCAGTGCTACCACTTAATACATGGAGTCACCTGCTCTATACATACGACGGAGCGTACGTGAAAGCGTATGTTAACGGTGTGTTTGTTGGGCAGGTAGCCGCAAGTGGTGCTGTCCGCACGGGGGCGAACTCCGGCACGTGCAATTGGGTGGGGAACGATCCGTCTGGTTGCAGTGTGCAAGGAAGCGAGTTTGCTTTCCAAGGTGACATTGATGCGGTAATGATCAAATCAACTCCTTGGAACGCTCAGAGGGTGTGGACGCATTACAAGAGCATGTCCTCACCCGACACGTCGGTAGTTTTTGTACCGACTACGACGACCAAGCCGTAGTCAAAAAGGCCGGAAGTCCCGCGAGGGCTTCCGGCCCTCTTTTTAAAAGTACTCTAAAGTAGAGTACTTGATTAATTGTGTCAAAGGTATATTTTATATTTGTTAACATCTAACCCAATATTTTATGTGGTGGATTCTAATTGCGGTTGTTTTTGTGCTCATTATTAGCATTCGTCAGATCAATCAGTACGAGAGAGGGGTGAAGTTTACTCTCGGTAAGTTTTCCTCCGTCATGGAGCCGGGCTGGAGACTTGTGTTCCCTATATTTCAGAGTCATCAAAAGATCGATGTACGTGTAAAGGCCGTCGACGTACCCGATCAAAATGCGATCACTCGCGACAATGTCTCGGTTCGCGTTAATGCTGTGATCTACTATAAGGTAAGTGATGCCAACAAGGCGATACTCGAAGTCGAAGATTTCCGCTACGCGATATCTCAGTACGCTCAGACGACAATGAGAAATATCGTAGGTGAAGTGACTCTCGACGACCTGCTTTCAAGTAGGGAAAAGATCGCGGATCGGATCCGCCAGATAGTCGATCTTGAGACAGATGCGTGGGGACTCAAAGTGCTCAACGTCGAGCTCAAAGATGTAAGCCTTCCTACAGAGCTTGAGCGCACGATCGGCAAGCAGGCCGAAGCTGAAAGAGAGAAGCGAGCAGTCATCATCAATTCCGAAGGTGAGCTTGCTGCCTCCGAAAATATCGCCAAGGCTGCCAAGATGCTCGCAGAGACTCCTGGTGCGCTCCATCTCCGCACTCTCCAATCGATCAACGACATGTCTTCTGATCAGAGCAACACAGTAGTCTACATGGTGCCGGTTGAGACTCTAAAGGCGCTTGAAGGGTTTATAAAGAAGGGAAATTAAAATCCCGCAGTATAAATCTATCTAGAGAAATTTATAAGAAGAATAAATTAACAAAAACCTCCCGAAAGGGAGGATTTTGTTATTTCTTGGATGATCTTGCTTTTTTTGTCGCTCGCTTCTTTTCGAGACGCTTCTTTGTCTTTCGAGATCGAGACTTTTTGTTGTTGCCAACACCTGTCGCTCTTTTTGCCATAGCTAATTTGTTAATTACTTAATTAGATGTATTCTACCAAAGATTTTATATTTACCAAGTCATAAGATCGTTAAAAATTTTTTGGATCTTGGGTGAAGGTGTACACCATCTTGGATATATCGGCGATCACTTGCTCAAGAGCAGGGAAGTCGTTGCCTTTGGTCATGACACATAGCAAGTAGGGTGCATCTTTGGCGTATACAATCCCGCAGTCGTGTAGCTGGCGCTCGACAACTTTGCCGTTTAGAGTCTCAGTGTGTTCACCAAACTTGTGCGCCACAGGGGTAGAGCTCGCTACTCCTCTTACTATACCTTTATCAAATGTCGTATGTGTAAGTAGACGCAGAGCTTCTTCTGAGAATGTCCTCCGCAGGTATGTGGCATTGTAGAGAGTGCGGAAAAGATATGAGTAAGACTCGGCCGACATAAAATCATCCGGACCCTCAAGCAGGTCTGGCAACCGAAGATCCTTATAAATATTTACAATATCTTTGGACTTGAGAGCCACTAGGGTCGACATAGAAGAATTGTCCGAGTCGACAATCATATACTGAAGAAGCTCTCGTATTGTGTGATAGCCGTTGCCGAGCTCATGCTCTGGTTTGTAGTACTCACCATATCTGTCACTTTTTTCATACCAAACTTTTTTATCCAAAATCTC
>CAZAAO010000020.1:0-10530 GCA_964483435.1 uncultured Candidatus Saccharibacteria bacterium | reverse complement strand
GTATGTGCTTGACCCACCCTCCCGTTCGCGCACAAAATCCCCGCCGTTTTGAAGAGAAATTATAAAACGGCGGGGATTGCTCCCTCAACACAATTTATCTATTCTCTCGCCAATTTCTCGCTGTTCTTGTTCGATGAATCTTTTGTAAAGATTTTTGTTGCGTAATCAGTTTTGCATACGCACCTTTTGTTTTCGCTTGTCGAAAACTCTCAACATTTTTTAAGAAGTAGTCGAAAATACCAAGCCATTGTTTAAAAGTCAGGTCTGTAGGTTTTGCCGAAGCGTCAAATCCGTAGTCGGTAGCCAAGCGCAAGAATTGCACATGACCGAAAACATTTGTATAGCCCTTTTTTAGATTTACTTTCATACTTGTAAAACCGAAAGCTACGAAATCCCGAAATGCTTCCGCATTTCGGTTTTCAACAAGTGGTCGCTCCAGTTTTTCAATACGCAACAAAACCGTGTCTACGGCAGGACGAGGAGAAAAATCATTTTTCTGAAATTCATAGACTTTACTAAATGCAAACCAAGGTTTATGCAGAACAGAAAAAAGTGTTTCTGATTTGAAACCACTATATTTTTCAGCTGCTTCTTTTTGCATGATCAAATAACTATCAGCTGGACTGTTTTCACTATCGAATAATTTTCTAACAATGTCAGCGGTTATGTTAAACGGAATGTTAGAAAAAACCTTATACTCATATTTTGGCAAAGGAAATTCGAGAAAATTTTGATGATAAATTTCTATATTAGGGAAAGAAGAAAATTTGCTTTTCAACTCCAAATACAAATTTTTATCAGCTTCTACTGCCAAAACTCGCTTGCAGTGCTTTGCAAGCACGCTAGTGATTATTCCCTTACCTGGTCCAATTTCAAGAACAATATCATTTTCTAATGACGAGTTTTGTACTAGCTTTTCTACTAACTTCGGGTCGCGGAGGAAGTTTTGGGAATGAGATAATTTTGCTTGTATGTCGTGAGTGTTCATAAAATTAAAAAGATTCTACCAAGTCCTTAATTCTCTTTGTCGTTGCTTCAAGCTCCTTCCAATTTTTGGTGTGAGCGTTCCACGCCATACCAGCAAGTCCTATGTGGAGTTCACAAGCGCGAAGCCGCTCGTCAAAATTTGGAATTTCAACCCCCTTTTCTCCAAAATATTGCTTTGCTGTGGTTATCCAATTTATTTTCTCTATTGCAGGGTGCAAAGGAGCCCAAAAAGTGAAATTCGCAAGATCATAGAGAAAATCGCCATACATTGAGTTGCCCCAATCAATAACTGCCGATATTTTTCCGTCCGCCGATAACACATTGAAGTGCAACAAATCGGTATGGACGAGATGCCGACCTTCGTAACTTTTTTCAACTAAAATTTTCAATCTATTGGCTATTTGGTCAAAAAACTCAATTCCTTGCGGGGACGCTTTCAAAGACGCTCGCCAACCATGAATTTTGCTCGTTGGATGGTCGGTTCCAACGGCAAGCAGAAAATCTCGCCAACTTGAATATTGGCCTCTCTCATTTTTGTTCCAATGCCCGTATCCTATTGTTCTAGAAATGTCTGCTTGCCGAAGCACGTCTAGCATATCCATAATTGAAGGAATTATTTTTTCCATTTCTTTTTGTCCCAGTTCGTCAATCATGATTCCGGCAGAGCGTTTGGAAATAACAAAATGGTGTTCAAGGGCAATACCGACTTCGATTATAGTCGGAATTGATAGTTTTTCAGAAGAATACTTTGAGGCAATCCGGTCTTTTTCATACGATTCGTCTTCGTTTCCGAAACGAATAACATAATCGTTATCGGCATGTCGGAAGAAAAAAGCTTGCGACCACAAACCTCTACCCACAGGTTCAGCATTTGTGACTTCGTCACTAAAATGTGTTGAGAGAAATTCTTTAGCTTGGTCAAATCGAATTGCTACCGGATGATTATATGCGGTTGATTTTGGCTCTACGGGTGAAATCGTTTTATTTTTTTCAGGAGTTGAATTCATAGTATTATTGCAATAGTTCATTGACCTTAACACCAAGTGCCTCAGCGATTTTTTCAATCGTCGCAAGTGTTGGGTTTTGTTTTCCGGATTCTATGTTGCTTATGTATGCACGATCAACACCAAGCGCTCGACAAATGTCGCCTTGCGACATTTTCTTGCGCGTTCTTATTTTTCGCATATTTTCAGCTAGTTTTTTGGATGATTCGGACATATTGGTTATTTTGAAGTATAGCTAATGTTGTGTCTTGACACAATGGTGTGATAAAATACAATATAGTTATGATAGCGGCGAAGCAAAACCAAAAATTTCCTTTCCATTTTTTGTCGGCTCCCCCCACACCCCCCGCCGAAAATCAGAGAAAGGAAGGAAAATTTTTGGTTTTTGCCCGCGACCGAAGGGAGCGGACGAGGCGCACAGAATCCGAGCGTACGCTTCAATTCAGAGCCGCCACGCGCTCCGCGCGTACGAAGTTAGGGATTTTGCTCGAAATGGGTTCTGACTTTTTCAAACAAACACCACCAAATTTGATTTGCTTCCGAATTGACCGCGCCCGCGCCAAAGGCGCGGGCTTGGGCTGGCATTTCCGCCAAGAAATTCCAAGGGGTTTTGAAATCCGCCAAAAGCACTCCCGCCGCGAGGCGGCGGTTCCACAAGCTAACGCTTGTTCTGTGCTTCGCACAGGAGCCGATGCGGAGAGATTGCAAATTATCGGTGTAAGTGCAATGCCTTTATCAATTTAATTCCCGAAGCTATGACAAAATATTTTATCTATTGTAGAAAATCAAGTGAGGACGAAGAACGCCAAGTTTTGAGTATTGAGGCACAGCTAACGGAGCTTCGGGAATTCGCCAAGCAAAACTCTCTTTTTGTGGTGCGTGAATATTACGAGAGCAAAACTGCCAAAGAACCTGGTCGCGAGATTTTTAACGAAATGCTTGGCGAAATTGAAAAAGGCACTGCACAGGGAATTTTAGCGTGGAATCCCGATAGATTGGCGCGCAACTCGATAGACGGAGGCAGAGTGATTTATTTGGTAGACACTGGAAAAATCACCACGCTAAAATTCCCTACATTTTGGTTTGAGCCGACGCCACAGGGTAAATTCATGTTGTCTGTGGCGTTCGGTCAAGCAAAATATTACACCGATAATTTGCGAGAAAACATTTTGCGCGGTATACGGCAAAAGATACGCCGTGGTGAACTATCGGCAAAAGCCCCTCTCGGTTATTTTAACGAGCCGCGACTTCGGACGATTGAACCTGATAGAAAAACTTTTGGCAAAGTAAAGGAGTGTTTAGGGGCTTTTGCTACAGGACAATATACTCTCACTGGTATTCAGCGCAAAATGTTTTCTGTCGGCTTGGCTGGCAAGACCGGCAAGCCCCTCGCCCTTGCCTCGGTTGAGCATATTTTGACCAATCCGTTTTACTACGGACATTTTCAATATCGAGGCGAGGTGCATGCCGGAACGCACAAGCCAATGATTTCAAAGAAACTTTTTGATGAGATACAAAAGGCGTTAGTGGTAAATGGGAAACCCCGCAAAAAGCGAGGGCCAAAGAATTTTCAGTTTTTAGGTTTTGCTACTTGTGGGATTTGTGGATACGCCATTACTGGCGAACGACATATCAAGAAAAGTGGTCTAAAGTTTATTTACTATCGTTGCACCCACAAGAGCAAAACTATAGTGTGTACTGAAAATCGCTTTTTGCGGGAAGAGGTGTTAGCCGAGCAAGTAAAAAATCTTTGTCAAAAAGTTTCTTTGCCCGACGAATGGCGAGAAAAATATCTTGCTCGCCTTGAAAGCGAGCAGTCGGAATCTCGCCATTCGTCAGACCTTTTCGCTCAAAATCTCCGCGATAATATTTCCGCCATTAAAATGCGACTAGAACGACTTACAGACGCATATTTAGGTGAAGCGTTGGAACTTGGCGAGTATCAAGAGAAAAAGAATATTTTAATGGCGGAAAAGAAAACTATTGAGGAGAAATTATCTGATTTTGAGCGAAAAGGTAATCATTGGCTCGAACTCATGCGAAACTGGATTATTGAAGCCAACCAAGCCGAAAATCTCTCTAAACAAGAAAATCCCTCACGGATGAGAGATTTTCTTGTTTCCATCGGCTCGAACCGCCGCCTCGCGGCGGGAGTGCTTTTGGCGGATTTCAAAACCCCTTGGAATTTCTTGGCGGAAATGCCAGCCCAAGCCCGCGCCTTTGGCGCGGGCGCGGTCAATTCGGAAGCAAATCAAATTTGGTGGACCTGAGGAGATTCGAACTCCTGACCTTCCGCTTGCAAAGCGGTTGCTCTACCAACTGAGCTACAGGCCCGACGGAATATTTATAGCATATTTTTAAAGAAGTCCCAAATCCCCAAGGTGCAATAATATATTGACACTATGTAATATAAGTAGTATAATAATAACAAAATTATGACTCACAAAACTTTTGCAGAAATGGAAGAGGGCGACTTTTCTCTCAATGAATTGGAAGATGCACTCTCAACTTACGCTGATAAGGGTGCGTCCCTATGCCCAGAAGTTATCATGGGGCTTGTCATCAGAGTAGACCCAAGTGTTCAGAGCCTCAAAACTATGATAGCTGCTGTTGAGCGCGGGATCAACAAGCAGCAGCAAGCCGGTCAAAAGATTGCCGCTCAAGAATATATTCGAGTGAAAACCTTTCTGACCAATCTCCTTGCGAAAGTTTGAATCTTTCGAAACTATCATGACCGCTCGGTGCCTCACGGCTCCGAGCGGCTTTTCTTTTATTCACACTTCACCTTCAATCTCTCGAGCCAGATTTGGTGTTGCTTTTGGAGACCTCGTTTGATGAGAGGTGCGAGAAGTGAGACTCCCCAACCTCGCTGTACTTCTTCGGTGACGACAAGAGTGCCGCCCTCCTGCTCTATGAGTCGCCAGCTGTGGTAGCCAACTCCTCCGAGCTCCCTAGCGCTCCAGCCGATACTTTCAAACTCCTTGTACTCTATGACTTGCGAGCGCACTTTAAGTCCAAAAGTTTGCCATACAAACTCGGTAAGCATTTTTAATACCGAATCATTTTTAATTTTTACGTCCTTAGAATTGGGATACCAGTTTGGCCACGCGGAAGCGTCGATCAAAACTCCCCAAACTTTTTGTCTGGAAGCTTTTATAAAAATACTATTATAGGCATGAACTCTGAAATCTTTGGGATCAATTCCTCTTGGCCAAAAAATATTTTGCATAATTTAGGTAAAAAAAAGCTCGTTGAGGGTTGTGAATTGTAGAAGTCAACTCTCGACGAGCTAAAGATGCATTTGAGATTGTCTTGAAATCCTCCTGTGAGGGACTATGTGGCCCTATAAAACACAAGGAGACACTAAAGATATTATACTCCATAGTGTATAAAAATCAATGAATGACAAACAGCTGATGGGAATTAAATAAAGCTCCTTCCTCGTTTGCGCCGGTGGAAATTGATCGCGAAGCGGTGCGCCTCGCTGTTTGCGAGTAGTATTTCGTTTTTATATTGGACTGTGATAAGGCCACCCAAAAGCTCGCGAGCCTTGTGGCGTTCGTCTTTGACTACAGAGACCACTGGTATCTCTACGTTTGTAGCTACAAGTACACTCTTTGCTGCGTTGATTTGATTTTCGTTACCATCGACGACGATGAGGTCTGGGTATCTCCATTCGGTGTGCTTGAGCCGGCGTGACAATGTCTCGCGGAGAGCCTTGAGGTCGTCCGCTCCACTTTGACCTTTGATATTGAAGAGTCGGTATTCGTCCTTGGCTACTTCCCCACCTTCTACGACCGTCATCACGCCGACCATGTCTTGGCCAGAAGTGTGAGCAATATCATATGCTTCGATACGGAATTTTTGAAGCTTTTCTCCGGCATTGAAATCTTCTCGGGCTTCTCTCTTCAAAAGAGCGATATCGTTGATATGTGAAAGGGCTTCGATTTGCCTCTTCAAAATATTTGCCTTCTCAAAGTCGCGCGACTTTGCGAGCGATTTCATTTCTCTCTGCATGAGAACGATGAGTTTTTTCTTTTTGCCTTGGAAGAAGAGTATGAGGTGCCTCACTGTGCGTTTGTATTCTTTGGAAGTGACTTCTCCGGTGCAGACTCCGGGACAAAGTCCGATTTGTCGATTGAAGCATGGGCGCGGCGTGCCTTTTTGATCCTTCGCAGGAACGCATTTGTTGTCCCTATATGGGAAGATGCGACGAATGATCTTCAGAGCTTCCCTTATCTGTGCGCCATGCGGAAATGGTCCAAAGATCGCAAGCGGCTTTTTACCTTTAAGAGTTGAATCCGGAGAAAGGAAAAGAGTCCTCTCACGCACTAGCTCGAGTACTGGGAATTCTTCGTCGGTAAATACTACGAAGTTAAAACTTTTTTGATCCTTACCCTCCGTATTGTACGGAGGACGATATTTGCGAATAAGCTCTGCTTCGAGGAGTAGCGCTTCGAGTACAGAGTCTGTCTTTTCGAAGTCTATATCTTTGGCTTCCAACACCATGCGCTCGATAAGCTCGCTTCGCTTGTCCCGAATATCTTTATCAAAGTAGCTGCGAACGCGACTCCGCAGGCTCGTAGCTTTGCCTATGTAGAGCACGCGCTTTTTGTCACCCAAAAAGAAATACACTCCCGGTGTGGACGGTAGTTTCTTTACTTTTTCCTTTATTTTTGAGCTCGGCTCACTTTTTTGGCTTATTTCTTCGGTCATTTAGTTTGTTTAGTTTCAGTTTATTGAATCATAGGTGACACTGCAAGTTGCTTTTAAAAGATAGCTTTTTTTGTTAAAATTTGTTCAATGTTAAGCTTTTCAAACAAAAAGCTCTCGACCGAGAGCTACAAAGGGGTAAGGGATTTTTATCCTGCTGACCAAGCCGTCCAAAACTATATTTTTTCTACTATGCGCAAGGCAGTAGAAGCTTGGGGCTATGTCGAATACGGCGCATCAGTCCTCGAACCTTCCGAGCTATACAAATCAAAGACTAGCGAAGAGATAGTTAACGAGCAGACTTACTCGTTTACTGATCGAGGAGGTCGCGAGGTGACTTTGCGTCCAGAGATGACGCCTACAGTAGCTCGCATGATCGCGCAGAGGCTCACCGAACTTCCCTCACCTATCCGCTGGTACTCGATCCCAAATGTATTTCGATATGAAAAGCCGCAAAAGGGTCGCCTTCGCGAACACTGGCAGCTCAACGTCGACCTCTTTGGTGTAGCAGGTCTCTTTGCCGACGCGGAGATCATATCGGTCGCGGACGCTATCATGCAAAAGTTTGGAGCTGCGCGCGATACTTACAAAATACTTCTAAACAGCCGACTTCTCCTCGACGATGTGCTCCGCGCAGCGGAAATATCGCTTGATGACAAGCTCGAGGTGTGTCGTGTGCTCGACCGTAAAGAAAAGATGAGCGCTGCTGATTTTAAAAATGAGCTAGAAAAGTTGGTCGGCGAAGAAAAGGGCAAAAAGCTTATCGAGTTCCTCTACTTCGGCGAGGCCTTGCTTACAATGCTGCCCGAAAGTGAGGAAGCAAAAAATATTTCCAAAATCATCGACACGCTCCGCGCCCGCGGTATCACAAACGTAGTCTACACCCCGACTCTCACTCGCGGCTTCGACTACTACACAGGCACTGTGTTTGAAGTCTTCGATGTAAGTCCTGAGAACAATCGCTCTCTTTTTGGTGGCGGCCGCTATGACGGACTCGTAAGTGCCTTCCGTAAGGAAAACGTGCCCGCTATCGGCTTTGGTATGGGAGATGTGACGATCCGAGACTTTTTGGAAACTCACAAACTCTTGCCCACTCTCGAGTCAAAGACAGATGTGTGGATCGCTCCTGCTCCAAACACTCCGCTTGAAGAAGTGTATAAGTTTGCCGATGTGCTCCGAAGTAAGCAAGTGAATGTGGGAGTAGATATATCAGGTAGGAAGATTGGAGACATGATCCAGGGTGCGGAGAAGAGAAGCATCCCACTTCTTATCGTCCTCGGTGAAGAAGAGCTCAAAACCAAACAGTACAAAGTGCGCAGGCTCAAAGACCGAGTCGAAAAGGAGGCACGTCCAGATAACATCGTGCAAGTTATAAACGAATTAAAATCAGGTAATTAAAGAAACGCTATGCGAAAGGTGGTTTTTGATATTGAAACGCGAAATATTTTTCAGGATGTAGGCTCGAATGACCCAAGGGATTTGGACATCTCGCTTGTTGGAGTATACGACTCGGAGACCGATAGCTACTCGAGCTACTTGCTAGAGGAGCTTCCAAAACTTTGGCCAATAATAGAAAAGACAGATTTGCTTATCGGATTTAACTCCGAGCATTTTGATATACCTGTGCTCGACAAGTACTATCCGGGCGACCTTACCAAAATCAAAAGCCTTGATCTACTCAAGGAGATACGCGCTGTCGCGGGTAGACGTATGAAGCTCGATCAGCTTGCCGAAGGTACTTTGGGGGTCAACAAATCTGGCCACGGTCTCGACGCTATCGTCTGGTGGAAGCAAGGCGAGATCGAAAAGATCCGCAAGTATTGTCTCGACGATGTGAGGATCACCAAAGACTTGTACGACTACGCGATGACAAACAAAAAGCTGATATACAAAGAAGGTCCACACCTATTTGAAGTGAAGCTCGATCCAAGCAAGTGGGAGCACCTCGACGCTAGCCTTGGCGCAATGAACCACACCCTGCCTTTTTAGAGGAGTTTCAGTATTGTAAGTGCGAGGAGGATGCGGTAGGCGACGAAGACGTTGAAGCTGTTGCGACTCAAGAAGCGCACCAAAAATCTGATTGCGACTATGCCGGACAAAAATGCTGCGGCAGCGCCGGTGTAAATATACGGATCGAGCAGGAAAGTCGTCACATCTTTTATATCCAAAATTGTTTTGAGACCTGCGCCTGCTATCGTGGGTATTCCAAGGAGGAAAGCGAAGCGGATAGCTTCTTCACGACTGAGTCCTGTGAAAAGTCCGCCAGAGATCGAGAGACCCGAGCGAGACATACCGGGTATGAGAGCCCCTGCTTGGAAGAGACCGATGAGAAATCCTTTGCCCTTGCCTATCTCCCCGTCGCTTGCACTTGCGTCGGAAGCTTTATGACTTTTTTCGTACCAATCAGCTGCGAAAAACACAACTGACCCAAGGATGAGTGAGTATGCGACGTTTGTGGGATTGCGAAATGCAGCTTCAAGCCAATCAGCCCAGAGGAAGCCCGCGAGCCCTGCTGGCACTGAGCCCACGATGATAGCGAGTATGGTCTTGCCCGCCTTTGACCTGATGCCGCTATATCGCACCTCAAGAAGCAAATCACGGATGTCGGAGTAGTAGTATATAAGTATCGCAAGTAGGGTCGCCATATGAAGCATGACGTCAAAAGGTAGGCTCATCTCATCGGCTATCCCTAGGTATTTCCTAGCAAGGATCAGATGGCCGGAGGAAGAAATGGGTAAAAACTCTGTAATACCCTGCACTAGCCCAAGGACAATAGATTGGAGTAAGGTCATAAATGATTTATAATAATATTGTATAAATCATCTCATTATTCACCCAAAAATTAAAGCCATTATATATGAACGAAACAAACCCAACGCCCGAGACTCAAAGCAGTATTTTCGATAAAATCACTCTCCCTCTTGCGATCATTATCGCCGGTCTACTCATCGGAGCGGGGTTTTGGCTTGGAAGCAAAAACCCTGCGACTTCAAATACTCCTGCACCGAACAATGCAAGAGATGTCTCATCATCAGTCGCACTCAAACAAGCTATGCGCCCTATTGACGCAAACGATCATATACTTGGAAATGCCAGTTCTAGGATCGTCGTCGTAGAATATTCTGACCCTGAGTGTCCGTTTTGCAAAATGTTCCATAATGATATGAGAAAAATAATGCAGCAGTATGGTAAAGATGGAAAAGTGGCTTGGGTGTACAGACACTATCCTATTGCCGAGCTTCACAAAAAAGCTTTTAGCGAATCGGTGGCAATGGAGTGTGCTGCTGCACTTGGCACAGACAGTAGTTTTTGGGAATACGCCAACCGACTTTATGATGTGACGCAGTCAAACGACAGTCTCGACCCCCTCGAGCTTCCAAAGATAGCTACCGCTGTAAATATCGCATCTGACAAATTTAATACTTGTCTCACAAGTGGCGAGTTTGATTCACGTGTCAACGCTGATATTCAAAACGCAAGGGAGCTCGGTATCCTCGGCACTCCGTATAGCATCCTTATCGATACAAAAACACAAGACTACTACCCACTCGAAGGCGCGTATCCGTACGACCAACTCAAAACCGCGATCGACCTGATCCTCCAGAGCTAAATCAAAAAGCCCCCTCCGGGGCTTTTGTTCTTTACAAACTTCTCATCGCGCAGAAGGGGCACTTTGGATCGGAGCAGTTTGATGTGAGGATTGCACCAGAAAACGCAGAGGTGAGAAGTTTCTTGACCTCTTCTTTCAAACTCTCTACCTCAGAAGGTGTAACAGGCAGGCACATCTCCGGGCAATTGCCCGACTTGTTTGGCTTGAGGAATATGA
>CAZAAO010000019.1:0-10688 GCA_964483435.1 uncultured Candidatus Saccharibacteria bacterium | reverse complement strand
TGCGGGCCCCCTTGACTTGCATGCCTTATCCACGCCGCCAGCGTTCATCCTGAGCCAGGATCAAACTCTAAAAATAATAACCTCGTCGTATAAACGACGGGTGAACGGAACAAAATAAAAAATAGCTTCTTTAGTTTATTCTTTTTCGTCTACCAGGAGGTAGCCTTGCTTAGAGTTTGTCTTGACTCGAATCACTTAAATTTAATTGACCTGACCATTTCAATGGCCGGTCAAGGACTTGCTCTCCCCAACCTTACCTATAATTCGGGGGAGAGTTCTCAATAATTATTTTATTATCAAAAAACCAGAGCCTCTTAACCTACACGCTAATGCGTCGGTTACTAGAGGCTCTAGTATTATAGTCATTATAGGGAATGCGTCAAGTGGCTACATTTGCACAGGCGTAGCAGGAGCCGGAGCGGGTGCTGGAGCAGCTACCGCGGCCTTCTTTTGGGAGAGTGTGCGGTATACATATACATAAGCCAAAGACGTGAGAGGAAGGCTTACCAATATACCAATGCCGATCACTATATAGCCCAAAAGATTGAGAAGACCAAGGACTATATAAAATCCAAGCAGCTTCCACTTTGAACCGTCTGTAATGTTGGCACTTTCCTTGAGGGCTTGAGAGGCACTTACTCCCGTGTCGATCACGATGGTCGGAGCAAATGAGTATTTAATAGCCCAAATGATACCTGGGATGATAAGCAAGATGAAGCCGCCGATCATGATGAGGCCTTGTAGGATACAAACCCAAATGTATCTCCAAAATACTCCATAAGCATTGAAGACGCTCTTGATAGGAAGTATTTGTCCGTCATACATGGAGAGGGTGAACTTGGTGTAACCAATACGAATCATCACGGAGAGTATGATCGCAGCTACGATCCCGATAAACAATGCAACTCCTACTCCAGATGAGGTATTTTTTTCCATCGCACCGGAAAAAACATTGCTTACAAGACCGATCGCCATGAGGCACGCAGAAGCTCCGACAAGCTTCCAAAAGTGCTCTTTGATCTTTTGCCAACCGTACTTAACTGCCTCTTTTATAGAAAACATATTTGCAAATTAGAAATAATTTTTACATTCAAATAATACCACTTTTTCCTTATTATGCTAGTATGAAAGTGAATATGAATAACAAATCAAAGGAAAAGAAAGGAAAATCTCAAATATATACCGGCACAATCAGAGTGACACAAAAGCCACTCGGTTTTGTCATTGTCGAACAAGATGAAAGCGCTGCAAAAAAGATCGACGATATAGTCGTCTTCGAAGAGTCTCTCAACTGCGCGTTGGATAAAGACAAGGTAGAAGTAGAAGTAACAGGTCGCGACCGGGACAGGTTTAAAGGCCGAGTCACGAGGATCATCGAGCGAGCCAAGACGCAATTTGTCGGCACTCTTGAAAAGGGTCCATTTGGACTTACTTTCAAGCCAGATGACTTCAAGTTTTATAAAGCAGTAGATCTAATCGAGCCTGATCAAAGTCTTACGCCTGGTACCAAGGTGCTAGTGAGACTCGAAAATTGGAACAATCCAAATCTCAATCCAAAAGGCAAAATCCTGCAGGTGATCGGCGAGAAGGGCGAACACGAGACCGAGATGCAGTCGATACTATTGGACAAAGGTATCGTCTACGACTTCCCTACCAAAGTAGAAGAAGAAGCAGGGAGAGTGGCAGAGCAGTTCTTTGAGGAGCTGAAAAACTTCGATATCAAGAACGGCACGCTCAGTGAGTCGCAGTATTCTTCCGAGAAAACGGATTCTTTTTCTGCTGAAAAAGATCCTCCTTCTCGCGCCAGTCGCGCTCCGAAAGTTTCTCTACAGAACACTGCTCCTACTGAGCGTGTGGATTTTCGTGATGTTCTCACGATAACTATCGACCCAGTGGACGCCAAGGACTTTGACGACGCACTTTCCTATCAAGAGCTAGATTCGGAAACTGTACAAGTAGGTGTGCACATTGCTGATGTGTCTCATTTTGTGCGACCTGGCTCAGAGCTTGATCGTGAAGCGAGAGAGAGATCGTTTTCGGTCTATCTTGTTGACCGCACGATCCCGATGCTTCCAGAAATACTTTCGAACAATCTTTGTAGTTTGAACCCAAATGTCGATCGCTTTGCGTTCTCTGCTGTGTTTGATATTGAAAAGAAAACTGGCAAAGTCCTAAAGACTTGGTTTGGTAAAACGATCATCAATTCTGATAAGAGATTTAGTTATGAGGAGGCACAGGATGTCATCGAGAAGGCCCAAGATAAGTCCTATGAAAAAAGTCTGGCCTCATCCGCGAAAGCGGATGAGGAGACCCGAGGACTTTTTGAAGAGGAGCTTTCTTGGGCTCTTATGGAGCTGATGCGACTCTCCAGGATCTTCAGACAGGAGAATAAAAAGAATGGTGCGATCGAATTTGAGACAGACGAAGTCAAATTTGATCTTGATGAAAAAGGCAAGCCAATTCGCGTCTATAAAAAAGAGCGAGTGGAAACTATGAAAATGATTGAGGAGTGGATGCTTCTCGCAAACCGCGCCGTAGCGGAATACATTTCAAAAAAAGCAAAGGAGAAAGGTGGAGCAGGGCTCTTCCGTATTCACGACGAGCCAAATATCGAGCGTCTCGAAAATCTCTCTATATTTATTCGCGCACTCGGCCATGACTTTTATGTCGGCAAAGACGGCGTAAGCGGTAAGGACATCAATAAGATGCTAGGTGCGATTGCCAATCACTCTTCCGCTTCTCTCGTGCGCACCGCAGCTATCCGCTCGATGGCCAAGGCGATCTACTCTGCCAAAAATATCGGTCACTTCGGTCTCGCGTTCGAGTATTATACCCACTTCACCTCACCTATCCGCAGGTACCCAGACCTCGTGGTACACCGCATACTTCAAAACTACCTTACAAATGGAAAGATTTCTAAAAATGATTTTGAAAGGTTTGAAAAGATCGGCCTCGAAGCTTCGGACAAAGAAATAGTCGTCCAAGAAGCTGAACGTGACAGTATAAAATACAAACAAGTCGAATACATGACCCAAAAAATTGGACAAGAGTTTGAATGCACTGTCTCGGGTGTTACTGAGTTTGGTATGTTCGTCGAGGATCCACTTACCAAAGCCGAAGGCCTCATCCGTTTGCGCGATATGGAAGGAGATCAGTTTGAACTCGATGAAAAAAACTACGCTGTTATCGGAAAAAATAGTAAGAAAAAGTTCACCTTAGGAGACTCTGTCCGGGTGAAGCTAATGGCCGCAGACCTCGATCGCAAAACTCTCGACTTCAAACTCATATAAAGGTTATCCCGCAGACGCTTGCGCGCCTGCGGGAGATGTTTACTTGTAGCCCGGGAATCGCCCAGATAGGGACCAAGATTTCTCAGGAGAATCCTCTCGCCATACGTCGATATAGTACCGGCACTCATTGTAATCGTTTGGGTTAACGACACTCAGTATGCAAACCCCGCTTGGGGCATGAACGTCAACGTCGACGCAGAAACCAAGGTTGTTGCAATCTTGAAAGAAGCTTTCGGGGAATCCGCCGGGGTAATTCTGATTTACGAACTTTTGTTCATAACGCTTCCACATGTTATTTGGATCGCTCACATCCGTGAACAATCCGATAACAAAAAAGGAAAGCGTAAACAGAATAATGATGAACAGTGCAAACAGTAGGCGATATGTGACCGTGGCTAGGAACAGATGACTGTATGTCACAAGCAAAATGGAACAGCCAGCTTGTAGACCTAGCACGATATGTCGCCATCGTCTCAGCCAATCGCGCTTGGGGTTGTCGTGCATCCAACCTTCAAGATGTTTGTAGAAGTAGTGCGCGACCACTTCATCCTTAAACTCGTCAACTTTTTCAGTGACGATAAACGCCTTTTTATAGTGAAGAATCAGCCCTCCCACGCTTAGTTCAGCAATTGTCATCCACTACCTCCACATTTCTTATACCCTAAAGGTAAGTACCTTTCAAGTGGGCATCATTGATGATCAAGTATCGATGTGATAAGTTTGCTCGGGAGGCACAATGCTTTATTGGGATGAAAAGTCCGAAACGTATCGAGAGACTCTCGAGACTTTCCTTGAACCGGGCGAGACTTATGAGTCAATAGTATTTGACGGAGCAAAACACAAGTGGGTGCCCTGTACTCACAACGGTGTGGGCTCGCGAGGCACTCAGCACAGCTGCAAATTTGTATCACCTTATCGCCGCTTCTCTCACGAAGTATCTGCGCGTACGGGGGTAACAAGATTTCCCGATGGGTGGGCGCAAAAGGTTACAAAGGAACTTGAGCGTCGCAGAGACATCGAGGAAAACACCATACATTTGTAGCGATTAATCGCTACGTTGTGAATAAGTTCTAAGGTCACAATAACGAAAGGCCCAGCGTCTCTGAACGCAGGGCCTTATTCATACTTAAGATCTTAGAATTTTCTGGATGAGGCTCAGGAAGCGCCACCCAAGGAAAAAGGTGATGGCAGAGCCGAAGGTAGCGACGAGTGTTCGGCCTCCTCGAGGCCAATCGTTATCGCCGACGGCGGTAAGGAAAATCGGCATTGCCATTAAAAAAGCTACGCAAAATTTAATGAGATTCATGTCTGATTAAAATATACCAGAAAATTATGAAAAATCAATTACAAAACCCCTCTCCTGTTCCCGGAGGGGTCGAAGTGTGTGAGGTGGGTGCGGTTATTTCGCAACCGCGACCGCTTCGTTAAATGCGATTGAGAGGAGTTTGGATACGCCATCACGGCCCATGGTCACTCCGTAGATGATGCCAGCGCGAGACATAGTCTCTCTGTTGTGAGTGATGAGAATAAGCTGCGAGTACTTGGCGAGCTCTTCTATCATGTCTCCGTATTTTTTGGAATTTGCTTCGTCGAGAGCTGCGTCGGTCTCGTCGAGGATGATAAATGGTGGTGGATTGACCTGGGAAATAGCAAAGAGCAGTGCGATAGAAGTAAGAGCTCTCTCGCCACCGGATAGCATATCAAGACCTTTGATTCGCTTGCGAGGGAGCGTCACTGCGATATCCACTCCCTCTTCGTTTGCTTCCTCGGTGTCCGCTTCTGTGTTTTCGAGATCCTCATCCTTTTTGGCTTTTCTCTTTTCTATTTGAGCGACTTCGATTTTGGCTGAGCCACCTCCAAACATAAGCGTAAAGAAATCATGGAATGATTTATTGATCTTCTCGATACCCTCTTTAAACTGAGTATCGAGTTTTTGCTCGAGCTCGAGTATGAGAGCTTTGAGTGACTCTGATGACTTATAAAGATCCTCAAGTTCCTTTGCGAGGAACTCGTCACGCTCTGTTGCATCTCGGTACTCTTTCATTGTGTCTTCTCCACCGGCAGCGCCGAGCTCTTCGAGTCGGATCTTCATTTTTTCTAGTTCTCTTTTGCGATCGTCTTGTCTGTGTCGGTCTTCGCTATAAATATCTTGAAGTGCTATCTCCACTCCGTTGTGATCGACTAGTGGGTGCGCGCTAAAATGCAAAACTCTAGTACCCAGAAGCACGCCTCCTTCCTGAATTTCTCTCTTCCACTCTTCTTCAATTAGGCTGAGACTTCTCTCTTGCTCCTCGAGGATCTTGATACTGCTTCTCGCCTCGCTCTGCTCGGAGCTTATTTTGAAAATAGCCTTTTCAGCTTCACGGCTAGAGTCTTTTTCTTGCTCTATGGCAGTACGAATGCGTGTATATTCGGATTCAAGGGTTGTGAGCCTCTCGCTTACGCGCTCGGAATCAGCCCGTCTCGACTCTCTGTCCTTGCTTAGCACTTCGTTTCTGCTGACAAGCTCGTCTATAGCTCCTGTGTCTACCTTGTCTCGATGCGAGTCTACGAATTCGGCAATTTTTCTAAAGACACTTCTGACAATTTCTCGGAGTGACTCGATAGGCTCTGCATCCAAATTTTTTGAGTGCGCGCTGAGCTCTGAAAGCAGGTTGTCTACTTCTTTGAGTCTGATTGTTTTGGTGTCAGTTGAAAGAGCGAGCTCTCGAAGTCGAGAAATACTCCTCTCGTTTGAAAGTATTTCGCCTTCTATCTTGCCCTGCTCGCGCTCAAGCGTATCCTTCTCTCTTCGAGCTTCTCCTATAGACTGCTCGATGCGGATGAGCTCTGTGCTCTTCTCGTCTTTCTTCTGAGAAGATTCGAGTACCGTACGAGCTTCTTGCATCAGGTGATCGAGCTCCTTTGCTCTCTCTTTGAGTGGACTCATCTGTTTATTGATGCGCTCGTGTTCGTGCTTTATATAAACCTGCTCGCGCTTGAGGTATTCTTTATAAAAAATTTCCAGTTTATTTCTAAGCTCTTCTCCTTTTTCGAGCTTCTCTACCTGCTTTTTCAAATATTTGATATGAGGAGCGATTTCTCTGCGAAGAGACTCTACTTGAGCAATATTTTCATGTGTTTTCTCGAGTTTGCGTTCACTCTCTGACTTTTTGTATTCATATGCTTTGAGACCTAGCGCATCTTCTATCATCTCTCGCCTTTCTTTGGGACTTGCTCGCAAAATGCGGTCTGCTTCTCCCTGAGAAATAATATGGTGACCAGAAGCCCCTATGTGCGCTCTACCCAAGAGCTCAAGAGTATCTTTGAGTCGCACCTGGCTTCCATTAATAAAATATTCGTTAACACCACTTCTCTCCACGACTCGCTCCATCACTACTTCGTCAAAATCGAGATCAAATATTCTCTTGGAATTATCGAAGGTAAGCTTGACTGCTGCTCGGTTTGATCTACCGACTTCTTCGGATCCGTTCCATATCAAATCCTCACCGCGCTTACCGCGCATCGACTTCATTGATTGTTCTCCAAGTACAAAACGAAAGCTCTCCGCAACATTTGATTTACCGCTACCATTTGGACCTACGATCGCTGTGATCGGTGCGCCAAAAGAAAGGTTTGCTTTTTTAGCAAACGATTTGAAGCCGATAACTTCGAGCGCCTTGAGCATAAAAATATTCTAACACAACCTACCAACCTTTGGATTTGAGAGCTTTGCGAGCAGCACTTTGCTCGGCTTCTTGTTTGGAGTCGCCTTCGCCTTCTGCGATCATTTCATTTCCGAGGAAAACTCCTACAGTAAACTTTTTGTCATGGTCTGGGCCAACTTCTTTGATAGTACGATAAGCTGGAGTGATACTTACAGCATCTTGAGCCTTTTCTTGGAATCTGCTTTTTGCATCAAGCCAAAGCTCCTCCTCGACAATCTTTTCTGTCATAGGAGTGATGTATTTGAAAATAAAATCCTTTGCCGCCTCGTATCCTTGGTCTAGGTATATCGCACCGATCACAGCTTCTAGCGCATTTGCTAGGATGTATTGGCGAGCGCGGCCAGTGTCTTTGGCTTCACCACGCGAGAGCAAAAGGAAATCGTTGAATTCGAGCTCGCTTGCGACAGCGGCACAAGTCTGTGCATTGACCAGAGCGCTGCGGATAGAAGTGAGATCCCCTTCGGTTTTTGCAGGATATTTTTGATATAGGAAATCAGTGACCACAAGCTCTAGCACTGCGTCACCTAGAAACTCAAGTCTCTCATTGTGACCACCGCGGATGGCGCGGTTTTCGTTGAGGTATGACCTATGAGTAAACGCTTGCGTGAGCAAACTCTTGTCAGTGAAGGATATGCCTACGGTTGCTTCAAATTCAGTAAATTCTTTCATGTCAGTTAATCAAGTTAGTAAAGTTCTAAAGTTTATAAAGTCATCACGCATTAAGAACTTTGCACTTTAAACTTTTAACTTTTAATTAATAAGTTTATTGCTTTAGTCACTATCGGCAATATATCGTCATAAAAATTGAGGTCGAGGATATCTGCGAGTCTAAACCACTTTACATCATCTAGTCCGCCGGTCTTTTTGAGACTTACGTCCTGATACTCGGTTTCCGCGAGGTAGTACTCTACCCTTTTTTTTATCTTGCCCTTCTCTGGGTCAAAGGTGCCGTACTCGGTATGGCCGAGATGGTCGTGCACTGTGATCGCGATACCAATCTCTTCGTCGATTGCTCTTTGAAGCTCTGTCTTTATATCAAGACTTGCGTCAATATGCCCCTTTGAAAGAGTCCAATGCCCGAATACGTCGTGAACTATACAAAGATAAACATCATCATCCTTTCTCGCATAGATCACAGCACCGGCCAAAGCTTCAAGCGGTACTGGCTTTTTCTCTTTGCCCGTGTCATTTTTGCCAGGCTCCCCCATCTCCTTATACACTGCGCCAAGTACTCCATTGACAAACTTTGAGCTCGTCTCACCTCCAAATGTCTTTGCAAGTTCGATAGCTTCGTTGATAGCTACCTTTGGAGGCACTTGTTCTCGATCAGCAAAAAGAAGCTCATATAGACCGAGCCTCAAAATATTGCGATCCATGACGCTGATCTTGTCTATTGGCCACTCTGGCGCAGCTTTGACGATGATCTCATCGAGATCATTTGATTTTGAGACGACGCCCTCAAGAAGATTTTTCATAAAATGATCGTCTTTTGCTCCGGGGGCGAATTCTTCTACGTTGCGGAGAAGAATGTCCTGGTGGTCTTCTTTTTTACCAGCAAAATCCCACTCATAGAGAGTTTGTAAAACTGTCGATCTTGCAAGGTGCCTGTTGGCCATATGGTCAGATAAATCTTATTGACCTAATTATACTAATTATTTTAAACAATATACAAACTTGAATCCACAACTCAGTGGAAAAGATTTATTTAAATTAATTAGATTACTAGGACGTCGCTAGAATAATTATTTACTCTGCTTTGCCTTTGCTTTGGTAGTTTTCTTTTCGATTTTTGCATGCACATTCAAAACCTGTCGGCCTTTGTATTTGCCGCAAACTTTGCATACCACGTGCTGAGCCTTTGGGCTGCCGCACTCTGGACAAAGTGTCAAAGCTGCACCTTTTAGAGCGTGGTGGCTTCGGCGGTTGCCAGTATGGGATCTTGTGTGTCGCATTCGTACTACCATAAATCGCAGTATAAACCATATTTATAAAAAGAGCAAGTTTGCCGCCATTGCATAATTTTTTGTGTCTGGTAATGTACGTGACAGATCAGCTGATATAGGGTGATATTACGGACAGGTGAATGTGGGGGCGAAAGCGACCACACCCGACGGGGAGACCTAGTAAGCTACCTCTCTAACAAGGTAGACGACCCCAGGCACACTGACGGCCAATGCATCAAATTCACTTCTAGTGATGATGGTGTAGACCGAGGCGAATCGCTTTGCAAATATTCGGGCAAGTTCTCGATATCATCTGGATGGGCCGCTACTCTCTCGCGGGGGCGGCCCTTTTCTTATCTGATATTTTTGCAATAGGATGCGCGATGGTGCGAGGAGAGACCAATTTTAAGAATAGCTGCGCGGTGTGCTCGAGTGCCGTAGCCTTTGTGGGTGTCAAAATTATAATCGGGATACTTTTTGGCTATTTTGCACATAAGTCTGTCCCTTTCGACTTTGGCGACTATCGATGCACAGGCGATAAATACATCTCGCTCATCGCCCTTGATAATCGTCTTTTGCTCCGTGTATTCAGTTGGCGCTTTGAGCAGTCCATCTAATCTCACCATACAATGGTGCCCATTGTAATTTGGAGTGTGGTGTAATTTGACTAATGAGGTGCGTACTCCAAATATGACGGCTGCTGTAATGCCTTTTTTATCTATCACTTTATTTGAAATGTGAACGAACGAAAAATTTACTTTACCTCTGTTTTTTAGTTGCTTAAGTTTTTTGTACATATCCTCCCTTTGTTTTTCGCTCAGTTTTTTTGAATCACGAAGCCTGCCATCAAAAATATTTTTGATTATCCATTTTCCCGTCTTCTCATCTGCGCCAAAAGCGCCTACTGTCACAGGTCCTGCGAGTGGCCCCCTTCCCGCTTCATCAATTCCAATTACATTCATTTTTTAATAGTACCAAAAATTAGGGTCCGACCGCTGTGCGCGGCCGGACCTGAAGACTTACACTGAGACTTTGAGGAGACGCTTTGAAACCAGCTCGTAGTTCAAAACTCCAAGGACTCCTCCAATGATTGCTCCCACAATGGCATAGCCAAAAAGGAAGCCAATAATTGCGCCAATCGCTGCGTCTGTGCCGCAAAGCAATCGAATATCGGAGTGTATGAGTCGTAATACTCCGAGTACGAACCGTGGAGTGCGAAGAGCAATACTCCAGACGAAAATTAAAACTCGATATAGCTGAGTAAGTACCCATTTTGGCAAAGTCCACAACCAAAATTTTACTGGGTTCTGAGCCGGCATGTACGCTATTCCCTGCTCCATCCTTTTAGTGTCACTATCCAAAAAAGATAGAGTAAATACGGTTGCGGCAATTACCTGAATGAACGCCGTTGCAAACAATAACGCAAGCAACGGAGTCCTTCCTTTTATATACATAATGCTGAAGGTGGGCAGCGATATGAGGCTAAAAGTTACTCGATGTACCGCTATGGTGAAGGAAAGAATTGCTTTCCACCACCGCCGATCAGCTCTCCATTCAACTACATCCTGGTAAACTTCACTTGCCACAATCTTGGTGATCTGTCGGACGTGCTCGAAATCATACGTCACATAGCCGGCAATGAATCCAGCAATACCCGCCCAAAACCACCCAAATCCGAGATTGATACCAATGAGCGCGCCAATCAGCGCACCCAGGAAACAGGCGCAAAAAATTTTTTGGTGCACACG
>CAZAAO010000018.1:0-11918 GCA_964483435.1 uncultured Candidatus Saccharibacteria bacterium | reverse complement strand
CTACTAGATTTTGTGGATTTTACCCATGAATTTAGGGAGGTGATCCGCGTAGCAAGGTCACCTCATGCCAAAAGGTTTGAAAACGACTCCGAGCACAGCTATCAGCTTGCAATGATTGCTTGGTATTTGATTGAGACAGACAAATTGAAGCTTAATCGTGAGCTTTGTCTCATGTACGCGCTAGCACATGATCTGGTAGAGATTTACGCTGGAGATACCTATGTATTTGATAAAAACAAAAAGAATCATGATTCAAAGAAGGATAGAGAAAGGAAGGCACTAGATAAAATAAAAAAGAGATTCCCAAAATTCAAAAAGCTTGCAAGGATAATCCATCAGTACGAGCAAAAGCGTGATGAGGAGAGCAAGTTTATATATGCACTCGACAAGTTTATGCCGCCTGTTCAGATATATCAGGAGAATGGCAAGCTATGGAACGAGAAATCGATTTCTTTGGATATGATAATAGAAAACAAGGACCACAAAATCGCTGTGTCTATGGCTGTCTACAAATATTGGAAAGAACTTCGTAAGGGGATAGAATTGAATAGAGCTTCCATCTTCAAAAACGACAAAAAAATTAAATAATATATATGTCTGAAGTACACAAAGTATATGTAGGCTGCTGCATGATAATCTTAAATCCTGACGGAGATAAGGTTCTCGTTGCTCAGAGGAAAAAGGAGCCGGATATAGATGGTTGGCAGATTCCTGGAGGTACCGTGGATTATGATGATGGAGAAAATTTGATAGCTGCCGCATCAAGGGAAGCGTTTGAAGAGACGGGTATAGAGGTCAAAAATCCTGAGTTTGTATGTGTGATGAATAGCTTTTATTACGGAAAGCAGCGACCTATTCATATAGCTTTTGTTGCTCGGGCACAAAGTGAACAAATTCCTCCAAATCCGGAACCCCAAAAAGCAACTGATTGGCAGTGGGTGGAGTTGAACAGTTTACCAAGTGGGAAGTGGTTTAGAATGTCAAAAACAGCTGTTGAATTTTATAAGAAATTACAATCCGATCCGAATATAAACCGAGCCTGGATTGACCCAGATTTTCCCAGAATAAATAAATAAATGGACAAAAAAACTCAAACTATAAATACATATGACAATAGTGCCGAAGCTTTAGCAAAAAAATTTGATGAAAGGGGAGCAAGAATTTTAGATATTGAAGAAACATTGAGCTTCATCAAAACAGACAACCCGCACGTTTTTGAGATTGGCTGTGGTAATGGACGTGATGCTCTGGAAATACTAAAAAGAACAAATAATTATTTGGGAATAGATATTTCAAAAAATTTAATTCAACTAGCAAAACAAAAAGTGCCTGGTGCTGATTTTATGGTTGCTGATATTACTGAATTTGAAATCCCAAAAAATACTGATGTTGTTTTTGCATTTGCGTCTCTAATACATGTGCGTCGAGAAGAGTTTAAAACTATTTTGGATAGCATTTTTAATGCTTTGAATGATGGTGGACTTGTCCGTATTTCTTTAAAGCATAACCCAGTTTATAAAGAGCTTACTGAGGAGAGCGAATTTGGTGTGAGGACGTACTATCTGTATTCTGAACAAGATATAAGTGAACTGTCGCACAACTACAAGATTATTAAGTCGTGGATAGAAGAGAAAGGTAGGGGTTTATGGTTGGAGATACTACTTAGAAAACCTTCCTGACTAGATGTATGTATATTTTGTAACCTATCACCACGCGCGATCGCGCGTGGTGATAGGTCGATTTGGGCGTGGTGGAAAGTTAAGAGATAGAAATAGAGGGCGAAAATACAGAAATGGAGAGGCTTTTCAATATCCAAAATAAGTGTAAAATCGGGGCAGAAAGGACAGTTATGGACGAGAACAAAACCTATGCGCGGGCGGTAATTGTTTATGTGGTCAATCCCTTTACCGGTGAAGTTTTCCTTGCTCGTAACCGCAAGGGTCCTTGCAAAGGTATGCTGAATGGCTTCGGCGGCGAAATTGAAATGTCGGAGAGGGCAGTTGAGGCAGCGCGGCGAGAATTGGAAGAAGAGACAGGGATTTGTGTTCCTCTCGAATTTTTCGAGCCACGCGGCAAAATAGAGTTTGTAAACATAAAGAAAAGTGGGTGGAGGCAGCGTGTCGACTGTCACATTTTTGTAACCACTCTTATCACTGGATTTCGCATCGTACGGCTAAACGACAAAGAGCTGTACGACGATGGGAAATACTGCATTGATAATCTCCCAATTAGAGAAATGACCCGTGGAGACCAACTCTGGGTTCATCATGTCTTGAAAGGAAGAAAAATTAGATATGGGAGAATCGAGAGAGATTTTGACGACGGATCGATTATCTCTCACTGTATCGATTTAGAATGGAGGTGATGGGTGCTGATTTGGGGGTGGCCGGAGCGATGCATAGCAAGCGACGGCCACCTTTTTGTTTTTATTCAAAAAAGGTATTCTTAAACAATGATCCACGAAATGATCCAAATACTCCAAACTCACGTTTTGCCACTCGGAGCAATGGGCGTATTTTTGGCCTCTGTAACGGAAGAGGTGATAGCACCTATTCCTTCGGCGCTCGTGATGACGATGTCGGGTTTTATCTTCGTCACAGGTCCTGTCTCTTTTTCTACTATCCTCACCCTTATATTCAAAGTAGCGCTTCCGGCGGCACTAGGCGTCACTCTCGGATCGTACATGGTCTATTTTATCGCGAGGTATGGAGGTAAGTTTGTCATCGAAAAATGGGGCAAGTACATAGGGCTCTATGTGTCAGATATCGAAAAGCTCGAAGCGCGTCTTTCCGGTACTCGCAAAGACGAGTTTCTCATCGGTGGGGCGAGGATTTTGCCTATTGTACCCAGTGTCGCCATCTCGGCATTTTGTGGCCTTATTGAAATGAACGTGGTTAAGTATTTTGTAATTTCATTTATCGGCACATTTATCCGCGGCATTATACTTGGAGCTATCGGTTGGCAGGTGGGCAATGTGTACGAGCGTTATGCAAACCTAATCGGGGCGGTGGAGGACAAGATTTTATATTTGATCGTGGCTTTGGTTGTCGGTTTTATCGTTTTCAAATACATTCAAAAGAAGAAAGGAGAAGGAGCTTTGATGAATTAGTTTTCCACTTTTTTCAAGGGCAAATCCCTCTTTGATGCTAAAATATGAGTAAATAAAAACTCATATTTATATGTCACACAAAGCAATTCAGATCTCATTTTTTGGACTTGTCTCAGTGTTTTTGCTAGTGCTCCTCTTCTTTATATTCCGTCCATTTTTGGGAGTGATTTTCCTATCGGGCGTTTTGTCGGTCACTTTTTATCCGCTCTTTGCCTATTTTAATGCGAAGTGGGGTGGGCGAGCGGGACTCGCTTCTATAGCTACGGTACTTGCGATCGTGATCCTCATCGTCATACCTGTCATTTTGCTCTCGACTTCGCTTTTGCGAGAAGCTCTCGATCTGTATAACCATCTCGCCTTTGGGGATGACTCGACGCAGCTTGTATCATTTGTGAACAATTCTATTCGCGATCTCGAGTCTGTCATGCCGTTTGGCAACATGTTTGGAGAGGTCAATGTAGAGCAGCATATCCGTCAAATTCTCGGCTGGATTATCGGGCACACTGACTCACTATTTGCTGTTGTTTTTGGAAGTTTGTTCAAGTTTATATTGATGCTTCTCTCTATCTTCTATTTGCTCATTTATGGCGAAAAGATAAAGCAGACTCTTGTCTCTTGGAGTCCGCTACCAGACAAGTATGACGAGGAGTTTATATCGACTCTCAAAAATTCGGTTGATGCAGTGCTGCGAGGTAGGATACTGGTCTCGATCGGTCAAGGCATCATGCTCGGAGTAGGCTTCGCCATTTTTGGTGTAGGTAATCCGGCGCTTTGGGGATTTGTCGGTGCGATCATTTCTCTCGTGCCGATTGTTGGCACCTCTCTTGTCAGCATCCCAGCCGTCGCTTATCTCCTACTTACGGGTCACATAGGAGCATCTGTGGGCCTCCTCATATGGAGCGCAGTTTGCGTGGGTTTTGTAGACAATGTCCTCTCATTTATATTCTTCAAAGGTCGCATCCAGGTGCATCCATTGGTCGTCCTGTTTTCAATACTTGGTGGCGTAGAGCTTTTTGGGGTGATCGGCTTTTTGGTAGGTCCGGTGATAGTGAGCGCTTTTGTGGCTCTGACAAAAATTTATCCGTTTATAGTGCCTCCGCGGCAGGATTCTGGTGAAAGATAACAATCCAAACATACTGATGTTCGGCTGGGAATTTCCACCTTTCAACAGTGGCGGTTTGGGTATTGCTTGCGAAGGTCTTTCTAAGGCGCTTGTTTCGAGCGGAGCCAAGCTCAACTTCGTGCTTCCATATAAAGTTCCTGTGAATGCTACCTGGTGCAATTTTGTTTTTGCGGACGATACCGTTAGCTTTAAGACGGCGACCGAAGCGCTTACCTACGCTTCAGGGTATAGCTCTCAAGTAGTAGAAAAAAAGCTGGTATATAGCGCCCCAGCTTCAATACCACTTTCACCGAGACTTATAGACCGTGTCCGATATTATGCCTCTCGTGCGCCTTCGATAGCAGACAAAGTGAAGCATAATGTCATACATGCACACGACTGGCTCACTTATCCGGCTGGCATTGCTGCCAAAAAAGTATCTGGCAAACCTTTTGTTGCACATGTGCACGCTACTGAATTTGATCGTAGCGGGGGTGACAGTGTAAACAGAGAAATATATGGAATCGAAAAAGAAGGCTTCGAAACTGCCGATGCGATCGTCACAGTCTCCGGACGCACCAAAGAAAGCGTTGTCAAAAAATACGGTATCAATCCAAAAAAGGTCAATGTGGTCTACAACGGTATCGAGTGGAAGCCAAACTCTCTCACCCCAAACTTTGATCTCGAGAGACTAAAGAGAGATGGGTATTCAATAGTCCTTTTCGTCGGGCGCATCACCATCCAAAAAGGTCCGGACTACTTTGTTTCTCTTGCTGAAAAAGTTTTGAAGTACGAGCCAAAAACATATTTTGTAGTATCAGGTAGCGGCGATATGGAAGCTCAGATGATCACAAGTGTCGCGCAAAAAGGCATTTCCAAAAATTTTATTTTTTGCGGCTTCTTGCGAGGCAAAGAGCTAGACGAGGTGTATCGCGCAGCTGATATTTTCGTGATGCCTTCGGTCTCAGAGCCATTTGGTCTAGTGCCACTTGAGGCCATGCTTAGCGAAGTGCCGGTACTTGTATCAAAGGAGTCAGGCGTAAGCGAAATACTTTCAAATGCTTTGAAGTCACACTTTTGGGATGTCGACGATATGACAGACAAAGTAGTGAGTGTCTTGCGTCAAAAAAAGCTCAAATCTCATCTTCAACAAAACGGAATGAAAGAAGTAAGAGGAATCCACTGGAAAAATGCAGCGGACTCACTCATTTCATTATATAATTCACTTGTCACAGCCTAGACAAGTCAAATGGCATCAGTTTGTTTTTATTTTCAAGTGCATCAACCACTGCGCGTACGCAAGTATCGTGTATTTGATATTGGAAATAAGCGAGATTATTTTGAAGATCAGAGTGATACAAGTTTGAACAACCGCAAAATCGTAGAGAAAGTAGCCAAAAAATGCTACCTTCCAGCCAACGCGACGCTGCTTGAAAACATAAAGCGCAATCCAAATTTTAAAGTAAGCTTTTCGATTTCGGGTGTCGCGCTCGAGCAGTTTGAAAAATATTATCCGGAAGTTATCGACTCGTTCAAAGCTCTGGTAGACACGGGGAATGTCGAGATTTTGTCCGAGACATACTATCACTCACTCTCTTCAATCTTTGACGAAGAAGAATTTTATCATCAGATCAAAATGCACCGCGACAAGGTGCGCAGTATTTTTGGCGTCACTCCGACAGTTTTTAGAAACACCGAGCTTATATACTCCAATGATATTGCCCAAAAGATAGCGAAGCTCGGATACAAGGGGATGCTCGCCGAAGGTGCTGACCATATCTTGGGTTGGCGTAGTCCCACTTTTGTATACAAGCCAGTAGGAGTCGACAACTTCAAGGTGCTTCTCAAGCACTATCGACTTTCGGACGATATTGCTTTTAGATTTAGCTCTCGGGAATGGACAGAGTTTCCGCTTACTGCACCAAAATTTGCCACATGGGTCAACGCAGTAAATGGCAACGGTGAGACCATAAATCTCTTTATGGATTATGAGACTTTTGGCGAACATCAGTGGGAAGATACAGGGATATTTGAATTTTTGAGGCACCTTCCAGAAGAAATATTGGCAAATCCTGACAATGACTTTATAACACCAAGTGAGGCTATCGATCGTTACGAAGCGAAAGGGGAAATAGACGTGCCGTACCATGTTTCTTGGGCAGATACCGAGCGCGATCTTTCTGCTTGGCTCTCAAATGATTTGCAAAGAGAAGCACTAAACAATATTTACGAACTTGGACGTGAGATAGTGCATCTCGACGATCCGGAGCTTCTTGAAGACTGGCGCAGACTTCAAACCTCTGACCACTTCTACTACATGTGTACCAAGTATTGGTCCGATGGCGATGTGCACAAATATTTTTCACCTTACGAGACGCCACACGATGCGTATATTGCTTATATGAATGTGTTGCAAGATATGAAGCTTCGCATCGATGAAGCCAAAAAAAGAGAATTTCATCCAGTCAAACTCCGCCGCATTGAACCTTTGAGGTTTAGTACGGAGGATTAACTCCCTAAATCCCTCTTAAAATAAGAGGGAATTCAAGGAGTCAATAAATTGACTCATTTTATGTTAGAAGAAAAACGCATATTCAACACAGTCTATTTAAAGTCTAGACGAAAAGAGCTCAGAGCGAGACAAACCAGAGAAGAGGCTCTGTTGTGGGAACATTTGAGAAACAAACGACTTTCTGGTTATAAGTTTTATCGTCAATTCAGTGTTGGTCCTTACATTTTAGACTTTTATTGTCCCAAAGCACTTTTGTGTGTTGAAATCGATGGCGACTACCATCTCAAAGTGGATGAGATGCAATATGATCAGGAGAGGAAAAAATATTTGAAAACACTAAAAATAAGAGAGGTTAGATTTTCAAACGATGAAGTCAATAGTCACATCGATTTTGTTTTAGAAAAAATAATGAGTGCCATAGGCACACTACAAATCCCCTCTTAACTTAAGAGGGGTTTGGGGAGTTGTGCTACAATTATTTCATGGCGCGTTCTAGTGTTTTAGGTAATGGCAATTGTGCAGTATGTCTCGACAACTTTTCTCAAGTGCGAGACTTTTATTTCCCGTACGTTGGTCAAGACAACCACATCTCTTCTTCGCAATCCCACAAATTTGGTATTTTTACCGGTGGCAAAATGCACTGGATAGATAACGGTGAATGGCAGATCAAGATGGATTATGAGGAGGATACCATGGTCGCGCACACCGAGGCCAAAAATGATCGCATCGGTCTCTCTCTAGTGTCGAGAGATGTCGTATACAACGAGAAAAATATTTTCTTAAGGAAATTTACGATCACAAACAACTCCCGAGATACAAAAGATTTCAATTTTTTCTTAAATCAGCAGTTTAAGATCGGCGATACAAATCATGCAGACACTGCATACTTTTCAAGTACGATTGAGTCTATCGTGCACTACAAAGGCAGGCGAGTTTTCCTAGTGGGTGGACTCTGTGACAACAAGCCATTTGATGATTATTCAATAGGATTTTGCGGTGTAGAAGGCAAGGAGGGCACTTGGAAGGACGCCGAGGATGGCGTGTTGTCCAAAAATCCGATCGAGCACGGTATAGTTGACTCAGTCATAGGTTGGAAAAGGAAGCTTGCTCCACAAGAAAAAGTCACGATATATTATTGGATCGCTGTAGGGGAAACTTATCGCGAAGTTTGCGATTTGCTCGACTATATATTCCAAAAATCTCCTGAGCACCTTTTTGAATCGACAGAGGATTATTGGCGAGCTTGGGTGAGACAGGCCGATTTCAAATTTCCAAGTGTTTCTGAATCCTCAAAAAAATTATTTAGAACTTCCTTACTTGTGATGCGAGCTCAGACTGACAATCGTGGTGGGGTACTCGCTTCTGCTGACTCCGGCAATATCCAGTACGGTGGCGATACTTATATATATGTATGGCCGCGCGACGCAGCTTATGCCGCATGGAGCTACGATCTTGCCGGGTTTTACGATGTTTCCAAAAGATTTTTTAGTTTCGCAAATGATATCTTGACCGAGGAAGGCTATGTGCTTCACAAATACCAGCCCGACCGCTCTTTGGGCAGCTCTTGGCACCCTTGGGTCAAAGAGGGCAAGCGCCAACTCGCGATACAAGAGGACGAGACAGCGATACTTTTAGTCACGCTCTGGGAGCATTATCTTCGAGCAAAGGATCTTGAGTTCATCGAGTCTATCTACAACTCATTTATCAAACGTGCTGCAGACTTTTTGGTACGATATCGCGACAATGCAAGTGGCCTGTCTCTTTCAAGCTACGACCTTTGGGAAGAAAAGTACGGCGTCTCAGCTTATACTGCCTCGGTGGTGTATGGAGGGCTGCAGGCGGCTTTCAACTTTTCCAAAATTTTGGGCAAAGAAGAAGAGGCTGCACATTATCAAAAAGAGTCGCTCTCTTTGAGAGAAGCGATACTAAAAAATCTTTGGGACGAAAATACCAAGTCATATATCAAACTGGTCCAAGATGGAGACCGGCTCACGAGAGACGCAAAAGTCGACTCTAGCTGTTTTTATGGTATGTATCGCTTTGGGTTGCTTCAACCAGATGATCCACGAATGACAGATTTTTATCATAGTTTGGTATCCAAAATTTCGATAAAGGTGGGCAAAGGCGGGGTAGCGCGCTACGAAAACGACGATTATCAGCGCGTTTCGCCTGAGCTTCCGGGCAATCCGTGGTTTGTGTGTATGCTCTGGCTTACCCAATACAAAATCCAAAAAGCCAAAAGTATTGCCGAGCTCGCAGAATGCGTGAAGGATATTGAGTGGGTAACTGGTTTATCAAAATCATCAATCCTTTCTGAACAGATCAATCCATATAATGGAGCTCAGATTTCGGCTACGCCACTCGTTTGGAGCCACGCGGAGTTTGTGCATACAATGATAGAGTACGACAAAAAATACGAGTATCTATCAAACCATGCAAAATAAAAATATCGATTTACAAAAAAGACAAAACACTCACGCCCTAAGTGTCGAGGAGGTTTTGAATATGATTAATACAAGCGAGGCAGGACTTGAACAGGCGGAGGTAGAGAGGAGGCTCAAAGATCATGGCAAAAATGCAGTTAGCTTTGGTAAGGATGAAAGCATCGTACTTACTTTTTTGCGCCAGTTTGAAAGTCCTCTCATATATGTACTTTTGGGAGCGGCCGTCATAGTCACCTTGCTTGGTGAAATATCCGACGCTGTCATTATACTCTTCGTATTGGTGCTCAACGCTTTGGTAGGAGCCTTTCAAGAGGGCAAGGCTCGCAAGACTTTCAACGCACTCCGCGACTTTTCCAAAGGGGTGGCGTTTGTATTGCGAGACAAAAAGGAGGTAGAAATTTCTGACGAAGATGTCGTTTTGGGCGATGTGATCGTTTTGAGAAGTGGAGACAAAGTGCCAGCCGATGCGAGGATCATATCGACTCAGGGTATCAAGGTAGACGAGTCGGCTCTTACTGGAGAGTCGGAGCCAGTCGAAAAAAATAGTGAGACGATAAAGGAGGAAGCGCTGGTCTCGGATCGTTTAAATATGCTGTACAAAGGCAGTCTCGTCGTGTTTGGAGGGGCTATGGCGGTGGTGGTAGGTATAGGCAAGGAGACAGTGATCGGCGGTATTTCGGAGCAAATCTCAGACATTGATGCGGAGATGCCTCTCAAGAAAAAAATTGCAGACCTTTCCAAAATCCTTGGTATTTTGGTGCTAATGGCCGCTATCTTTATTTTTGTGGTGGGTACTTGGCAAGGTGTGGGAGTGAGAGAAATATTTTTTGCCTCCGTGGCGATCGCTGTATCTCTCATACCGGAAGGATTGCCGGTCGTCATCACTCTTATTTTGGCGCTTGGAGTGTACAAGATGGCAAAGCGCAACGCCCTCGTCAAGAACATGCAAGCGGTAGAAGCTTTGGGTCAGGCGACGGTGGTCGCTGTCGACAAGACTGGCACAATCACCAAAAACGAGCTCATGATTCAAAAAATCTGGACGGATAATAAGGAGTTTGAGGTGTCCGGCCAAGGCTTTGATCCTCAAGGTGAAGTCTCTCTCGGGGGTGCTATCCTCGAGCCGCTCAATCATCCCGAGCTTATATTGGCAGCGAGAGTGGCGACTCTTTGCGCGAATGCTTCTATCAGATATGAGGAAAATTCTGTAGTCAAAGTGAGCGGCGATCCGACCGAGGCAGCGATGCTTGTGTTTGGTGAAAAAGTTGGCTTCAAACAGTCGGAGCTACTTAGCGAGTCACCACAAGTTTTTGAAGTGCCGTTTAGCTACGAGCACAAATTTCATACCACCATGCACAAAAATGGCGAAGAATTTTTGCTTACAGTAGTAGGTGAACCTGAGAGCATACTTGCACGCACTTCGCGTGTTTATACATCCCAGGGCGAGAGAGAAATAACTTCCGAAGATCGCGAAACTATATACCAAAAAATGCGTGAATTTTCTAAAGATGGACTCCGCATTATTTTGTACGCATATCACAAAGGTGCTAATTCAACTATAGATATCGAAAACTTACCGTCTCTTTGCCTCGCTGGATTTTATGGCATGTCGGATGTATTGCGTCCGCAAGTAGAGGAAGCTGTGCTCACCGCGGCTTCGTATGGAGTCAGGACGGTGATGATAACGGGCGACCATTTGGGTACCGCCGAGGCGATAGCAAAAAAAGCGGGTATTTGGAAAGAGGGTGATATTTCGATTTCGGGTGCAGAGATTTCCAAAATGAGCGAAGAAGAGTTTTTGAAAGCTCTCGGCAAGGTCACGGTTTTTGGTAGAGTCTTGCCCGAACACAAAATGAAAATTATTGACGGTTTCAAAAAGAGGGGAGAAATCATCGGCATGACAGGCGACGGTGTAAACGATGCGCTTTCGCTTCGTGCAGCTCATCTCGGTATCGCTATGGGCCAAGGAGGGACCGAGGTGGCCAAGGAGGCGGCGGACATAGTACTTCTCGATAACAATTTTAAAAGTATCGTGGCGGCAATCGAAGAAGGTAGGAGGATATACGGCACGATCAAAAATGTGGTTTTGTATCTCATTTCGACAGGGTTGGGAGAGTTTTTGACTATATTTGGCAGCTTGCTCTTAGGTTGGAAATTGCCAATTTTGCCAAGTCAGATACTTTGGCTCAATCTCGTGACCGACGGATTTTTGGTGGTCGCTCTTGCTTTTGAATCGAGAGTATCGAGTCACCGTGTGCCGCGTCGCAGCAGCGCTATCTTTAGTCGACACAGAGCGACGCGTGCGTTCATCATGGGTATCGTGATGATGGTCGGCACTCTCTTGGTCTATAGATTTTTGCCAGTCGCAACTTCAGAGATCCGCACGACTGTCGCTCTCACGTTGCTTGCAGTCTTCCAATGGTTTAACGCTTGGAACTGCAGGTCAGACTTTGACTCTGCCTTCAAAAAGCCATTTTCAAATATTTATCTGGTTTTTGGTTTGCTCGGTGCCGTCGGCTCGCATATCTTGGCGGTCTATCATCCTCTTTTGCAGAAGGTGCTCAAGACTGTATCTCTCGAGCCTATACTTTGGGTCTATATCATAATTATCGCGACTTCAATACTCTGGATAGAAGAACTCAGAAAGCTGGTGAGAAGATAGGAAGACAATTTTTCCCCAAGGTCAGACCTCGGGGTAAATACAAGGGTCACCCTTGTAGTTATCCCCACTCCTCCTCTGACAAGGTGGTAAGG
>CAZAAO010000017.1:3856-12319 GCA_964483435.1 uncultured Candidatus Saccharibacteria bacterium | reverse complement strand
AAGCCGCGTATCCGTACGACCAACGCAAAACCGCGATCGACCTGATCCTCCAGAGCTAAATCAAAAAGCACCTCCGGGGCTTTTTGACGTGAGGGTAAAGTACTAAAAAAATTAAGATGGCACTGGACAGAAGGTGAATTATATGCTATTGTAAAATCCGGAGGTGAGCATGCTCACAATTTCTTTAGCCGCTTTAGCTTTGCTTGTCCTACTATTGTGGGCAAGCTTACTTGGTAAATATTGGGACCGTACTGTGCCAGGTGGTGCTGAAGGAGGGTGGCGCCGCAGGTTCGCAGTGACTACCTCCAACATCTGGTTCCCTATGGGCAAGGATCTGTGGCCTCTCGTGCTTATTGCGTTGATGTTCTTGTTTGCTCCTCTACTACATTTGATTACCTTTGGGAGCGCTAATTTGAAACCGACAGCGGCTGCGATCGGGCACGTTACGATCCCTGGCAAGATCGCTATGGTCAAAGTTCTTGACCATCAATCAGCTTCCGTGTTTGATTGGGAGGAACACCAAAAGATTATCCAGACTGCGAGGATCGAGAAGACAGAAGAGATTGGTGGAGGAATTGTTTTAATTTACGCTAGGGATCGGGGAGCTATATGGAAAGCTATCTCACGCGGCGGGAATTCTGTCGGTGATGAGGTATACATCCGGACGGGTCTTGTCCGGCAGGGGCGCGAAAACAACAACGAGCCTCTGTACTGGGTTATTTCGTCGGAGGAAGTTAAGATACTCCTCCAGCATGGGTTCAAACTCGAATAACTGTTCTTTTTGGTGGCGGCGCGCAAGCGCCGCCCTTTGTTTTATATTTATGTCCCTATTAACTAAAATCTCCTCATTGCGCAGAAGAGGCACTTTGGATCGGAGCAGTTTGATGTGAGGATCGTACCAGAAAACGCGGAGGTGAGAAGCTTCTTGATTTCATCTTTCAAACTCTCTACTTCAGAAGGTGTGACTGGCAGGCAGATTTCAGGGCAATTGCCCGACTTGTTTGGCTTGAGGAATATGAGTGAATAGGCGCCTTCTTTTTTGTTTAACCTAGAGTCGCTGTCGATAAGGATTTTATAAAATATAAGCTGACGCATGTAGCCGCCATCATCGCTCACAGTCTCGCCTCTGATCGCCTTCTCGGACATACCTTCCTTGGTCTTGTAGTCGTATACACTGACGCGCGTGTCGGTCTCGAGGATGGCATCGAGTTTGCCGTGCAGGGTCACATTGTGTAGCTTGCCGTCAAACTCAAAATCAAAGATACTTTCTCTCCAAGTCTCCGTGTGCGCTTCTCCCTTTTGATTGAAATGCTCTGTCAAACACTCGGCAACCTTTGGCGAGCTCTTTGTAAGTTCCTCTAGCACCACTTCCTTTTCATTTTTATCTAGGAGTGACCTTCCGAAGAAACTTATAACGGAAGACTGTATGATCTCATCAATTTGTGATGTCTCTATTCGGCCGCTTTTGCGACTCTCTATCCATACATTGCGCATGGCCTCGTGCATCGCGTTGCCCTTCTCAGAAGAAGCACTTGGCGGCTCGGGCACTTTGAGAATGCTCTTATAAATAAATTGATTTGGACAGGTGATAAAGTGGTTGAGCGCGGTGACGGAAAGACCTTTTTCTAAGATAGAGGATTTTATATATTGAAGGAGCTCTCTTTCGTGTGCTTCATCTACACTCATTTTTGGATTCTCAAAATCTCTTTCCACTTTTGAGGGGATACTCTGGCTCATGTGCTCTGGATCAATCTCGTCTAGGAAGCGCAGTGGCGTGAGAGGCTTGCCAAGCTCATCGGACTCTGCGAAGGAAAGTTCGACGTGTTTCCTGGCGCGGGTGATGCCTACGTAAAAAAGCCTTCTTTCGTCTTTGACACTGTCCCCTGTCTCTGGCTCTTTGGGTAGGACGAAGGACGAGCCGCGGTTGCGCAGGCTCCAACTCTCTTCGGTGCTTCTCGGCATAAATACATAATCATACTCGAGGCCTTTTGAGCCGTGGACTGTAAGTATGCTGACCCGAGCGGTCGATACGCCTTTTTTGAATTTGATAGTCCTCTTATCAGAAGATTTTTTGTACGAAATGAGCTCCTCAAAAAGAGTGACCGGGCTTTCGATCCTTTTTTGTCTCACGATAGATTCGGCTAGTGAGTAAAGGCTTCGCCATATGCGCATGTGTCGCGGGTCTTTGGTTGCAATGTCTATAAGGCCCGATAAGCGCGCAAGCTCTGTCAAAAATACGAGAGGAGCTTCAGTCTTGAGCATACGATGGAGTGCCTCGAGACCTTTGATCTCTGGAAGCTCGCCTTTCTTAAGACTCTTTAGTACCTCTGTCGAAGATTTGAAATCAAGACCCCAAAGCCCTAGGCCGACGCTTGTACCAAGGAGCTCCGCTTTGCTCTGATCGACAAAATACTCTGCGAGAGAAAAGAAAGCCTCGCCGATTGTACTACCAAACACTTCGGCTCCAGCTTCTGCCGAATATTCAATCCCCGCGCTATCCAAAAGGTTCGCCACGTCGCTTGCTTCAAAGTTTTTGCGCACGATTATCGCGACCGTAGCGTCGCTGTCTTGCTCTACGATCTCTTTCACCTTCGATACTAAGTTTTGCCCTTCTGAATATTCGTCGGGCGCCTTTACGACTGATATTGGAGCTGATTTGTTTTCACTTAATGAGTCAAGTTTGATTCGGAGGTTTTTATATTCATCGCCTTCATAATTGTGCTCGATCAGACCATATGCCGCGTCGAGTATCTTTTGATGAGAGCGATAGTTGACGGTGAGAGGTATGATCTTCATCGAGCCCCACATCTTTTCAAATTTCAAAAAGTTTTCAACTGAGGCCCCTTGGAAGCGGTAGATTGCCTGCTTCTCGTCTCCCACTATGAAAAGATTTGGAGTGTCAAAAAAGTCCGCGATTATTTTGATAATCATGTTTTGAGAGTCGTTTGAATCCTGATGTTCGTCGACAAGTATATATAGGTAATTTTCCTGAATCTGGCGGAGAAGGATTTCGTCGGTCTCTAGAGCTTTGAGAAGCTCGAATATAAGATCGTCAAAGTCGAGAAGCTTCCTCTCTCTTTTGATGCGCTCGTACTCGCTATAGACCTCTGCAAAGAGTAGCGTCTTCTCGCATTTTTCGATTCTTTCCAGCGCTTCGCCCTTTAGGCTACCTTTGGTTTTGCCTCTGCTCGAAATCGAAGCCGGGTCCTCCTTGATGCGTTCAGTTTCGCTTAATGCAAACTCCTTGAGCATCTCCGGAGTCCAAGCTTCCTTTTTGGAAGTACTGATCGTGCTTAGGATTTTGGATACATAAGCGTCGGGCTCTCCCACTGGTCGGAGCTTGGCAAACTTTTTGTCTATCAAGATGTCGCGGATAAGCTGCTCGGCTTCTATATCAGAGAGCTGCTCGGATTGGAGGTGAGGGAAGTGATCTGGGAATTCTCCTATAATCGACTTGGCAAATCCGTGGAAGGTGTGAATGCGCACTTCGTTTGCTCTCGCACCTACTATCTCGCGGAGTTTGATACGCATCGCCTTCACTCCCGCCTCAGTAAAGGTAAGCGCGAGTATACCCGACGCTGGGGTGTCGGTGAGTCGCAAAATATTTGCGATACGAAGAGTAAGTATCGTGGTCTTTCCTGTACCTGGGCCAGCGATCACCATCACTGGTCCCTCGATACTATCGACAGCCTCCTTCTGGCCTTTATTGAGTCGCTTGTACTGTTCGTCAAAGACACTTGTTTGCATAGCGAGATTTTATCACCTTACAGCCCCCTCTCACAACGAACCCTCATTTTCGCTCCTCTACACACATTTGTAGCGACCGCGTATTTTGTGTGGGTCGAGAAAAGTGAGATAAGTTAATATATTGACAATTAGCATCTAATTTGATATAATTAAAACAGAAATGGAGGTAGTTATGGCTACATGCCGGACGTGCAATGGAAAGAAATTTGTTCTGATCCCTTGCCCATGGTGCGGTGATACAACCGAGTTATATACTAGGTTGCTAATCGCAGGAAAGAGTCGGTGCGACTATTGCTTGCAATACGGCGGAAGCGGTGAAGTTTACGTTACCTGCCCTTGCTTAAGTCAATCTGAGTCGGACGAGACTATCCAATAACCAGCCAACCCTCCCTAGTCTAATTGCTTCGTACTTTATACTTCATAATCTCTCAGTATCATATGTACCCGCCTACTTACGTAGGAAACCGCAGTGTCGCCCTAACCGGCGACTTTTTTATTTGAAATAAAAATGGAATAGTTGTAATCTATTTTTTGGAGGGGCTACCATGTCTGTAGTAATCGCGTTGGCAGTAGCGTTTCTGGTGCTTTGTGTGATTTATCGGTTTATGCCTCGGGATCCGGTCCAGGACGAGATCGATGATTTAACCATGGAGTTAGATGATCTTCAGTCCACGGACTGCACAAATTTTGCTGCCATGAGTAGTTTGGTTGCGCGAATAAAGTACTTGGAAGAAATCAGGGATGCTAAAGACGCCCACTCCAAGTCGCGCTACTACCATGTTCAACGTAGCGGATAAAATAAACCAAAGACCCCGGCCGTAAGGCCGGGGTCGATCTTTTTATCTGAATTAGAGGAAGTGTTGGAGTCGCTGAGCTTTTTCGTGAGAGCGCATCTTCTCAAGCGCCTTGGCTTCAATCTGTCTGATACGCTCGCGGGTGACACCAAACTCCTTGCCCACATCTTCGAGAGTGTGGTAGATGCCATCAAGAAGTCCGTTTCTCATTTCTATAATTTTCTTTTCTTTTGGAGGAAGTTCGTCGAGGATCTCCTTGAGCTGATCTCTGATGATACGTCGGTTTGCTTCTTGCTCTGGGCTAAGGATCTTGTCATCCGCGAGGAAGTCGCCAAGGGTCGACTTGCTGTCATCCTCCTCACCTACTGGAGTTTCGAGAGACACGGTGCCCTGATCGATCTTTTCGATCATATATATTTTTTCTGGCTCGAGGTTCATCTCAACGGCGATTTCTTCTGGAAGAGGGTCGCGACCGAGGTCTTGAGTAAGTCGGCGTACTACCTGTTTGTACTTGGCGATAGTCTCTACCATGTGTACTGGTACACGGATGGTACGGCTCTGGTCGGCGAGCGCGCGAGTGATCGCTTGGCGGATCCACCAAGTAGCATAAGTTGAAAACTTGAAGCCTTTTGTCCAGTCGAATTTGTCGACAGCTTTGAAGAGACCGAGGTTGCCCTCTTGGATCAAGTCGAGGAGTGTGAGATCGGAGCTGCGGCCTACGTACTTTTTGGCGATAGACACTACAAGGCGGAGGTTAGCACGTGCGAGGATGTTCTTAGCTTCTTCATCTCCAGCCAAAATCCTCTTCGCGAGCTCTTTTTCCTGAGCTCCAGTGATGAGTGAGTGCTGGCCGATTTCTTTGAGATACATCTGGATCGAGTCATAAGAAGCATCTTCTTTGAAGATATCTTTCTTTATATCGATCACGTCATCAAGAAGTCTGCCGCCTTCGAGTATCTCGATACCGGCAGTAGCACACTCCTCGTAGATTTCCTCAAGAAGCTCGACATCGTCTTCGATCGTTGGGAATTCCTTCAAGATCTCATCGTAAGTGATGAAGCCCCGCTCCTTACCTTTGGCGAGTATTCTTTCTCTCTTTTCGGTCGCTTCGTTTTGAGCTTTGCCTTTCTTTTTTGGCTCTGGCTTTTTAGAAGCCATCTTTTTGGCAGGTTTGACCTTTGCCTTGGGAGTAGTCTTCTTCACTTTTTTTAGTCTGGCATCTTTAATAGACTTAAGCTTTTTTGCTTTGTCTTTGCTTCCTTTTGACTTTGCCGCTGATTTCGCCTGTTTTGATTTCTTCGCCATGTTTTTAATAAATTATTAATGTTATTGTGCGTTTTTAATATGAAAATTTGATTAACGGTTTATCTTTTCTTGCAACTCTCTTGATCTCTCAGTTATCCTTTTGATTTTAGTCCTTACTTCATCCTGATCTTCGCTTTTTAGCTTATCTAGCTCTCGCGTCATTTCTCTCAGATCGTTCTGGATAATTTCGAGTTCTATCCGATCGAGTATCTCCTTGCCTATTGTCTCAAGCGCGCTTGGCCCGGAGTAACTTTCGATTTCGAATGAGAGAGATTCCTTCTCTGCGTCAAACTCCTCGAGTATTTGAAGAGTTTTTTCTTCGCCCAATCGATCGACGGTCTCTTCCTTTAGTCCTGGACTAAGTCCGCTAAATATAATACCCGCCAATATTCTCTTTGGATTGACTCGAATCTCATTTTTAATTTCGACCTTCTCCTTGTTTGGATCGAAACTACGATTCGGTTCCTCAAGTTTTATTTTAGCAATTTCCTTCCAAATTGAATCTTCAGAAGTGTGAATTGCATCGGCTATCAATCTCACGAAGTGAGATTTTTCTACCTCGCTTTTGATGAAGGTGATGTAAGGCAAAACTTTTTTCTCAACTTCTATCACAAGAGCGATACCCGACTTTTGGACTCTCGCCTTCTCCAATGCAAATTGGATAACGTGCTTTGAGTCTCGAAGTATTTGCTTCCACATTTCCGGATCTCTCTGTGCTATTGATGCTGGGTCCTCGTCGTTTGGCAGATCAGCCACTTTCACTTCCATACCGAGCGAGAGGGCGATTTGCGCGGCTCTCTCGGCTGCTTTGTGCCCCGCCTCATCTCCGTCGTAAGCGACGATGACTCTATTTGAAAGAGCTTTGATCTTTTTGAGGTGTGCTTCTGTAAGGGCGGTGCCGGATGATGCCACAGTGTTTGGTACCCCACCCTGGTGCGAAAGCAAAAGATCAAGCTGACCTTCTACTAGGACCGCATAGTCGAGTTTGCGGATAGCATCACGAGCAAAGTCCCATCCGTAAAGCACTTCACTTTTGTGAAAGAGCGGAGTCTCAGGTGAGTTGAGATACTTTGGTGTGTTTGGATCGCTTTTCATTATGCGCCCGGAGAAAGCGATCACTCGATGCGCAGCGTCGCTTATCGGGAACATGATCCTACCTCGAAAAGTGTCGTAGTATTTGTCACTCGCTTCAACTTTTTTGATAAGACCGGCTTCAAAGAGAAGTTCCTTCGTAATTGTAGACTTCGAAAGAAGCTCGTCGGACAATCCTCTCCATTCATCTCGCGCAAATCCTATGCGCCATTTTTTGATAGACTCGTCTGTAAGTCCACGACTCTTTATGTATTGAAGAGCTTCTTTGTTTTTTTCAAGCTCAGATTCGTAGGAGAGTGTTGCGAGTTCCATGATTTCAAGTAGCTTTTCTTTCTGCGAGCTCTCTATATCACCTTCTTTTGAAAACTTAACTTGAGAAAAATCGATGCCGGCTCTTTCGGCTAGCGACTTGACTGCACCTTTGAAATCAAGTCCTTCAAACTTTTCAACGAAGCTGATAACATCCCCCTTCGCACCGCAGCCAAAACAATAAAATGTTTGGCGTGCGGTTGATACGAAGAAAGATGGCGTTTTCTCGTTATGAAATGGACATCGGGCCTTGAAATTAGCGCCAGATTTTTCCACCTTTACATACGAGCCGATCACCTCTGCAATATCCAACCTTTCTTTTATTTGATCTACGATGGTCATTAAATTATTTCGAACGTCCTAAATGCACCCATTTGTAAGTGGGTGCAAAGGATAAGTTTTAACGATCCAACCTGTCTTGTAGTTCTTTGATGATCTTGTATTTGTCGCTACCTTCAAATCCTGTGCCTGCTGGGATAAGACGGCCGAGGATGACGTTCTCTTTTAGTCCTTCGAGATGGTCGACTGTGCCCTTCAAAGCGTTTTGGATGAGCATACGAGTGGTGTGCTGGAATGATGCTGATGAGAGGAAGCTTCGGCGTGTGAGGGATACTTCGGTGATACCGAGGAGTAGCGGCTCTGCTTTTGCTTCTTCTTTGCCTTCCTTGCGAGCCTTCTCGTTTTCGGTAAGCAAATCAGAGACTGATACGACATCTCCTTGAGAGAATGAAGTGCCTCCAACTTCTTTGACCTTTCGGCGAGAGAACATCTGTCTGATGATCACTTCGATGTGCTTTCTCGAAACAGGTTCACCCTGCAATTCATAAATCTTTGTAATTTCGTGAATGATGTAGTTTTGAGTCTTTTCGCGACCTGCGTATTTGAAGAGTTCGTCGAGGTCAACTGAACCGTCAGTGAGGATGTCACCCTTGGATACCTTTTGACCTACGTCTACAAGTACGACACGGTGATAGTTGACTGGGTATTCGGTGTTTGATTTTGACTTAGACTTGTCGCCGCCTTCAGGAAGGATGACAATAAGCTTCTCTTTGCCTTCTGTTCTGATTTCACTTACCACACCGTCGATATGGCAAACAATAGCTGGGTTTTTTGGTGAGCGGTTTTCAAACACTTCTTCAACACGTGGGAGACCCACTGTGATGTCACCACCAACTGAAGCTGTACCACCGGCATGGAAAGTACGCATTGTAAGCTG
>CAZAAO010000017.1:0-3756 GCA_964483435.1 uncultured Candidatus Saccharibacteria bacterium | reverse complement strand
GCTTTTGCGGTGTTGAGGGCGGTGTCAGTAAGACCTTTGCGGGCACCGTGAGTAGTGATGAAGTATTCGATTGGAGTCAAACCTTCTTTGTTTGAAGAAATAACTGGGAAGTCGATAGTCTCACCTTTTGTGTTGACGATAAGACCTTTCATACCTGCCATCTGTGTAAGCTGACCCATCGAACCACGAGCTCCTGACTTCACAAGGTCATAGACTGAACCAGCTTGGTTGAGTCCATCTTGCATCGCTTTCTTTACATCTTCGATAGTCTGAGTCCAGACTTCGATGCCTTTACCACGCTTTTCATTGTAAGAAAGAAGACCCATTTCGTACTGCTCTTCAAGTAGAGCCACTTTGCCTTTTGCGGCGTCGATGATGTCGTACTTGTTTTCTGGTACGAGCACATCATCGATACCCCAGGTTACACCAGAGACAGTCGCATAGCGGAAACCAAATTCCTTGATGCGGTCCATGATAGGTGGTACTTGTTCGATACCGTATTTTTGGATGAGATCATCAACGAGAGCTTTGAGCTTTTTGTTGTCGATTTCGTGGTTGAGGAATGGATAGTCGTTTGGAAGTACTGAGTTGAAGAGGAGTCGACCGACGGTAGTCTCGAAGAGCTCGCCGTTAAACTTGGCGTACTTGACGCTGTCAGTACCGAGCACCTTGATCTTTGCGCGGAATTCGATCACGCCGAAGTCGCGAGCTGTGATAGCTCCATTTGGATTTGGAAATACCATTCCCTCACCCTTCTCGCCTGAGACATCTTTGGTCATCCAAAAACAGCCGAGGATGATATCGAGTGGTTTGTTTGAAATCGTTGCCTCACCGCTACCTGGCTTAAGAATGTTTTTGTCTGACGCCATGATGGTAGCTGCTTCGAGTTGGGCTTCTTCTGAGAGTGGTACGTGTACGGCCATCTGGTCACCATCGAAGTCGGCGTTGAACGCGTTACATACGAGTGGGTGTACCTGGATAGCGTTACCTTCGATAAGTACCGGCTGGAAAGCTTGGATACCAAGTCTGTGCAAAGTAGGAGCGCGGTTTAGGAGCACGTATTTATTCTTGATCACTTCTTCGAGGATCGCCCATACTTCTGGGATCTCTTCGTCGATAAGACGACCTGCTCCGCGTACGTTGTAAGCGATCTCTTGCTTCAATAGCTCTGCGATCACGAATGGACGGAAGAGTTCGAGTGCCATCTGTTTTGGAAGACCACACTGATGAAGCTTGAGCTCAGGACCAACTACGATCACAGAACGACCTGAGTAGTCTACACGCTTACCAAGGAGGTTTTGACGGAAGAGACCACGCTTACCTTTGAGGTTGTCTGCAAGACTCTTCAATTCGCGCGCTTTTGCAGTCTGCGAGAGAGCCTGCTCTTTATTGTTGCGGATTGAGTTATCAAGGAGTGCGTCCACTGCTTCCTGGAGGATACGCTTTTCGTTACGCAAGATCACATCAGGCGCATTGATTTCTTTGAGTTTCTTGAGACGGTTGTTGCGGTTGATCACGCGTCGGTAAAGGTCGTTTACGTCACTTGTAGCGTAGCGTCCACCATCGAGCGGCACCATAGGGCGCATTGCTGGAGGGATGACAGGTATGCGAGAGAGGAACATCCATTCAGGTCGAGTATTTGAGCGAAGCATCGCCTGGATCATCGAGAGGCGCTTTGCGATTTTTGTCGATTCAACTGACTTTGCTTTGTCGAGCTCGGCAAGCACCTTCTCCTCAAGCTTTTTGAGGTCGATCTTTTTGAAAATATTATAAATAGCTTCTGCTCCGATTTCAGCTTCAAAGAGCGTACCGTATTTGACTGAGTATGAGTGATAAGCGACTTCGTCGATCACTCTGCCTTCGATTATGTTTTCGATTTCGCGCTTTGTAGCGAGAAGCTTCTCTTTGAGCTCGTCTTTGTGCTTTTCTTCGGTGAGCTGCTTGATTTTTGATTTGAATTCAGCATCGAGGTCTTTCAAGATAGACTGCTTTTCTTCCTCTGATACTTTGGTGATGATATAGCCGGCAAAGTAAATCACCTTTTCTGCATCAGCCTGTGGCACATCGAGAAGAAGCGCAATGCGTGATGGCATGCTCTTCAAAAACCAAATGTGTGAGACTGGAGCAGCAAGGTCGATGTGACCCATGCGTTCGCGGCGGACGATCGAGCGAGTTATTTCGACGCCACATTTTTCACAAACGATACCTTTATACCGGATGCCTTTGTACTTACCACAGTAACATTCGTAGTCCTTGTCTGGCCCAAAGATCTTTTCGTCGAAGAGACCGTGGCGCTCGCTGCGCTGTGTACGGTAGTTGATGGTTTCTGGTTTGGTTATTTCACCAAATGACCACTCCTTTATTCTCTCAGGAGAAGCAAGCGAGAGTCGCATCATGTCGAAATCGTTGAGATTTGTTGGTTTGTTATTCATGGTGTTTTTGTTATTCTGTTTCGCTTACTTCCGTGTTTTCGGAATCAGAGTTTCTAATAAGGTCGACGTCAAGACTAAGCCCTCGTAGGTTGCTGATAAGCACGTTGAATGCCGCTGGCAGGTTGTCACTCTTGATGCGTTCACCCTTTACTATAGAGTCAAAGGCAGCGCTACGACCGACGATATCATCGGACTTGATGGTAAGCATTTCTCGCAATGTATAAGCTACACCGTGACCCAAAAGTGCCCACACTTCCATTTCTCCAAATCGCTGACCACCACCCTGAGCTTTACCGCCCAAAGGCTGCTGTGTAATAAGTGAGTATGGACCAATAGAGCGCATGTGGATCTTGTCTTCTACCATGTGGTCGAGCTTCAAGATGTACATGTAGCCCACTGCTGTCTCCTGCTTGAAGGCTTCACCGGTGCGACCGTCGAAGAGCTGCATCTTGCCGTTCTCATTCCAACCTGCCTTTTTGAGTTCTTCTTTGATCTCGGCGTTTGTTGCACCTGCAAATGGGGGCACTATTGCTTGATAGCCAAGTGACTTAGCTGCAAGACCTAGGTGGATCTCGAGGATCTGACCGAGGTTCATACGACTAGGTACACCGAGTGGAGTTAGGATAATGTCGAGAGGAGTGCCGTCTTTCATGTAAGGCATATCCTCTACTGGAAGTATCTTTGAGATAACACCCTTGTTACCATGACGGCCTGCAAGCTTGTCACCTACCGATACGTTGCGAATCTGTGCGATCTCAATGTGGATACGCTTGATGATACCTGATTCGAGTTTGTCGCCTTGTTCACGTGAGAAAATCTGCACGTTGATAACGCGACCCTTCTTTCCCCCTTCTACGCGCTTTGAAGTGTCCTTCACATCGCGAGCTTTTTCACCGAAGAGGGATCGGAGAAGGCGCTCTTCTGGTGTGAGCTGCGTCTCACCTTTTGGAGTGATCTTGCCTACCAAGATGTCACCTGGGCGTACTTCAGCACCGACGCGGACGATACCGTCCTCTGCGAGGTTTTTGAGTTTTGCTTCACCTACGTTTGGGATATCGCAAGTAGTGACTTCTGGTCCAAGTTTGGTATCGCGAACGTTTACCACAACTTCATCGATGTGCACTGTTGTAAATTTGTTTTCCTTGATGAGGCGCTCTGAAAGAATGATCGCATCTTCGTAGTTTGATCCAGACCATGAGAGGAAGCCCACGAGGATGTTTTGACCAAGTGCCATCTCACCGTTTTTACTTGTGAGAGTATCTGCGAGTACGTCGCCTTTTTTGACATGGTCGCCTACGTTTACTGTCGGTCTCTGGTGGAAACA
>CAZAAO010000016.1:0-12452 GCA_964483435.1 uncultured Candidatus Saccharibacteria bacterium | reverse complement strand
ATGCGGATCTTTTGCTGCAAAAGCTCACCGACGTAACGTACGCGGCGGCTTCCTAGGTGGTCGATATCGTCATCCTCTGATCCGGGAGTGACGTTGAGGTCAATGATGTGGTTCACCACGAGCTTGAGATCTTCTATATTAAGAGTGCGGCGGTCGGCATCTTTGCCTGTAGTAGGAAGACCAAATCGTGAGTTAAATCGGAAACGACCTACTCGGTGCAAGTCGTAGCGCTCGGTGTCGAAGAGTGCGCGGAAAAACTCGCGAGCGTTTTCGGCTGTAGCGAGGTCGCCATCGCGGAGACGGCGGTAGATTTCGATGTGAGCTTCGTCAGCTGTCTTTACGTGGTCCTTTGCGAGAGTCTTCTCTATATATTCTTTTGCTGCAGGATTTTTCTCGAAAAGTGCAATGATTTCTGTATCAGTCTCTGCTCCAAAAGCACGAAGGAGAGTAGTGACAGCAAATTTGCGCTTGCGGTCGATACGGACAAAGAGCGTCTTATCGCTATCGGTCTCAATTTCGATCCACGCACCGCGAGACGGGATGATCTTTGCACCAAAGAGGCGCTTGCCTTTCATTTCGGCGCTTGTGAAGAAGACACCAAAAGATCGTGCAAGCTGAGGTACGATGACGCGCTCGATACCGCTTGTGACGAATGTGCCGTGGTTCGTCATGAGTGGGATATCAGCAAGGAAGAGCTCCTGCTCCTTCTCAGTGCCTAGAGTTTTGTTGGTGAGCTTTACGCGAGCTTTGATCGGAGCTTCGTAGGAGAGCTTTTTCTCCTTTGCGTAGTACTCGTCGTACTTTGGCTGCTCGATCTCAAAACCCAAAAATTCGAATTTGAACTTTTTGCCTGAAAAGTCGTTGATCACCTGAAATTCATCGAAGACCTCTTTGATACCCTTTTCGATGAGCCACTTGTATGACTCTACCTGGTCTTTCACGAGGTTTGGTACCGGTACAAGAGGCTTCTTGTACTTACTGAAATACTTCTTTGGCAGTGCTTTTGTTTCCATAAATAATAAGATTAATAATCTTTATAAAAGCTCACCTCGCCCTCATTTGCATACATGCACAAACGCACCCATCTCAAAAAGGGTGCTTGAGTTTAACTCGTTTAGCGCTGTGTATGAAAATATATCAAACGAGGAATCTAAAAAAACGCTTGTAAAGCAATGCTGTTTTGAATCAACAGCTGTCTATTGACCCCGTTAGAAATCTGGGGTTGACAAATCACAACTCATCCACTCAATAGTAAGTATAAGTATAATCTTTGGGAACGAAACTGTCAAGCAAGTCAACATCTCCCCCTCTTACAACTGTGGATAACCAAATCGTCAACCTACTTACCTTTTGTGAATTGCAATATTGATAATTTTTGAGGATGTATTAGATTGATGGAGGACATATGAGTTTTACCTCTCATCGCGAGATATTCCAGCAACTGGTCTCTGCTCTTTGTGAGACCAGACTGCCAAACTTTAGCAACATTCTTGATAAAAAGCGTCTCCAAAAAGCGTTCGAGTATGTTGTGAACAACGAAGCCTATTGGACGACTCCCTTCAGAGAGCACATTGAGTATGAAAGCTTTGGTGCTCTTTCTATAAGGTTCGTGTCCAAAGACGATTACCCGTTTCAGAAAGACGGAGACAAATCGCTCTATTACGCCTTGGTACATGGTGAGCATAGAGCGCTTCCGCTGAAGAGCGCGACTGTGTATTTGTACTTTCGCATCTCTGCATCGGAAAATCCGGTTACCGGCGGAACGCCTTCTGAGATAGTTATTAAAAGTGACGAATTTCTCCGTATGCTGACGCCGGTGATGTGATAAACTGAAAAAGGAGGTGGCCATGAGAGAAGAATGGCAGTAGGTTCAAGCGGTCCCGCAAGGGACCGCGTTTTTTGTAGAAAAGGCGCTCCCTGCGGGGAGCCCCTTCAAATTAGGACAATTTGGCGATAATCTTGGCAATTGACGCCACTGTGGCCACCGCACTGTTTTGCGCTTTGGCAACTTTGCGCGCCGTCGTGATAGCAGACAGGGCTGATATGAGCGATTGCTCAGCTTGTGCCAGTAACTGTTCTACCGACTCAGCGCTTGTGCTTTCTGCAGCCTTGTTGTCCACAATCTTCGATTTGGATCGTTTCGTCTCGTTCAGCTTGATGTCGTAGACGTGTTTGTAAAGGCTTCGTTTCGGATAATCCGGTGCATTCAATGCTTCCCGAGTCGCAATTAATAGCGACCGGTAATTAACTCGACCTGCGGGGCTAATGTGTTTTGGAAGCAGGCCCCTGATTGTTTGTCTTATCGGATCCGGTCCGTTAACATACTTGCTTTGTTGCGAGCCGCCGCTATCTCTCGCATCTTTTCTGATTATACTTACGTACGAATAGCACGTATTCTTTTTAAAGTCAGGAAAGCCGGACTCCCGAACTTTTTTAGTGAGCGCGTCATAATCGACCGCGCCGTCTTCTTCTGTGCAGCTGGGCAAGAGCTCAGCTATTTTCTTTATTTGGGTCAATTTTGTTCCTTTCTGGTACTGCCCAGCGATTTATACTATAAAACGAAAAGAAAGTAAAGAGATGAATCCTACTGTCCGGATTTGACTAGAGCGACGACAAAGAGTGACTCCGCCCATGCTAAGGGAGTGTTGTCGTTTGGCATTGGTGAGTCAGAGTAATAGAGCTCTGGTATCTCGCCTTTGTATATTACAGAGTGTGTTTTTTCTAGATACTTTTGTGCCTTGATCCTGTCTGAGTCGTCCGTAATGTCTCCAAACTTTTCACCATCACTTGCCCACTCAGAGTAAATGATCGAAAGCCATGGGAATCCAAAGCACCATTCGGCTTCTTCACTAAAGCCATCTTCGTTTTTGTTATAGTATCGATCGTTTTTGTAGCGGAGGATACCCCGGTCTCTCTTTAGATGATACTCGAGGTGTTGGACTATCTCGCGGGCCATACTCTCACCTACCACTTTGAATGGATATATAAGAGAAAGGAGAGCCAGATCAGTAAATTTGGTTTTCGATTCACGCGGGAGGAGTCTTGTTAGCGCTTCTTCGCCTTTGTGGATCAATTCGTGGGGTACTCTGAAGCCGCCGATCTTGCTCATCAGTTTGAGTCCTGCGACGCAAGCCCCTACTGAGGAAGCATGTACTTCTTCGTATTCTTCCCAAACGCCGTTGTCTGGGTCGTGCCAGTACTCAATATTGCCAAGATAATCAATGAGCTTTTGAGCGATATCTCGCTCCTCATCGCTCTCGAGTATCTTTACTCCGCGCTCCTCTAGCTCGGCGATCTTGAAAAGGATCGCGCCGACTGCATCGTTTTGCTTGTTGCCCCACTCTGTCCAAAATTCTTCAAATGTTTCTGGATTGTACCTAGCATGAATATATTGCCAGCTCTGGTAAGGCTTGTTGCGAGCGGCCCATTCGATCTTGTCTTTGTGCTTTATGAAAATCTGAAGGAGAGCTTTCCATGTTTTGCGAACTGTCTCCCAATCTTCAACTGCTTCGAATGCAAGGCAAGTATAAAAATTGTCACGGAGCCATGCTTTATTATATCCGGTGGATACATTGCTACGAGAAGCCATGAAAAGGCCTGACGCGGATCGGAGTTTGCGAATGTTTTCTAAATGTCTTTCTAATATGTCGTTTTGGAGTTGCATAAAATACTACCTCATCCCCTACCCCTTCTCCTTGCAAAGGAGAAGGGGAGAAAATTTAAATTAATCATTAAAATTCTTTTTATATAAGCGTTTTGCTTCCTCGAGCATTTCTTTGAGGTACGGACGCTTGTTTTCCATTAGGTCCGCGAGGAGTGGGTACTCTGTCTTTGCTTCCGCGTAAAGAGAAATGAGTTTTTCCTCAAGTTTGAAAAAGTCGAGCATCTTGAGCGCGAGCTTCTCTTCGTAATACCTCGACTGTCTTGTTTCGTCCTTCTTCCTCACCGACTCCAATATCTCTTTGGCAATATCGGTCTCTGTCTGAGACTGAGCGACTAGGTAGTCTATTTCGTTTTCAATTTTTTTTGGCATTAAATTCTTTCAGATGATCTTTCGACTGTTCCCCTTGCTGCGATTATTTCAGCAACTTTTTCAGGCGACATATTTTCTTGGAAGGTAGCATACAAAAACTCTTCAGCCATTTTTTGTGGTGAGTTTAGACTTTCCTGTGTTTCTACTGGTCTGACTTGTTCTGTTTTATTTATCCCTTCCATATTAATAGTTAAATTTATTGTAAGTCTAATATTTGTTTTTTGTCTTCCCTCTCCTTTTCAAGGAGAGGGTGGCCGATAGGCCGGGTGAGGTAAGTCATATGTTCTACAACGCTACCAACAATGCTCCCGCTACTATAAGTGCCCCACCTATAGCAATTTTAGCACTGATTGCTTCGCCAAGGAAAAGCGCGGAGAGGACAATCGCAGCTACGACACTGAGGCGATCGATCGCTACTACTCCAGAAACTGGCCCGTACTTGATGGCAATAAAGTAACAAAGCCAAGATAGCGCTCCAGCTACTCCAGAGAGCACGATATAAAGTATCGCTTTGTTAGAAAGCGAGCCTACTCCTCCTAGCTTGCCCATGCTGAGAGATACGATGACCAAAAATAGAGCCATCACGATCGCTCGCACTGTAGTCGCGAGTGTCGAGTCGACACCTTTGAGTCCGAGCTTGCCGAATATCGCGACAAGCCCAGCAAAAATCGCAGAACCTAATGCATAAAATATCCAAGACATAAATATATTTTAAACTTTTTATCAGTAAACAAAAAGCCTCGACAGTGAACTGCCGAGGCCTACAACTTCTTTCGCATACTAGTCTCCTTTGAAGTATACGAATCGAAGTCCAAGATAAATATTTGGGCGCTTACGCGCGGTATCCCACACCGTTGCCAATCGAATCGATGGCGTCCATCCGCTAAAGGATTTCAACCGGCGTTCAACACGAGGACCGTGGCCGAGAAAGGCCTGGTGATGCGAGCCGACACTCCATTTTTTATTAATTTTTGCGTCTGTTTGGACATAGTACCAGTATCCCGTCTTTGCGAAGTCCTCGTAAATCGCAAAGATGTGGTACCGTCCTTTGTTAGCGAATGCGAACGATCCGAGGCGATTGCCTAGACCCTGCTCCTGACCGGTGGCAATTCCCGCTTGAAGCCAGGAGGTAGGCCGGACGAAAAACCCGCCGTAGGTCTGCTGGTACGTTCTACCAACCTGACCCCAAGCAAATCCGCCGAGTCGTCGTCCGAAATCTTGTTGCGCCCAGACCGTATTGGTCTGAAAGGAGCTACCCTTCTTGAATGTTCTGTATGTCTCCGAGAAGACAAATGTCTCCCCAAAAAGTACGGACGAAAAATATATCAGTGCAAACCAATATCTAAGGATCATACTACTACTATTATATCACAAACTAATCAATAATGCAAATTATTCGCAATACAGATTTTGAAGATGAAGATCTTCATGATAGGATAGTATTCAGATGTTCATTAGTAGAACCAAAAGAGAAGCCCATCTTGGCTCACTGAGTCATAAAGTGTTTTTCTCCTTTGGCTTAACTCCAATTGAAAGGAAATAAAGATTTGTTAACGAGACGCGCTATGGTCGCGATTTTCTACATGTCTCTTGTTGCGCAAAAGGGTTTGTCTCAGATGGACCCTCAAATAGAGATGGGTGTGAAGATGATGCGGCCGTCAACGGCTCACAATGCCATGATGCTTACTTGGTATGGAGAAGTTTTGCACGGGAACTATATGGCAAACGGTGAGAGGTTCAATATGAACGATCCGCTGATTGCCGCTTCCTCGCTACTTCCATTTGGTACCAAGATCGAGCTCTGGTACGGTGGAAAAAAACTCGTTGTAGAAGTAAAAGACCGGATGCCTCCGGGTACCCCGACGAATCAGCTTGACCTGTCTAAGGCCGGAGCGAGACGTCTTGGCTTCTTGGTCGCCGGGCGCGTATTCGCGCTCGGGAAGCAGTTGGAGAACTAAAAAGCCCGCCCTGATGCCTTCGGCATCAGGGCGGGCTTTATTTTATTTGTTTTTCTTTTTCCACTCATTCCTTCGACAGGCTCAGGACAAAAATTTCTTATTTTTTTGGCTTCGCCATTCTGTTATTTTTGCATGATTACCAGATAGGAGAACTTTTGGGACTTTGTATTTTTTGCTTTTGATTTCTATCACTTCAGGTCTTGTGTATACATCGCTTGATGCTACACGGAGCTCTTCGAGAGATTCGATTTTGCCGAGCACTCCCGGGATGCGTCTTGAAATGGTATCGATCATGATCATCGCAGGAAGCTCGCCGCCAGTGAGTACGTATGGTCCGACTGATATTTCTTTGAGGTCAAACTTGAGACCTTTGGATTTGAGTTCGTCCTTCACTATTTTTTTGACGCGAGCGTCTATGCCTTCGTATCGTCCGCAGATAAAAACAATGTCAGTGTATTTTTTGGCAGCTTTGTCTGCTACCTCGTTTGTAAACTGCGCTCCGCTAGGAGTAAACCAAACGATTAGAATTGAAGATTTAAGATTTAATGATTTAAGATTTTTGGAAGTCTGTAATTTTGAATTTTGAATTTTTAATTTTGAATTAGCGGCAGCTTTCAAAACTGCCTTACTTACCGAGACAGCTTCAAGCACCATGCCAGGGCCACCGGCGTATGGCTTCTGATCGACTCTGCGCCATTTGTCTTTGGTATAGTCGCGAGGGTTGTAGTATTTGATTTTGATTTTGCCATCACTAAGGGCTCGTCCCACTATGGACGAGTTTACATATGAGTCCAAAGACTCCGGAAAGAGTGTGATGACATGAAAGTTCATAAAGTCTAAAGTTATTAAGTTGAAAGTAAATAAATTATACTATAAAACTTAAAAATAGTAAAACTCGGGTGAATACCCGAGTTTTACTTACTTTTTACTTTAAAAACTTTATACTTTTAACACTTTAGAGCTTTAGGTCTTCCATTACATCATCTACTGACTTCATTGCAGGAGACTGCTGCGCTTCGCGCTTGCGGCCACCCTCTGGTTCGTTGATCTTGAGGTTTACGCGAGCATTGTTTTTCATACCTACGACGCGGAGGAGGATTCGGATTGCTTTTGCTGTATTGCCTGAGCGACCGATAATCTTACCCATATCGTCTGGGTGTACATCGAGTGTAAGTAGTACTCCCATCTCATCTACCACGCGGTTCACCTTGACTGACTCTGGGTGGTCTACGAGTGACTTAATAACATAATCCAAAAATAGTGCGTCCTGTTCCATCTTAATCGTTTACTTATTAATTTCTAATGTTCATACCGCCACTTAGATTGTGACACATTTAGTATATCACACCTGCTTTTATACAAGTTTCTGTCTGTTGAGAAGTTACTCTTGAGGAGCGGCTTCTTCTGCTGAGCTCTCTGAAGCAGGGGCTTCAGGAGATTCTGCGCTTGCAGGGGCATCAGCAGCTTTCGCTTCCTCAGCTGCCTTTGCATCAGCCTCGGCTTGTTTCTTAGCCTCTGCTTCTGCTTTTTTTGCTTCTTCGGCTGCTTTTGCGGCGTCGATCTTCTTTTGCTTTTCAGCTTCGATAACTTTCTTTGGAAGTACGCTGATCTTCTCACCCTTGATAACACCCTTGTCGATAAGGAGGTTGTTCATTGTTGGAGAAAACTGAGCACCTTTGCTATGCCAGTACTGTACTCGGTCTGCTTTGATCTCTGCCTTTTCGTTGCGAGCATCAAAAGAGCCTAGGATTTCTAGGAATTTGCCGCTTCGTGGGCCGTTTTGTGAGTCAGTCAAAACAAGCCTAAATAGAGGCTCGTGCTTTCTTCCTACTCTTTGAAGTCTTATTTTTAACATGGTGAATAGTGTAGCAAGTTTGGCCTAAAAGTCAAATATTGTCTAAATACCAAGGAAAAGGCGGGCCCCCGGAGGGGGCCCGCTCTGATTACTGACTCAAAATTCGCCGGGCATTCTTCCTGCCACGCAGGAGAAGCACGCGAATTGAGCTCTTGGCAAGATTAGGGATCTCTGTCTCAATCTCAGCAGTGTTCATTCCCAGAATATACGCTAAGTACAGGACATGTCTCTCTTCCGCTCTAATTTTGCTTGATGCAAAAACCTTTTCCGCCAAGATCTTGCAATCAATCCTTTGGGCAATGTTATAGGAAGTCTTAATATTCGGTAACGAGCGTTTGTTCTTCCTCATTTCGCTGCGAGCTATGTTGATAGCGATAGCGATGACCCAGGCCGAGATTGAGCTCTCGGATTGGAGCTGCGAGAGGCGTTCGTACGCATGCACCCACGCTGCCTGAGCAATTTCTTCTGCCTCTTGTTTGTTTCTGCACATTCCGCTTTTCACCAAGAAGAGCATCGTGTTTCTGTGGTGTCTGACGAAAGATTCCCTGAAAAAATCGTTTTTGAGTTGCATTCCACCCTCTATATATAAACTAGCAAAGAATTTTTAAATGTAAACAAAGCAGCCCTGAACCTTACGGTTCAGGGCTGCTTCTTATCATTCCTAAATATTATATCGTCTCAACCAAAATCATGTTGGTAGGGACTTTTTTGTTGAATGGAGCTCCGGCTGCGACTACTACCCTGTCGCCTTTTTTAGCGATCTTTTCAGACACACAGTACTTGCGGATGATTGCAAAGACTTCTTGCAAAGTCTTGTAGCGCTTGACCTCGACTGGGATACAGCCATAAGAAAGGCAGAGTTGGTTGCAAGTCTTTTCACTTGGAGAAAAGGCGATGATCACAGGATCTGGCTTGTGACGAGATACTATGCGCGCCGTAAGACCCGTCTCCGTGAGGGCAATGATCGCCTTCGCACCTACGTCATGAGCAGTGCGCACGAGAGAAGTGGTAAGAGAGTCTTCGATATCAGCTTCAGGGCCAGTCATGTGTACGATGCCAATCTCTGGTGACTGCGATTCTACTTCTTCTGCAATCTTTGACATCATCTTTACTGCATCAACTGGGAATTCACCAAGAGTTGTCTCCTCTGAAAGCATGATCGCATCTGTGCCGTCAAATATTGCGTTAGCAACGTCAGATACTTCTGCACGAGTAGGTACTGGAGAGTGGATCATAGACTCAAGCATCTGTGTCGCGGTGATCACTGGCTTGCCTGCGTTGTTGCACTTCCTTATGATCTCCTTTTGATAAACAGGTACCTTTTGAGCTGGGACTTCGATAGCGAGGTCGCCACGAGCGATCATGATACCGTCTGTCTTTTCGATGATCTCATCGATAGCACGGATAGCTTGAGGAGTTTCTATTTTTGCAATTATCTTCGCGTCGCATTTGCCCGCTTTGAGGATCGCGCGAAGTTCGTCGATGTCTGCTGGCTTGCGTACGAATGAAAGTGCTACGAAGTCTACTTTATTTTTGATACCAAACTTTACATCTTCTTTATCTTTCTCTGTAAGGCAGCTGATCGTGAGGTCAGAGTCTGGGAGGTTTACTCCGCGGCGACCTTTGATCGAGCCACCGACCAAAACCTTTGTGATCACATCATTACCTTTGATATCTACCACCTCGAGCTTCTTTTTGCCGTCGTGGAGGAAAATGATATGACCCTTCGCTACTTCTTGAGGAAGCTTTTTGTAATTGATAGATACGCGATTTACATCGCCCACTATGTCGTCAGTCGTGAGGGTGAAGAGTTTGCCGGGGATAAGGTCGACTGATTCGGTACTAAAATTTCCGATACGGATTTTTGGGCCACCAAGGTCTTGAAGGATAGCGGCGCGCCTGCCCGTCTTCTTCATCGCCGCTTTAAGATTGTTAACTCTGCCCTGATGCTCTTTAAAGTCACCGTGGCTGAAGTTGAGTCTCATCACGTTCATACCTGCATCAAGGAGAGACGCGAGCATCTGCGCCGACTCTGTCGCTGGTCCTATCGTTGCTACTATTTTTGTTTTTTTCATATGCAAATTATTGATTATTTTTTTGTTAGCACGAATCATCCTAACACATTTTTACTAAATAAAAAAAGAGCCCCACGGCAGCTCTCGAGTTGCCGCCGCGGGGGTCCGATTAATCCTTTATGCACAAACGGACTGAGGGGCAATATTTTTTGATTGCCCTATAATGAACTTGCGAATTTGGGAGTGAATAGCCGTAACCGATTGACTCCCATCCACTCTCGCATATCCAGAATAGTTCCGTACGTAATCGTGAAGAATAGTACGAACAACTGGCGCGTACTTTTGGTACTCTGTCAGCCGTGTGTGGACGACAGAAGGATTGTCGTCTTCTCGACCTTCCTTCTCCTTTCGTTTACGGCAGCGGTCGTATAAGAGTTCTTCTGGTACATCCAAGTCGATTACTGAAAGCAAACACTGGTTCGGTTTAACGAACGAATGAATGAACCAGTTCGCCTGTCTTTTGCTTCTGGGAAATCCTGTAAATACCATCTTGTCCGGGAGATGTTCAGGTATCGCATCGTGGACAAGATCCAGGACGAAACTGTCAGCAAGGTTTCTTCCCTTCGCCATCGCCGCGATCTTTAGAAGGAACCGATGGGCATCCAAAACGCGTTCATCGGTGTCCTCAATCTTATTTTCCGATGCGTCCCTCAATAGACGCCACTTTTCTCTCTTCCTTTCGCGAATGATCCCTCCGGTGTCGTAATTCACATACCCCATCTCAGAAAGCAGTGTAGCTTGGGTGCCTTTACCGCTGAGAGGTGCCCCTATCAAAACAACGACGTGGTGCGATTTTTCTACCACGCGTACCTCCTATTTTAAAGATTCGGCATCTCCAAAGAACAAAATGCCGGGGAAAATTATACCAAATGAGCGAGAATTAACAAGCTCGCCAGGAATTTTGATCCTTAGAGATGGTTGAGTTTGTGCCCGACTTCGCACGATGGCGCCAGGAGTTTTGATCCTTACAGGATCGGTACACCTTTCGTATCGTACTCGCTTCGCTCCGTGCGATATACTCAAGGTCTTCAAATCCTTCTCGAAGCTATTGCTTCTCGCACGCGCAAAATCACCCTTTCGGGTGATTTTTGGTGCGCGCGCCAGGATTTGAACCTGGGACCCCACGAGTATCAGTCGAGTGCTCTACCAACTGAGCTACGCGCGCATCAATTTGGCTACAGGAGTAGCAAAATTGGTTGTCGTGCCTAACAACAAATTCCTTTATGAGCTAAGAACGACTTTTAGAATATATCAAATCCAGGTCCAATTCACAATAAGTCGCTCCAAATATAAAGAAAAGGCCCCGGACGACGCCGGGGCCTTGTGGATTCCGTATCAGGAGTTAAGTTCGTCTGCGCTGTCCGAATTTGAGAATTATACAGACAGCGAGGCCAAGAGTTGCAACGATCCCAGCCCATTCCATTAGGCGTGGCTCCTATTACCTCGATCGGCGAGCTTTTCCGCTCCTGTGAGCCATAAGTCACTGATGCGCAGTTGCACTTTTGCGGTGCAAAGTGCGACACCGACTAGGATTCCGATCGTAAAGGGGATACCCCAAACGATGTCTGAAAAAACGATGTGCCAACTGTATGGGCTCACCGCCCGTGTTTCTGTCCAGGCCTGGACGAGCAAAATGTTTACTCCTACTCGTCCTAAGGTGAGCAGGATTACCCCGGTTAAACCAAGTGATCCCGCTAAAATCAGCAGCATGCCAACTATTCTTCGGACATGCACGGAGAACCTCCTACCCACTATTATACCATAAATACACAAAAGTCAACAGCCCCCATGAGGGGGCTGTTGATATTTAGCTATTCTTTATTTTGTTCCGTTCGCGGATTTTGTTAGCCAATGGCTTTTCAAAATCCAGCGTCCCGCGAAGTCCGTGAGGACAAAGTGGGACTTTTTTAGACTCGTCTTTCCGAATGTCATGTAGTTAGAGACCTACCAACTCCACAAAATGCTCATGTGGTAAGCATCATGCGTCCAATTGGAACGCGTGATATCGACTCGATCAGTCCCCTCCTCCGAAGAGGAGAGAACGTTGTTCACCTTGAAATAATCCACGAGCAGCTTCCGCTACCCGTGCCTTGTTACGACTTACTCCCTGTCATTGAGCTTACCTTAGGCCGCGACAAGCGCGGACTTCGGGTACTCCCAACTCCCTTGAGTTGACGGGCGGTGAGTACAAGACTTGAGAACGTATTCACCGCGGTATGGCTGACCCGCGATTACTAGCGATTCCGGCTTCATGGGGTCGAGTTGCAGCCCCCAATCCGAACTGGCGCCACTTTTCTTAGGATTAGCTCAGAGTTACCTCGTCGCAGCCCGTTGTAGTGGCGATTGTATTATGTGTGTAGCCCAGGGCGTCAGAGGGACATGCTGACCTGGCGTCATCCTCACTTCCTCCCAGCACTCTGTAAACAACATATCTCTCCTAGTAGTCTCCACTTAGATTAAGTGGAGGGATAGGGAGGGGTTATTTCCAAAGTGCTGGGTTGTCTCGGCTGACACTTGTAACAGCCAACGAG
>CAZAAO010000015.1:0-12461 GCA_964483435.1 uncultured Candidatus Saccharibacteria bacterium | reverse complement strand
TGCTCCCTGATAGCTGATTATCATAACAATCGAAATATATCACAAAATAAGGCTATTGTGAAAGCGCATTTATGCGAGCCCTCGTCCCCGGCCCCACATTGCCGAAGCCAGTCGTCTGAGCATCACCGCTCGAGACAATACCTTGTGCCGCTTGGAACTTCTTGACTGCTGATTCGGTAAGTTTGCCGAAGAAGCCGATAGCATTGCCTGGAGCGAGGTACCCTTTTGCAATGAGGAAGTTTTGGAGAGCTGTGACATCGCTACCCTGCGAACCATATGAGAGGTTGCGAGTGATGGAGACTTTGCTTGGTGAGTTAACAGAACTAGAGCCGGTTGAAGTGGTGTTTGCAGTATTTGCCCGATTTGCATCAGCACTCGCACCATAAGAAATAAAAATCTGTGTTCGAGTCCGAGGGCCGACAGCACCGTATCCGGTTGTAGAAGGACTTCCGCTTGAAATAAGCCCTTCAGCTTTTTGGAATGATTTGACTGCTGATTCAGTAAGTTTGCCGTAAAAACCGATGTCATTTCCCGGAGCTAAGTATCCTTTTGATATTAGGAATACTTGTAAGTACTTCACATCGTCCCCTTCCGAACCGTAGGAAAGGTTGCGAGATAGTAGTGTCCCACCAGGAAAGGTAGGTGCCGTATTATTTATGGTATTGCTAACACCTGTTACTCTACTTGAAGAACTCCCACCTCTGGAGGAGGATGAGCCTCCACCGGATGATGATCCAGAAGAAGAACCCGATGAACTAGATGAGGAACCGCCACCAGAAGAAGAGGATCCGCTGCCCGAAGATGAACCACCCGTCGAGCCAGAGGATGACCCCCCTCCCCCACCGCCACCACCGGAGCTTCCAGAGCTTCCATTTGAGCTCGGTTGAGACCCACTCGGTGTAGTTGTACTCATTTTGAGCGGACCAGTATATCCACCGCTTTTATCTTTAATGAAAAGCGAGAAGTAATACGTAGAAGAGGCTATCGTTGAATTATAGCTATAAGAAGTGCTGCCACACGCCAGATCTACCGATACTGCCCCATTTGGGATTTGTGCATTCAGAACATAGGTAGAGTTTGAAGCAAATATTACCAAACTAGCACAATCATCATCATCTATATTTTCCCAACTTACCACTGCTTGAGCAGAGGCCAGCATAGGCAACAAGAATAATCCAAGTGTTACGAATATTATTTTATTTTTTTTCATATGCTCCTATGTCAATTGTTCCAATATTATTTCTCGACTCATATTTAAGATGGCTAACGTAAGAATTTTGAAGCTGGACCGGAGTAGTCGCCCCGACATCGATAAGAGGAGATCCCGCTTTTGGAACGAGGTTGTTGTTTGTAACATCGGTCAATCCTGGATCTGATCCAAATATATTTCCGCCACCATCTGTCACTACAGTTGTGGCATTACCCGCCTTAACTCTGGTGCAATAAAGTAATCCTACACCGTTTGGATTGTTACAATCACCCTTGAAGATCCAGTTATTCTTGTACTCTACCTGAGCACCCGTATTTCCCCCGAAAAGATCGAAGCCGTAGTATGGAATTGTCGGAGCAAAGAATACATTGTTAAATACTTTTGCATTTAATTCCGGACGGTCAAACCAAAAACCTAGCGCCTGTGCAGTTCTCTTTATATAGAAGGTGTTATTAAATATCTGTACCTTCTTTCTCCAATTTTGAGGCTTGTCATACTCGGTATCTCCTCCCCAGTGAATGATCTGATCGTTGTCATAGCCGTTTAGCTTGATAAAAACATTTCCGTAAACTAAGTCTTCCGGTGGGTTACCAGTAGTTTGGGTCACGTTGTCCGTTAGAAAAGAGTTGACGGCATCAATCACACGGTTACCGCCCTCTATCCAGTTGTATCGCACTACCAAGTTGGCCGATCTATCTTTAATGTTGTTTCCATAATCTCGATCCAATTTCATGTAATTGTATTCGAAGGTCATATTTATACCCATCACATACACGTTGTGATGCTGGCCGTCACCAAAGTATGAGTTATCGTGAATATAATTACCTTGGATTAGAATATCTCTTGAAATACCCCCTGGGGTAGAACCAATGAAAATACCGTTGCCACAATCATGCAAGTCGTTATTTCTTATTGTCAGGTTTTCCGCTTGCTCAGCGTAAATACAAGCCGCATTTGACTCATATGGTGCAGTACCACCAGTCTTACCAATCCACTTTTTGCCTATCTTCGCATTTCTGATTTCCAAGTTTTCGATAGTGACGTACTTGACCATTTTATTTCCCGGCATACTTGATCCAGAAAGTTTGATGATTCCGCGATCATTATTCCAATAATCCAAATCAGGGTGCTCCTTTGCGTTTTCACCGTCGATAATAGGTCTTTCACCCTTTGGTCCCAAGACACCAGTTATGACTATAGGATTTTCAGCAGTACCGGTATTACCAATTACAAACTTCTCGTGATAAGGCTCGGCTCGGTAATAGACCTTGATCATGTCTCCCGCTTTGATAGTAGCGAGAGGCACCTCGGCAAAGGATGCATATTGTTTACCAGGGCCTACTTCAAATACACGAAGTGGAGCTGGATAGTTAGAAGGCAAGTTGCTCTTGTATATATTTCCTGGAGAAGGTGGTGTGTCTGCTGTTTTGTACCACTCAAAGTGTAATGTTGCCCCTACCGTGCTGTCGTAGTATTCAACCTTTATTTCGTGAGCACCAGAGGACATGACCTTAGCAGAGGTATAGGTTGTTGGCGACTGGTTTTTCCAACCATCAATTATTCTCTGACCATCAACATAAACTCTTACACCATCGTCTGCTATAGCTTTAAATGTATACTCAGCTACGTCGAAGTTGAAAGATCCGACAAAGGTAGCTGAAAAATTGTCTGCTGGCACTGATGCCCCAGGAGCGCTCGTTCCCCATTCGTAATCTATCGTCGATACCGAAGACGCCAGTTTGAAAGTCTGGAAAGCAGTGCCGTCGAAGAAACACGCGTTAAAAGAGTTTGACGGAGCAGTATTACATTGCGGAGGGAGAGTTGTAGAGGGCGGAGTAGTTGTCGCCGGAGTTTGAGAGACTTGGTTTTTGGCCCATGCCAACTTTGCCACTGCGTCAACGCCATTTTCGTAGTACACCATCTTCACCTTATGGCTGCCAGCTGTCATGGTTTTCGAATATGTATAAGTGGTTGCAGATTGATTTACCCACTTATCTATAACTAAGGTATCATCGACATATAAACGTACTCCATCATCCGCCGTCACAGTGAAAGTATAGGCAGCCGCTTCAAATGTGAAATTTCCTTCCCAACTAGCAGAAAAATTGTCAGCGGGAACTTTTGGATCAGGCGATCCTCCACCCCAACCATAATTCACAGAAGAATCTGTGCGGGATAAAACTAGATTGGTTAGAGTCTTGTCTGAGTAAAAGCAGGCGGTGAAAGCATTAGTTGCAGGAGCACCACAATTTAAAGTATTAGGATTATTCACAACCGGCGCAGCAGGGGCTATAAAATATTTTCGAGCAAGAAGGGTGCCGGTTTTACCTGCATCAGTAAAGAATTCGATTTTGTTTGTTGAACCCGCGGCAAACATAAATCCAGTGGTCGTACTGAGATCCGAGGGAGCAGGATCCATAAATTTAACGTTATTTACGTACACTGAACCCACTTTGTTCGCCTTTCTGTCCCAACCAATTTCATATCGCCAATTACCGGAGTAGTCTTTGGGTGTAACCCACAATGAAAAAGAATTGTTGTCTACCAGTTTGGTTGTTTGCGAAGCGGAATTTATAACAGCTGCAACCTGGGCTTCGTTCCAATCCACATTTTGAGGTGAAGTAAGTCTAGCCAAGTAGACAGAGGCTCTGTTAAGAGAGAGTGCACAAATAGCGATTAGAATTAATATGACTCCAAACCTTCTGGGTAATTTATCCATGATTTTAGTTACTTAATTCCTGTATTTTCTTTCGAGTACCAGGACCCACATTCCCGTACCCTGTCGTCTGAGCGTCACCACTCGATACAATACCCTGCTCAGATTGGAATTTTTTGACAGCTGCCTCTGTGAGACGCCCGAAAAATCCTATAGCATTGCCCGGTGCGAGATATCCTTTGGATATCAAGAAGTTTTGGAGAGCTGTGACATCTGCTCCTTGAGAGCCGTATGAGAGGTTGCGAGAAATTGTACCGCCGCCAACACTTCCCACATTAACTGGTGAGCTTGGTGCTACCTGAGTCGGCACATATGAAGTGGTCTGTGACCCTGCTGTAGTACCGCCTGACACCACGGTTATCTTAGCTCTAGTCATAAGTCCGGCAACACCGTACCCCGTCGTGAGAGCACTTCCACTCGATACTATGCCCTGATCTTTTTGGAATTTTTTGACAGCAGTCTCGGTAAGGCGACCGAAAAATCCTATAGAATTACCAGGTGCAAGATACCCTTGAGATATCAAGAAATTTTGGAGCAAAGTCACATCATTTCCTTCCATGCCATAAGCGAGGGTCCTCGGAAGCATCACTCCGCTCCCAGTAGTATTTGTGACTGTAGTTTGGACCGTACCTGAAGTGGTATTTGTGGTAACAGTAGTCGTGCGTCCAGACGAGCTGCCACCTCCCCCGCCTCCACCACCGCCACGTGATCCAGAGCTCGTAATCGGAGTATCCGCACCAGTGTTTCCCTTATTGTTTGTAGTGAACGTTATAGTTACAGGATCTGAAAAGTCGCCATATTCGTCTTCAATAAATATTGAGTAATAATATTTGGTTGAAGCTTTTACGGCCTCATCATGGAATCCAACTTCAGCACACGATAGATTGACGACTAGCTTGGAAGCATCTGGAGTAGTCACATAAGCAGTCTCGGAGCGGTAGATTTTGATATTCTTGCAAAGCTCGTAATCAATTTTGTCCCACTTGAGAATGACTGACCCCTCTGAAGCGCTTACATTCAAAATCTTTGGCGGCTTGGATGGTCTTGCAAGAGTACCGAAAGGAATCACGATCGATGTAGTCTCCGCTCCACCGCTCGCCTTGGCCCTGACCCTTATGAAGTAGCTTTTACCCGGTTGAAGACCTCTTACGTCTATCACATGATCCTTTGCATACAGAGACGAGTAAGTAGTAGAAGATGTGAAGCTTTGGTCTGCGCTCCACTCGGCCTTTACTAGAGCTTCCGAGTCGAGTCTTACACTTACAGCTGCTGACTTGTATTCTGGATCGATTGAAGGATTTGAAAGGAATATCGGCGCGAGGTTTGTCGGAGGTGGAACATTGACTGTATTTACAGTAACGACAGTATTTGCTGAGGCTGATCCGCCTGCACCGTTACAGGTGATGTTGTAAGTAGTAGTGCTGCTTGGGGTGACTGACTTTGAACCCGAAGTGCTTGTATCCGTAGTCCAAGTAGCGGAGCACGAACTTGCGTTCGACGCAGACCAGCTCAAAGTAGCACTTGAACCACTGTTTACAGAAGAAGGATTAGCGCCGAGCGACACAGTCGGAGCTGGAGCGTTTGGCTGTGTTGGGACGGTCGTCGTGGACACACTGCCTGTTCGAGGCAAGAATGCCCATTTCGGACTTCCATTAAACCTCTCTTGGTAGCCAATGTGAGATTTGAACCAGTCCCAGGCTTCTTGACCAGATCTACCGTTCCAAGAAAAATTGGTGAGGAAACTTGAAGCCCCATACGCAAGCACAGAGTAACCACCTTCATAGTCGCCATCATTTACGAAAGCCGTCGTCCTTGTTTGATACTGCGGAAGCATCGCATCTCTTACAGCTGCCCATGTTTGGAAATAATCTCCATTTTTATCAGTTGAAGGCGTACGATAATTTTGAAGGAAGTAAGGGCTGTATGCTGAATCGAATACTTGACCTAGGAAGTTTTGGGCAAATCTCTCTCTAAGAGGGCGTATTTGATTGAACCCGAGCTCATCCAAGTGTCCCATTACCACATGCAAAAAAACGTTTTGAAATGGAATACTGACGTTGTTTGCTTTTGCTAGATCCGCTTCACCATCCGCTCCATATCCTTTTGACCAGAAGTATAGAGGATTTGGGAACTTATTGAATTTATTTTTGCCAATACACCAGATTGAGCTCTCAGCAAATGCATTGAATGGATTAGTAGTACATGGACTGTAGAAGCTGCCATTTTGGATGTCAAAAGCTCCCTCACGCACAGCAATGTTATCAAGCATCTTTTGAGTGAAGTATTTCTTTTCTGGAGAGCCGTCCGGTGCGAGGTATGCTGCTTCGCCTATTGCACGGAAACCCCAAGCTACGCCACGATCCTCATGACCAAAAAGACCTTTGCCATTGATACGATTGTTTGGATTTGGAGTGTGAAGTACATAAGACGCTTCGTTGTACATACCTTCTAGGAAATAATAGTCGCCGGTAAACAAGTAAGGAATAAAGAAGCTGTTTGGGAAGTGAGCTACATCTACTGTCCAGTTATTTTGAGTCACTTTGTCTACAGCAAACTGGTAGTCACCGTCTTGGTCGCCGCTCTTGCTAATATTTGAGTAAGTCTTTGGTCGAGCATCAAGCGACATGGAGCGCCCAAACATGTCATCGCTCATACCAGAGACGAACACTTTTCCAGTCTTCGACTCTCTGGCAAACATTGGGATCATGTTTGCGGCGTTACCGTTTCCAACTAGCTCTTGGAAAAGCTCTGGCACACGAGCGTCACTTGTCTTCATGGCATAGAGATAGACCATCTGCCAAGTAGTGAAGAGTCCGATATCCGGTCGCTGACCGGCATCAAATTGGTTTTTCCATATCTGTCCTTGCATCCAAACACTGTCGTCAGTTCCTGGCTCCCCCTTGTCGCTGTTTCTCCAACCAGGAGTAAATCCGACCGAGTGAGAGTATCCAGTCTCAAGCATGCCATTGATAGCACCATTTGTAATATTTAGATTTGGATTGAAATTTGGAATCGCCTTTGTATAAGCAAGATAAGGAAGATTGAAGTCTATATACACAGCCGGAGCCTGCTCACCGATATAAAATGTTTTGCGCCACCTGGTCTTTGCAATGTGTTTTATATTTGCTTTGGAGTACACAGGAGTGAGACTTCTCCCCACCTTCAAAACCAGATCATAAAACTGATCCTGAAGCTTTTGGGTCCACATGTTTTCGAGAATCATATCCACCTTAGTACTAGTTGGTGTCTTTGGGGTAAAGGTAGCGATAAAAATCGGGTGCATAGCCTTAAACAGAGAAGTGTCAGCAACTCTCCAACCACTCTTGCCCTCAACTGTCGCAAACTCTCCCCAAGCAGCGATGCTGACCTCCGGAGTGCCTCCATACTTCCTACCATCAGCATTTGGACAAGTCTTTACCCCGAACTGAATTGTATTTCCATTCTTCCCGCACACGCGCATTCTTTCGCTAAAAAGTTGAATTACGGATGGCACTGGTATATCACTTGCGTCAAGCACGTTCATGCTTGTATCTCCCGCTCTAAAATATCCGTTAGGTGTCGCAAGGAAGCTAGCTGTATTTTTGAATCCAAAGTCGTACTTGAGGGCGGTAGATCGGTCTTCCAATATAACTTGCGTTACGATCGGACCTTTGAGCCAGTACCTGAAATCTCCGTTTTGAAGCATTTCGCGAGCGCTGACTTTTTGAGTGTTGCCATCTTTGCTTGTCTCGATCACGGCATCAAAATCATAGTTTGATGCAAGCATCTGGTCCTTGGTGAGAGCAAGCCCCACCCCACAATTACATGAAGTTTGATTTATGAAATCGACGGCAGTAGATCCATTACCTGGCACACTTGTCACAAAAGAGATGACAACATGCTTTACACTACCATCTTCATATCTGCTCATTACATCAGCCTGAGTCTCGATAGCTACACCTCCTATGCGCGCCTTTGGATAATTTACAATTTCTCCCTTCGCAAATATTCTTGAGACTGAAAAGGTTTTGTTGTTTGCATCTGTAGTACTGAAATTTTTGAGCACAACACCATTGCCACTTGCGGGATAATTTTCAGTGATACTTGAATAGCTTACCGAAGGAGCCGTGACCACTGGGATCTGAGTAGTCGTAGTAGCGGGAGTAACTATTGGAGGAGTGGTCGTCGGTGTGATAGTCGTCGTAGTAGTCGCAATAGGAGTATTTGGAGCGCTCACCTTTGTCCAAGCAAGCTTTGCCGTCGCGTCGTAGAGATTGTCATAATATTCCATTCGCACTCTGTGACTTCCCGAGGTCAAAGTCTTGGTAGCCGTGTATGTGGTCGGTGATTGATTGATCCACTTATCGATAATAAGAGTACCGTCGAGATAAACTCTCACACCGTCGTCTGCTGTCGTCGTAAATGTATAATCCGCTGCTTCAAAATTGAAATACCCGTCCCATGACACCGAGAAATTTTCGTCTGGTACATTTGTCGCTGGTGAGCTGCGCTGCCAAGTATAGTCAATGAGGTAGTCGGTCCTTGATGTGATAAACGAGCTTAGATTTTTGTCACCATAGAAGCAGGCTGTGAAAGCGTTGGTCGCAGGCGACCCACAAGAAGCCGGTGACGAAGAAGAAGTGACGTTGGTGGTCGTCGAAGTATTTGGCGGAGGAGTGTTTGTATTACTTGATGTATTACCTGAAGTATCTCCTCTGTAATTATAGAGCTCGGTGATTTCATCCACGGAGAGCACTCTATTATATATACGCATCTCATCGATGATGCCCAGAAACGGAGCCGATTGACCATCGCTTCTATTGCCAATGAGAAGCTTTGGATTTGTAGTGAGACTGTTTGTAGGAGCTGTACCAGTAGACTCGAGAGCTCCATCAGTATAAATTTTTATTTCTCCACTTGATTTGTTTCTTGTTACACAAACATAGTGCCATGCATTATCAGAGACATTCTTCTTTCCATATATAGAAGTGTCAGCGCCAGTACCTGAGCCGACTCCAAAGACAATCACCGAAGATCCGTTGACTCCAAAGGTAAAGTCATTACCACTCCCTGGCCACGACGAGGCTGCGATAGAGCGCGATTCGTAGTGCGCCGGGCCGATGCCGCGGCTTCCCGTCTTGATCCAGCTACAGATAGAAAAGTCGTCCTGGACAGGACGATCGGTTTTGACCGAAGTAGAGGCATTGAATGAAAAAGCAGATCCTATCATGCCCGTAGATAGATCTGCCCCAGAGACTGTGAGCTCATAGTTTGAAGCAGAGATGTATCCACCCTGCGAAGCCTGTGAAGTGCTTTCAAAAGGATAGTGCGCCACAAGCCCTTGAGTAGCGAAAGCTCCAAGTACGGCCGCTTTGTTGTCTGTCATTTTGAAGATGCTTTCTTCTTTGAGATTCTTTATTACTGAGATTATGAGTCCAGCACAAAGTATGAGACCTATCGGGATAAGTACTATTTTTTTATAATTCATAAACTGAAATTCTAATCATTAATAAAAGCTCTGCGCTCACAGCGTAAGCTACTATTAACTATAGCGTTGCCTCACCCTATGAGAAACACACGATGTTGATAACGTAAGTAGATGCTTATATGCGGCTATATATAATGGTATATAAAGCTTCTACTTACCTTTCCAATATGAATTTTGCATGAAGATACCCACTGCCCTGCCTTTATTAAACTACACTCTCGCAAAATATAGTCCCTTCGTTCTTTATTTTGCGGAGGAGGTGGGATTTGAACCCACGAGGGACTTTCATCCCTGCCGCGTTTCGAGTGCGGTGCCTTCAACCACTCAGCCACTCCTCCAAATGCTTACACAAGCGATTCTATCATTCCTTTCATCAAATAGAAAAAACGTCTTCTATTTACCTTAATAACTACCATCCCATGCGGCAGTTTTTTTGGTTCCCTCCTACCGCGACTAGCGATATTTTTCACATTAACAATATAAAAAGAGGACGAAGGAATCTTGGTTACTTGTGACCAAAATTTTCTTGCTTCAAGTTCATCAACATTGGGATGGAGATGAATACCCGCTTTAATCAAAGATTCGTCAATGCATATGCCTTCCCTTAAAAATCTCATATATAGTGAGATCATCTTTGGATCCGAATTAGTAAAAATAAGAGCAGGGTATTTTCCTTCGTACTTTGTTCCTTCACCCCAATACAATGCCGCCCCTACTAACAATAGATCTTGTTTGCATTTGATGACGGTAAGTGATTTTCCTTTAGAGAAGTATTCTGAGTTTTCTTTTTCTATATTCTTTCTCCTATTGTCATTATAAATATGAAAACCCTTCCTTATAGATGTTTTACCATCGTTTATAATCTTTTCTTCTACGTCTTTTGAGAGTTTTAGACCTGATAACCAAGAACTCACAGTACCCTTAGATCCTATATTTAATTTTTTCATTATATAGCCATAACTATGGCCAGCTTTCCTCAATTGAATAGCTCTCTCTTTCTTTATTTTCAAACTCATATGTATAGTTTACCAACATTGCACCTGGGTTCAAGTCAAATTGCGTTTATGTACTTATTCGTGTTATAGTTTTCATTACTGGCCCCGTCGTCTAGCCCGGTCTAGGACGCGTCCCTTTCACGGACGAAACACGAGTTCGAATCTCGTCGGGGTCACAAGTTAAAAAAATAAATGGAGGGAATTAATAAAATAGAAAGTTTTCTGAATTTTATACTGATTTGGAAATAAACTAAAGAGAGAACGCCGTGGGGTCGAAGACCCCACGGCGTTTTTTAATTCCTACTCAAAACATATATCTCCCAAATCTTCATCCACACTGGGGTTAGTGCTAAAAGCATTATTATCCCAGCCATCATGAAGAAAGGTTGTTCTCCACGTGTAAGGATCCAAAGCGCTACGCCAACGGCGATCAAGAGCGCCGCCGATTTTGCTCGACGCTTCAACTCTACTTTAGCCTTGTCGAGCACCGAATCTAGCCGCTTATCATACGCGGGTAGCTCTTTACCAGGACGAGGCCACTCGCCGAGAATGGCGTAATCGCACTTTCCAGATTTCAACTTTGCCAGAAGGATGAAGGTGTCCCCGTCATAACTCCAGGTGCCAAACTTCTCTTCCACCTTCTCGTCCATACAAAGATCGGAGAAGATTTTCCCGATTTCTTGCAGAGACTCTGCGGGAAGTTGCAAACACTGGCATCCTGGACAATCATGGAGCGGCTTCATTATCTGTTTGAGAGTCACCTTTAGAGATGAGCTGATCGATTGTCTAAAAAGAATCAGCCGGAAAATTTCGTAGTACTCTGAAAGTACCAATTCTTCTTGAACCGTAATTTCTTTCATTGTCTCCAGTTAACCTTTGAAGTAGGACAGTTAAAATAACTGTTATGAAAAGGAAATATTCGCATTTGAGTTTCGAGGAAAGATTTGTAATTGAGAAATTGTTTCTGGCTCGCGTGAAGCTACGAGAGATTGCTCGCTTTCTCCTACGCTCTCCAAATACTGTCAGCCGCGAGATCAAGAAGAACCTGGTCAATGGAGAGTATCAGGCCAAGAAAGCCAATCATCGGGCATATGTTCGTCGTTGGCGCTCCAAACGTCAGTGTCTCAAAGTGGCTATGGATCGCTTTCTTTGCTGCTTTGTCGAAGAAAAATTGCGCAAGCACTGGTCTCCAGAGCAGATCAGTGGATTTTTGGAGTTGGAAATGGGTATCAAATGCTCTGGGAAATGCATATACAAGTTTGCAGAGAGCAGATGCTTGGAGCATCTGCTCTTCTGGGGTTGGAACAATGTGAGAGGAGGCAGAAAGAAATATGCATACAAAACTCCCAAAGATGGCAGGAAATACATCGAAGAAAGACCCGCTCTCGATGGTCTAGGTCACTTTGAGATGGACTTTGTGGTCTCCAAATACAACAGTTGGTGTTTTCTGGTTGTAGTTGATCGGTGGAGCAAGAATACTTGGATCCGGAAACTGCCTAACAGAAAACGCAGCACGATTAGGGCTGCGCTTTCCGGGTTGTTTCGTGGGATGACCGTCAAATCAATCACCACCGACAACGATATTGCTTTCGTGAATTGGAAAGAGCTGGAAGCTCTTCTCAAGACACGCATATATTTTACACACCCATACCATTCTTGGGAAAAGGGATTAGTGGAGAACACCAACAGGTGGATCAGATGTTTTGTTCCAAAAAGAAGAGATATTAGCTCAGTTACTCAAGAAGAAATGCAAGAAATACTTTCCTTTTTGAATGACCGGCCGAGAAAAGTGATTGGGTTTCGGACACCGGTGGAGTACAATGGACACTTAGTGTCCTACTTCAGGGGTTAGGAGGTGTGTGAACTCCTGCGGAGAATATACAACTTATAATCTAACTTGTAAATGCCCAACACCAATTTGGCCGATCGGCCAAATTGGTGTTGGTAGGGTGTCGTAATTCTTTATTGTATAAGCTAGATTTAATGGTAGTATATTTCTGATTCCAAATACGGGAAGTGCCATATTTGAGCTCATAAGTTATTATTGAATCTTATGTATATATTGGGTATTGA
>CAZAAO010000014.1:0-12879 GCA_964483435.1 uncultured Candidatus Saccharibacteria bacterium | reverse complement strand
TATGCCATATGTCTCGATATTACCCTCTGCGTCCAAGGTATTGAACCATTACGTAGGTATTGACAAGGAAAGTATACTATGATATACTATTTATGTAAGGATGAGATACGGTAGGTAGTAATAATACAGGCTCGGTAAGTACTTGACAGGAAATGACAGACATGCTATAATATAAATGTAAGGTTCAGGAAAGGTAAACGCTATTTAAAATACAAATATTAAAGACAATCTTTAGAGGAGAGAGTCAAAATTCATCGAAAAGCTCAGGTAGACTATCAAAAGTAGTCATGACCCTGAGTAAGTTCGAAGGAATTAGGAAAAGACGATTGGCTCCTCATAGAAAAGGGCTAGTCGTCTTTTTCGTTAGGACAAAAGATCGTTAAGAGAAGTGTGGGAACGAAGCAAAGTAATACATATATAATTTTCGTCCTCCCACTTCTCGGAACGACAATATGGATGAGAGGCAAGGTCGTTGACAATACAATAGAGAAGTAGATCCGGATCACGTAAGTGAGAAGGATAAAGCCCTACGTCGCTTTGAAAAGCTATAACGGGCAAAGGAAAACGCAGAACAATCATCGCGTAAGCGATAACTGCAATGTTATTCCTCTTCTCCGGCTTGAATTTTGCTTGTCGTTTACGATGAGCAAAATCGAACTGGAAAGAGGGATCGCGAAAGTGATTCCTAGGTGTATGGTGAGCAGCCAAAAATGCTCACTGGCTCGTACCGCGAAGCTCTGTGGAGTGAAGTGGTGCTACGCGCATAAGCCAAGCGCAAACCAGGAGTTCCCTCGAGTCTTCGGACGCAGTGAAGGGAACAACGGGAGGTGTTCAATGACCAAAAATTTCATGTTGATCCAGGGTACTTTTTTGACCGTCGTTTCGGCGGCAAAAAAATTCTCTGGTTTCGAAATGCCTTCGGGCGTGACTGAGAATGCGGAATTGGCCGCCTCCGAGTTGGAGGCCGGCAAGGTGGAGGAAGCGGAGCGCACCCTGCGGGATGCTCATACCGAGCTGGCCCGCACGTTGCGATCTTTTATTAACCATTCGCCATCCTTTTTTGCCGCGCAACTCGCGGCGATGAAAGGGTTGGACATTGGCCTTAAGCAGCGTCTTAACCTTGCAATTATGCGCTATTCGCGCGACGTGAAGGGTGCTGGTTGGGAGCCGGCGGCGCGAATGTATAACACTGTAGCCGGGCTTGTAGCCGGCGCTCCCTCTGCGTCGGAGCGGATTAAGGCTGAAAAGGCCGCCGAGATCCGTCGCCGCATGGACGCGGCCGACGAGGCAGTTGCAAAGGCCGAAAAGGCCCAGGCGGATAAAAAGGCTGCTGTCGAAGAGGCAGCGCGCCGTCAGGCGGCGGAGGAGCTCCGTCGGATGGTGGTCCGCAAGGTCGCCTAGAACATCAAGGTTGTGAGTCACCCCAAACTCTCACGGATATTTGTACATCCGTGCCACTTTGGCAAATAGTGCAAACTCCCTTGAGACCGGAATAGGGAGTAAGGTTCACGAGGCGGCTCCGGTCGCCGCCTCACAGAGGTCGCTCGCCTGGTTTACATTGAGTAAACCAATTGGCTCGCGACCTCTCTCTTCCAAGTCTGTTTCAAAAGAAGTTGATTTGGAAGACGGTGCGACATGGAGTCGCACTGTCGAATGCTCCGTTGCCACTATGTATTAAGAAGGTGGCAATTTCTGAAAAAGGAGTTCACCAATGAATAGGAGATAGGGTTTTTCGTTATCCTCACCCAAAACGAAGTAAGTCCGAGTTTTAAAATATAAGACTTGGGCAAGACAAACACCGCTAAATATGCGGCAAATATTAGGCACTATGTGTGCAAGGAGAGTATGGTATGCCACATTAAGCAAATGTCAGCTACCTCCTTGAAATGAAAATTTCAAGGTTGGTGGTCCGTCCTGGGGCTGCTATAAAACGACTGATACCAGGTGAGGCCGACTGTGGTCTTTTCGGTTAGACCTTCTCCAAGGCCAAGAAAAGCAAATTGGGGAAAATATGAACCGAGGTTTGAGGGCGAAAGCGCGTTGCGCGATTAGCCCTATCTTCCAAGTCTGTTTCAGTGAAGTTGATTTGGAAGACTTCGTCAGCTAAATGTTGATGAGGTCGAACGTTATGAAAAAACGTGCTGAGCATATAATGGCTACCATGACATTGGTGGCTTGTTCCTCGTTGGGCCGATCTCCTTTTTGGGATTTTCCTCTTCGACTTTGTCGGGGGTAAAATCCCGGAAGGGAGAAAGGAGATAAGAATCTATTATGGATTTTTATCTTTTGGGTGCTGGACTCGCCACGATAGTGGTGGGCCGTGCAGTTCAACAAGGGATGAAAGGTTTTTTTCTTCATTATCGAAAGGAGGTTGAAGAACTATATCGTCGGGAAGCGTCGGAGAATTGCGTCGTCGTCGTGAGGGGAGGGGTCGACATGTTTGTTTGGCGTTACGCCAACGAGGAAATTAACCCAGTCCATCTCCTCACAGGAGGCGCGACCGGTATTTTTTCGATCGCCGACTTGCCTTGGCGCAATCGATTAAGACTTAGGTGGCGAGCGATCTGTCATTTTTTGGAGCATCCTTGCTCCGAACGATGGTGGGCAATTCGGTTTGACGTGTTCGTCGCGATGGGGAGCTAAAATGAATCCGAAATTCGGGGTATTCGTTGGCCGTCTTTGCCCGATGCATATCGGGCATGAAGCTGTTATCCGCAAAATGATAGAGGACTTTGGCGACAATTGCATGGTAGTAATCGGCAGTGATAACTCGCCTATGTCATTGCGTCATTTCTTTTGTTATGAAGATCGCCGCCGTTTTGTGAAGACGGTATTCCCTCAAGTGAAGATCGTCGGGTTGGCAGACTTCCAGTCAGATGCTGAGTGGCTAACAGCTCTCGACGATCTGATTGATCTGGCGGGTGCCGATCCAAATCAAACTGCCTTTTATGGCGGGTGCGAAGAGGATGTAATTTATTATGCCGGTCTCGGCAGAAAGATACGCATCCTCAACCGGTTCGATGGATCGACGGCCAAAATATCCGCCACGGAAGTGCGCGACGCACTCATCCATGACAGGCCGTTAGACTCTCTTATTAGTGCCAAACTGACCGAGGGAATTAAAGAAATATTCGGTCACAAATGGGAGATCTTTAAGAGGTTATAGTTTTCGCTGGTTTGCATGGTTTTCTTCGTTCGGAGGTGTCGTTGTTCGACACCTCCTTCCTCCTCCTATCTCCACGAGAGAATAGGAGGTCTGTATCGAGATGTGGGTCTCGACTGATGAGCTCAAAAGAGCGAAACAGATTGTAATGGAGTTGAAAGAATCCCTGCAAAGCTGCAGAGGTGGAATCTAATCGGGCAAGGAAACAGTGCGAGTAAGATCTATCCAGCACTAACTTTTTAAAGTTAGTGCTGGATGAAAAATCTCTCTCCTCTAAACACCGTTTCTTGGTTCGTATAATTTAGAGTCCATTTTCTGTGGCTTTGTAGGTATTTTTTTTATTCGTTTTAAGAAGTAGCCAAATAGATAGTCGCGTCACACAAAAAGAATGCCCGAAGAGCTCATCGGCTCTTCGGGCATTCTTTTTGATAGAAAACTAAAGTATTAAAACGAATTTCCACTTTTTATATTAATGAGATTTTGGAACAGTAGTATATAATTTAAATATGAAAAAAATCATTATTACTGTATTGGTTGTTTTTGCATTGGTTTTGAGTGGGGTTACCATTGTTCCAATGGTTTTATCGGGTGGATCTTGCGATTACACTAATTTTGCGTGGGGAGCAGTACATAGAGAGTGTAGTTGTTTGGGTATTAAAGTAGACAACTCTTGTCGCGATTTTAGTGGCCAGCCTTGTCCTGACGCGGGAGGTGGTAAGGCTTGTGTCGGAATTGTTACCGAAAGAAGATGTTATGAACTTGATGGATATCGCGATGGAGAATACAAATGGACTCAGGTGTCATGTTCCCAGAAACAAACTTCTTCCAATTAATCGTTTTTAACGGCTATATCTATCTCCACACATTTAAGGTAGACTCACGTCGTGACAAGTTCCTTTAGAAGCGTGTTTTACGCCTTAGCGGCAGACTTTGTGTTTTGGGTGCATTTGGTGGTCGTGGGGCTTGTAATAGTGGGGTGGCTGTGGTCGCCTCTGTTTTATCCGATCCTTGCGCTCCAGGTTTCGACTCTATTTTTTGAAATCGTATTCGGATTTTGCCCTCTCACCAAACTAGAATTTGGCATGAGGAGGAAAATCGATCCGAGCTTAGTTTTCGACCGGTCTTGTACCGCTCACTACTCTCGAAAGTGGCGAGGGCTACCACCAAGAGAAATACCGATCGCGAGAGGTTCTTTTTTTAAGAGAAAAAGCTTTCTTTTCGTTTTGCTCGGGCTTGCTCTTATAAACATCGCTTACAATACACTGGTATATTGAATAGTGTTGAAGCGGAGTTTGATAGGGATGTACTTTGGAAAAAGTATTGAATTGTGCGAGAAGGGGCGTAAATGCTCCTTCTTTTTTTGTATACGGGTAAATTTGGTATCATTAATCTATGGATAGCGATCTTAAGCCTGCATCTAAATTTAGAGCCAAATATATAATTTTGGTTTTTATAGCACTTCTCATAATTGCAGGTGCATATTTTGGTTACATCATTTTCGCACAAAAGGGAAGTTCTGAAGCAGAGGTGGAACGATACATTGTGCCATTAAAATCAGACAAAAATGTTTTCGCCGATGTAAAAGAAAAAGGTTTTGTAAGTAGCTCATTGGCGCTAGCTATCTCAAACACTCTCCACGGTGTGGTCAAAGTTGATCCCGGTGCTTATCGTATTTCCAAATCGATGACCCCTTGGCAGATTTCACGCACTTTCAAAACTGGTCCATACATGAAGTGGGTAGTGATACCCGAAGGTTTGCGCAAAGAAGAAATTGCAGATTTGATGCAAGAAAATTTGGGCTGGAGCGAGCAGCAAAAATACGACTGGGTCACCAAATATACCAATGCAGATCCAAACTATGTAGAAGGAGTTTACTTTCCAGATACTTACCTAATCTCTCTCGAAGAGTCACCACAGGATGTAGCAAGTCGCTTGCGTAGAAGATTTGAAGAAAAGTTTGCACCTTATTCGAAAGAAGCGGTCGCTCAAAATATCCGCTGGCCTACTTTGATAAAACTCGCTTCGATTGTCCAAAGAGAAGCAAATGGAAAGCAAGATATGCCTCTCGTAGCGGGGATACTCTGGAATAGGCTAGAAAAAAATATGCGGCTCGAAGTGGATGCGACTTTGCAATACGCAAGAGGCGACAAAGGGGCGGGCTTTTGGGCACCGATCACACCTGCAGAAAAGCAGATCAATTCTCCTTTTAATACTTATAGAAATACCGGGCTTCCTCCGCGACCTATATCAAATCCAGGGATAAGCGCGATAGAAGCGAGCTTGCGCCCTGCTTCTACTACTTGTCTGTATTATTTGCACGATAAAAAAGGCGAGATCCACTGCGCCACCACATACGAAGAACACAAATTAAATATCGAAAAATACCTGAAATAAATTTCATTTGCTCTATACTCGTTGGCTGGTAATATAGACCCATGCCAAATTTGCCCGAATTCCCGTTTGCAAGATGGAAAGTAGTCGTCTTCGGTATTTTCGTCATACTTATTTTGGGTGTGCGTTTTGAACCCGCTTCAGAGGTAAGCGCGTCCTTTGAAGGATCAAGCTTGGCTTTAAATACAGCAGCGATAACTCAGGGTTATAAGGTAGGGCACTCAGGAGTAGACGTCGCGGGCAAAAAAGGCTCCGCCGTCAAGTCTTTTACTTCCGGTACGGTAGTCAAGGTGGCAAACGAAGATAATTATTGCCCCGGTAAGGGCTTTGGAAAATATGTAATGGTAGAAGACGAGAGCGGAAGCTACACCTTCCTCTACGCACATTTAAACAGCTTTGATGTAAGCGAGGGTGACAATGTAGATGAAGGGGAGATGATTGGTACTGTGGGTACGACGGGCAAAGTTACGGGTCCGCACCTCCACCTCACAGTTTTTAAAACGAACACTCTCGAGACCAAAGATCACGCCTGCGGGGCCCGTCTTACTGGAGAGACGATCAATCCTCTCAAAGTTTTGAATACTCAAAAAAGCTAGTTGTAATTTGTAGCGATTAATCGCTACATTTGAATACGTGATTTAAGTTTACACGGATAACATAAATCTGTTAGCATTGCTGCAGAAAGGAAAACTAATGCTCATTCGTATCATCGCTGAACTACCGGGGAGATTGGATATAGAAATGAGGAGAGCGTGGATCGGAGTGGAAATAAAAGTACTCACTTCGGAAAATTGCTCTCTTCCACCAACTCTTGACCCTTACTCTGATGAGCAAAAGGCATATGTAGTTAGTAAAGAGAGCGGTGTCGAATCCCTCAAAAAAGCAGGTAAGCATGCGGCGGCAGAATTTTGGGACGGCATGCCGCTCGAAAGATTAATTTTTCCGGTTTCTATTTGTGAAGTTTTTTTCGAAAAAACAGATGTCAATTAAACGGTTGTCCGCCCCGCAAGACACAAGATCCGACGGAGGCGGATTTTGTTTAGTGGTAAAGGTGTCAAAGGTTCCCTTTGGCATTTTGCATGTGTTGTAATTTGTAGCGATTAATCGCTACATTTTGATATTGCTCATACGGAGATTGCTGATCCATTATTTTATACGATCGTGTAGAATAATGTATTCAAAAAATTGCAATCTACACAGCTTTATTTTTTATGCGAAAGATGTAGTATCTAGCCATGAACCATGACATGAGAAAAGTCCTAGATCTGACTGCCGAGTTTCAGGGCAAAGCTCAGCAAATATTTCGCTATGACAAAAATCCCTTTGTTGTTGGCGATAGCATCGCAGAGCATTTGGCACGAGTACTAAGGCTGCTCACTTACATTACTCCAAATTTGCTAGTGGAGTTTCCGGAAGAGCCTTCTCTCGTACAAAAAGTCTTCTCTTGTCTCGTAGTCCATGACGACGATGAGATAATTGAAGGGTTTGACGTCCCGACTGCTATCAAGGTTCACAACGAGCAGGATGGGGAAGAAATCCGCAAATTCTCGGAAGCTGTCTCTGCATTACCGGGGCTTAGTCGAGAATTTCTCATCAACCGTTTCAGTTCTTTTCGCAAACGAGACACTTTGGCGTCTAGGATCGCTAAGGCTCTCGACAACATAGCAGGCAATCAGCTGGTCATCGAGCAAGGAGGGCTTGTTAATCCCGATTCAGCTCGCTTCTGCATCGAGTACGCAATGAAGGTCAAAGGTGTTTCCAAGACGACCGACGCGCTCGCTGATGCACAAATCGAGCAGATTATAGAGTGGCGTAAAAACGCCAAAAGACTTCTAGAGATTGATGTGGAGACGCATACTCTCGACAAGTCGAAAGTCTATACACCTATCGATCAACTCTGATATTCAAAATGGGCGGTCCGAGCAAGTCTCGGTCCGCTTTATTTTTTGGCTTAATTAAACTACACTGTTCGTATAATATAGAAATATATGACCAGAAATAAACTAATATGAGAGAAATAGAAATAAAACTTAGGGCAAAAAATCTTGAAGAAATTGAGGAGAAGCTTAAAGAGAAAGGTTGTGTAATTTCTGAACCAATAAGCCAGCACGACACAATCTACTCTCTAAAAGGAAGTAGAAATGAATTTGCGTCTGCGAGCGAAGGAGATGTAATAATCCGTATTCGTCGACTCAAAGATACGGCTCAGTTGAATCTGAAGCAACAGCGCTCAAGTGAAGGAGATAATCTCGAATTCGAGACTGAAGTTAAAGACCCAGAAGAAATCCATAATATGCTTACGATCTTAAATTGGTACCCAGCAATTGAGGTTAAAAAAACTAGAAAGAAAGGCAAATTGGGTGAATATGAATTTTGCTTAGATCAGGTAGAGAAACTGGGGACTTTTGTGGAGATCGAAAAACTTACAAACGATGACGCGAATCCCGAAGAAGTTAGAGAAGAATTATTTAATGAATTAGAATCTCTAGGTCTTTCAAGAGAAGATGAGGAGACTAGAGGGTATGATACCCAAATTTATCAGCTTAGATTAGATAAATAGCATATGTCTATAAAAATCACATATTTTGTTCACGGCACTACTACGGATAACCAAGACCATGTTTCCTCTGGTTGGAAAGATGTCGAATTATCAGAGCTTGGAGTGCAGCAGTCCAAAGATTTAACAGAAAAAACAAAGGATAAAAAGTTCGATGTAGTCTTTTGTTCAGATCTTAAGCGTGCCCATGATTCGGCCAAACTCACTTGGGAGGGCGTGTACGAAATTATTCCTGATCCGAGACTTCGCGAATGTAATTATGGAGATTTGAACGGAGCTTCTTCTGATATCGTAGAGCCGATGCAAGAAGGTGAATGTTGGGAGAAGCCTTTTCCAAACGGGGAGAGCTATAACGATGTAAAAAATAGAGTTGCTGAATTTATTGAATTTATAAAACAAAACTACGACGGCAAGCATGTGGCTATCGTGGCTCACAAAGCTCCACAGATCGCACTTGAGGTGTTACTAAATGGTAAAACCTGGGAGCAAGCTTTAGCAGATGACTGGCGCAAAACCAAATCCTGGCAACCAGGGTGGGAGTACGAGGTCAACTAGTTATAAATTAAACTCTTAGAGTTAATGCACGTGGCTAATGTCAAAGGTTCCCTTTGGCATTTTGCATGTGTTGTAATTTGTGGCGATCAATCGCTACATTCTATTTGTTGCACCCATCAAAAACAGACGGTCGTCTAATTTTGATGTATGTGGAATACTAACTTTTGTCTACCTCCACTACATTATTTTATACGATCGTGTGGAATAATGTATCTAAAAATTTCAATGAATCACAATTATTTTTCCCACCGGATTTTGGGGTAGGGCAAGTTCTGTGCTCTAAGTGGGTAAAAGAGCACAAAAAGTTTGACAGGTGAACGGGTGTTCACTTATACTACTCATGTAAAAGTTAACCCTAAAACTATGAGTCAAAAACAATTCAAAAAAGCAATTGAACTTGAGATCGAGCACCTGAACTCGCTCATAGACAAAAAGATAATCCGCGGAGTGGATTATCGAGAAGAAGCGATCCGTCACAGGGAGCTCCTCAGGTCCTTAAAGCGATTCAACGAGCGAAGCATGTTTAGCTTCGGTAAGGTACTTTCTTTCTTTACTTCATAAATCAAATTCGTGTATCAAGATTATCAAAACAAAATTATATCTTTCTACAAAGAGCACAAGCGTCTGCCGACTTATCGGGAGACAATGAAGCTCCTTGGTTTCAAGTCTACGAATGCGGTCTACAAGATCGTAAACAGGATGGTGGAGGAGGGAGTACTCTTGCGAGACCGGATGGGCAAGCTTGCTCCGTCGAGGATTTTTGGTGAGGTAGGAGTGCTCGGGTCCGTGAAGGCAGGCTTCCCTTCGGCTGCAGAAGAAGAGCTGCAAGATACCATGAGCCTCGACGACTTTTTGATCGACCATAAGGAGGCGACCTTCATGCTCAAGGTAGACGGCGACTCTATGATCGACGCGCACATTGCGGATGGGGACATGGTCATAGTCGAACGTGCTCAAAAGGTCAAAGACGGAGATATTGTAGTCGCAGAAGTAGATGGCGAATGGACGATGAAATATTTTCGCAACAGGGGAGGTAAGATATGGCTCGAACCTGCAAACAAAAACTTCAAACCAATCTATCCCGAAAACGATCTTCGCATTGCTGCAAAAGTAAAAGCAGTGATCCGCAAGTATAAATAAAATTTTCCAAATATATGGAATTTACTCTAAGGTCTTTTCCAAAGGCGATACTTCATATCGACGGGGATTCCTTTTTTGCTTCTTGCGAAGTAGCGAGGAATCCGTCCCTTCGAGGCAAGCCTGTCGTCACTGGGCAAGAGAGAGGTATAGCATCGTCGATGACTTATGAAGCCAAGCGTCTCGGTGTCACTCGCGGTATGAAGCTTCACGATATCAAACGCATCTGTCCCGAGGCGGTAATACTTCCTTCTGACTATGAGACTTATGGTCTCTACTCGCAGAGGATGTACGACATAGTACGTCGCTACACTCCGGCGGTAGACGAGTACAGTATTGATGAGTGCTTTGCCGACCTCACCGGACTCCGCAGGTCTTTGCGCATGCCTTATGCGGAGATGGCGCGCCGTATCAAACACGAGCTCGACTCTTCACTCGGTATCACCTTTTCGATTGGCCTTTCGGTAAACAAAGTGCTCGCCAAAGTTGCTTCCAAATGGAAAAAGCCGTCCGGGCTTACTATTATCCCTGGCCGGGAGATACACACCTTCCTCAAAGATTTGCCCGTGGGCAAGGTCTGGGGTATTGGTCCAAATACCGAAAACTATCTTGCTAAATTTGGCATTCGCACCGCGCTCGACTTCGCACTGCGGGATGTATCTTGGGTTAAGAGCCACCTCTCGAAACCGTTTCAAGAAATATGGCAGGAGCTTCGGGGGGATTTTGTATTTCCACTAAATACAGAAGCAAAGCACGATTATCAGTCCATAAGCAAAACACGCACTTTCACTCCGCCGTCTTCAGATAGGGATTTTGTACTCTCTCAGCTTTCCAAAAATATAGAAAACGCTTGTATCAAAATGCGTCGGCACGGTCTTTTTACAAAGGAATTTTTCTTTTATCTCAAGACTCAAGATTTCCATCATGCGGGGCTCGAGATGAAGCTTCAAAGCTCGGTCTGTATCCCAGAGGTGATCATCAAATCCGTGAGAGATCAATTTGATCGAGTGTATAAGAAGGGAGTGCTCTATCGAGCGACCGGTATTGTGCTTATGAAGCTCCACTCGGTCGAGGCACAAACGCTCGATTTGTTTGGCAGACTCGACCGAGTCCAAAATATCACCCGCGTCTATGAAGCCGTCGATCGTGTGGCCGAGCGGTACGGCAAGCACACACTCTTCCTCGGTTCGAGCTTTATCGCTATGAAGCAGGAGCAGCACAAAGGTGAGCGCGGTACGCCGACTGATCGGAGAAGGCCAGTCTTCCCGGGGGAGACTCTGAGGAAGCACATCAATATACCTATCTTAGGAGTTGTAAAGTAATTTCATTTAAAATGAGCGAAATTCGTGGTACATTTTTTATATGAAATTAGGCAAGACACTCCTTACTATATGCCTCTTGCTTGTGATCGGATTTTTGGGATACACCATATACACGCTTATCCCACGCGATCCATGCAATACCGTGCTCCACTATTCGATCGGAAGATTTGATTCAAATTTCGGCATAACCAAAGAAGAGTTTTTGGCGCGGATCAAAGTAGCAGAAAGTGTGTGGGAAAATGCAGCGCACAAAGATCTGTTTTCTTATGATCCAAATGCAAAGTTTCAAATCAATCTCATATACGACGAAAGGCAGCGAGAGACTCTGCTAAAGCAGCGCACTGAATCTGGTCTTGAAAAGGCAGAAACAGTATTCAAAAGTATTGATGATGCTTTCAACAAAATAAAATCAGAGTACGAAACAGCAAGTGCGAGCTACAAAAAAGCAGAAAGCGATTATAACGAACGAAGACTCGCTTATGAAAAGGAAGTCGAGTATTGGAACAAGAGAGGAGGTGCACCTGAGGCACAATACAACAAGCTTCAAAAAGAGGCAGATAGTCTAAACAGCGAAGCGGCGCGGCTCAATGAGATTGCAGCTACGTTGAATGGTATGCAATCAAAGGTTAAATCTTCACTTGCAAATCGCAACAAAGCAGCAGAAGAGTATAACAAAGTCGTCGAGTCGTTTAACGAGAGATATGGCAGTGGATACGAGTTTGATCAAGCTGAGTACACTGGCAAACAGATAAACGTCTATCAATTTACAACAAACGCGGATCTAACTTTGGCACTCGCTCACGAGTTTGGGCATGCTCTCAATATGGACCACGTAGAAAATCCAAAATCGATTATGTACTTCGAGACCAAAGAGAGCGCCCCCGTCTCGCTTTCGCTCACCTCTGAAGACCTGGCGGAATTTGCTCGGGTATGCAAGAGTAAATAATATTAAGAGATGAGAAAGCAAAAAATTATCGAGATAGTGTGGTTTTTTGTAATTATCGCACTTTTTTATTTTTCTCTGGAACTTTTGAGAAGTGGAGATCTCAAAATGTTTGTGGCCAAGGCGGGGATCTGGGCACCGCTTTTGCTCGTGGTGCTCAAAATGACGACCCTCATCATCGCTCCTCTCGGTGGCTCACCTCTGTATGTGATCGGCGGTGCGCTTTTTGGCGCATTCAAAGGATTCTTACTTACTTTTTTGGGTGATGTGCTTGGGTCCGCTGTATGTTTTTGGCTTAGTAGAAGGTTTGGACAAAAAATACTCAACACATTTGTTGGCTCTCAAAACAAAGACAGGGTAGTGCAGACTGTTTCGATCTTGAAAGATACTCAGTCAGTAGTCAAAGCTCGTCTTGCGTTCGTTAGTATCCCCGAGCTTCTTTCTTATGCTGCCGGACTCTCTCAAGTCAACTTTTGGAAATTTATGCTCATCAATGCGACCTTTTATTTGCCTGTAGATCTAGCTATCGTATTTTTGGGTTCTGAAATCGCAAATATTACAGCCAAATACTTCCTCCTATTGCCAGTAGTCATCTTCATCGTCTCCGCGATTGGCTTTGCATCACTTTACACCGACTACCAAAAGGTGGAGGGGAATTAGGTTTGAAAATGACGCCTTATTATAATAGTATGTTTTAGGTACAGCTTGTCTGTACTTGGCCGAACAATTTGAAGAATTGTTCTTGCCGTTGTAGCTCAGTTGGTAGAGCACCCCCATGGTAAGGGGGAGGTCATCGGTTCAATCCCGATCA